>JAZSCF010000091.1:0-51735 GCA_045602785.1 Acutalibacteraceae bacterium
TGAAGATGTAATTGAGAGAAGCATAGCAAGAATACCGATGTATCAAACATTGGATACCATTATAATTGATACAAACGCAAAGGATGTGGCTGTGATTGCCAATGAGATTAAGCAGTTGTAATACTGACAAATTCCAATTTATCGAATAGATGATATTTGTTTAGAAAAGGGTTTTAGGTTCTCCTAAAGATTGGGAAATGTGCCGTACATTTTCCCTGCTTGTTACGGTATAAGACAAAATTAAAAGGAAGCACGAATTTCGTGCTTCCTTTTTTACTGTCTGACAGAGAATACATTGAATTTTTGAGAATGGTAATTCGCGATATATTGCTTCGCAATTCGATATATTTTACTTTGTAAAATTCGATATGTTTACCTTGCGGTAAACGCGATATGATATAAATCTATATCGTCCGAAGGACATATCGAAAGGCGCAGCCTTATATCGCACCGTTAGGTATATCGAAAATCCCGAAAGGGATTTATATCGCTGCGTTGTATCCTTACGGGTACAACGCCTAAGTGCTTTCTTTTTTTTGTGATTATAATATTAATAGTTTTTCTAATTCTTGTGAAAGAGCGGTGTTTTGAATATGAACTTTTACTTCGTTTGAAAGTGCATTGGTTTTAAGGTGCATAACAAGGCTTGTGATACCTGCTTTTTGGCGAAGCGGTGTAGTTACATTTTCCGCCGCAATAAGATTTTTGGTATTAAACACTGTTACATTTTTAGTAAATCCACCATAGTAGGCGGTTATTTTGCCGTTGTTAATGGCAATGCTGTTGGTTTTGAAACTAAGAATAGCACTTAATGCCTTTATAATTAGTATTATACCGCCTGCACCCAGGGCAGCAAAACTGACGGTGGAAATTACGCCGCTAGACACATTAAATATTAGCATACAAGCAATTGTCGGCACTAAAACAATGGCTAATATTATACCAAGAATTAAAGCAAACCACGATATAAACGGGAAGTAGGAAACAGCTTTTGTTTGCTTTTGGTCGGGAACATAATCAGGTAATACCTTACCTAAAATTTCGCCCACTTCAGCATATTTGCAAAACGGAACAAGTACACCAAGGTCGGTGCTGTTATTTTCTCCGTTGTCGTTCATATAGCCTATTACTTCCAGCTTGATTTCGGCAAAGCCTAACATCCGCTCGACTAGACTTTGTGATATTTTAACCGCTTTAATTCTATCGTAACTAAAGGTGTTGGTATGGCGCTCTAAAAGGCCGTAGGATATTTCAATATCGTTGCCGCGTTTAGTGATATTGAACTTGTGATATCCAATGAATGAATGTATCATAGATGCCAAAAATGCAAAAATCGAGAATATAAGCATTGCGCCTACAGTAATTAAGGCAGCAAAAAGGAAATACTGACCCCAAGTGCCGAGAGAAGTAAGCTTGAGTACTAATTTACAAACGCCCACAACAATAATGGCTAATACACCAAGTACAGCTATAGCGAAAGCAGTTGAAGCTATATTTATAAGTGTATATAGCATCTTCTTTTTAGATGTAAAACGGTATAGACTATCATTTTCGGAAAGCAGCACTTCTTCTTTTGAATCGTTCTCGGTTCGAGTACCGCTTTCTTTCAACGAATTTAATTCGATTATTAACTCATCAACAGTTTTTGCTTTTTCAATAATAGTTATTTCGGCTTGGGAAGCGGTGTTGGTAGAGCCACTGTCAATAGTTAAAATAGCGATACCAAAGATTTTATGTATAAGGTTTTGCTTTTTATTGATAGCGTGTATTTTTGTATAGTCCAAAACCGAGCGTTTTCTAAATAACACACCTTTGTTGCATTTAATTTCCTTTTCTGCCAGCTCGTATCCGGAAGCTTTGTAGTAAAGAATTCTATAAGTAATAAAGCAAAGATAAATTATAATGCATACAATCGCAAAGAATGGAAGCGCTGCAACAATATCTTCTGCGCTTGCTTCATCATCAATAAAGAAATCTTTAAGAAAGACAAAAAACAATACGAAAGTGCTAAGCAAATCCGAAAACAAGCTAGAATAAATATATCCTTTGTCAAATTTCTTCATTCTTTAGCTCCTCGATTCTTGTTTCAAGATTACGCTCAAGCTCATCAATCATACGGTCAGCTTCGGCGGTTGTCAAAGTAGAAATATCAAAATTAGAGCCCGCTGTGGAGATAGTAACATCGCTTAAGTTTAGCATCATCATAATTGGACCTTGTGTTCTGTGAAGGTCTTGAATTTGACATACAGGGATAACAACTCTGCTTTTGAAAATTACGCCCTGCTTTACAATAATTCGCTTATCATCGTAACCCCAAGAATACATTTTATAACGCAATGCCGGCATAATTAAAGTGATACCAAGAATTAAAGCAACAGGTATACCTACTGCTAACAAAACAGCAAGCTTTACAGTGCTTGGCGCTTCTGCTAAGGTAAGAATTACCGCTAAGCTCCCAAACACACCTATAAGCACAAGTGCTACAATTGACGCGTGAATGTACCATAGCTTAAGTACACTTTTATTTAATTTTTTAAGTTCCATATATATTCCTCCCACTCATCTGAAAAGATGGATTTTCTTACCTAATTATATCATTAAAAACTCTTAAATACAACATAAGACTTAATTTTTACTTGCATAATATTTGCAACACTTGAATTTAAAGCGGAAATAAGTTATAATGCCTTTATAGTTTTTGGATATACAAAAACAAAGTATTTATTCTTAAAATATAGAAACGGCGGTAAAAATGTTAGGTGTAATTGTAAATGTAATAACCGTAATTATTGGTTCAACTATTGGTTTATTGTTTAAAAAAGGAATACCCGAAAGGGTAAGCAACGCCGCTATGATAGGACTTGGTGCTTGTACCTTATATATTGGTATTTCAGGAAGTCTATGCGGTGAAAATGTTTTAATATTGATTGCCGCAATAGTTTTAGGCGTAATTGTAGGTACTTTGTTGAATATTGACGGCGCTATTAATAAACTAGCAAAAAAGGTTGAAGAAAAATTTCAAAAAGAAAATTCTAAAGTGTCTATTGCAGAAGGAATTATTACAGCAACGCTTTTATTTTGCGTAGGCTCAATGACAGTTACGGGATCTATCCAGGCGGGTCTTACAGGGGATAATTCGCTACTTATTACAAAAGCTATGCTTGATTTGGTTTCATCTATGATGTTAGCTTCAAGCCTTGGAATAGGTGTGCTACTGTCATCTATTGCGGTATTTATTATACAAGGAGGACTTGTATTATTTGCAGGACTAATTTCCCCGTTTATGAGTGCCGCCGCTATTAATGAGATGACCTGTGCAGGCTCTATTTTAATTATTATGATTGGTACAAATCTTATGGGAATTACCAAAATAAAGGTTGCAGACTTTTTACCGGCTATAATTTTTGCACCCCTGATTTGTAACATTGTCCCATTAATAGAAAAACTGTGGAATTTGATTGTTAATATATTTTGTTAATATAAAGTGTTAGAAAGCTGACAAATACCTGTAGATTTAATACTCTATGGGTATTTTTAATATTTACTTTAATAAATTGTTGAATTGTGTTATAATGCAGTTAACTAATAAAAAATGAAGGTTGGAATATGAATAAAAAACTATTGGCAATATTTTTTGCCATATTAGCCGCAGGGTTATACGCAATAAATATTCCGTTATCAAAATTGTTGTTAAATTATATTGAGCCTACAATGATGGCATCATATTTATATTTAGGTGCAGGCATTGGCATAGGTATTGTGTTTCTGATTACAAAGAATAAAAACAAAGAAACATCAGAACAAATAACTAAAAAAGACTTACCTAATGTTTTAGGAATGATAGTGTTGGATATTTTAGCCCCGATTCTACTTATGTTTGGCTTGCTTGATAGTGCATCCTCTAACGCATCTTTATTAAATAACTTTGAAATTGTATGCACTTCGCTTATTGCATTGTTTGTATTTAAGGAAGCTGTTTCAAAAAGAATGTGGTTTGCAATCTCGTTAATTACTATATCAAGTTTTATTCTTTCGTTTGATGACATAACCGCTTTTAAGTTTTCTTGGGGAGCAATACTCGTATTATTAGCTACTCTTTGTTGGGGACTTGAAAATAACTGTACCAAGAATCTATCAAATAAAAATACCTATATTATTGTATTTCTTAAAGGAATTTTTTCAGGGCTTGGTTCGTTAATTGTAGCTATATGCTTAAGAGAACATTTTGCAAACATTCGGTTCTTTGTGTTGGCGCTCTTGTTGGGGTTTGTGGCATACGGATTAAGCATTTTCTTCTATATTAAAGCACAGGGTGTTATAGGGGCTTCAAAAACAAGCGCATACTATGCAATAGCCCCATTTATTGGCGCGTTGCTATCCTTGTTACTTTTCAACGAGCAACTAACTTTGGCTTATTTTGTTGGCCTTACCATAATGATTTTGGGAACTGTAATAGTTGTAATAGATACCTTGGCACAAAAACACAATCACTTTCACAAGCATTTGATTACTCACACTCACGGTGGTTCAACCCACTCACATACGATTGAACATATTCACGAGCATAACCATTATCTTTCTGACAAAAAACATAGCCACTATCATAAAGTTTAAAAGGATGTGTATTTCTACACATCCTTTTTACTATTCTAAAGAGTATAATATTTAAAAATGATTCTTTAATTAAGCTAAATCGCAAGAGAATAGGTTTACTTCTTTTGCGCCCCAAGTTTCTAAGAATTTTACGGTAAGCTTAGTAAGTTTTTTATCTATCGGGATTTTCACTAAAGAATAATAGTTATTACCGTTTTTATAGATAAGCTCGCCATCGGCATAAACTTCAAAATCTTTAACCAAGGTTTCGGCTACCTTCATTGGAACAAAGTCGCGCCCTGTATGTAGCTTAAAGGCAAAAACCTGCATTTTCCAGTTAGGCGAAACCGATTTACGCGAATAGTCAAGGTCAAACTGTAGCCTTAATTCATTAACTAAGGTAGGTTGTGAATATTCAAACTCTATGCTATCTCTCAAATCTAGAGTGATTTTATTTTGAACTTCATCGCTTGATGGGCGGTCCATACCGTTAAATAAAATTTCTTGCTCTTTCTTTGAAAGATTAACCTTTGCCGATTTTGTAAGCGCAGGGGTATTTCTTAAAACATTAGGTAGGAATACACCGTCGTTTAAAAGAGCTTGTTGTAATTCTTTAACGCCGTCTTTGTCAAGCTTTTGGTCGGGCATATTTTTATTTATACAAATAGCCGCCGCGGTACCCATTGCCTGACCAAGTAAAGCACAGGTCGACATAACTCTTGTAGAGCTTATTGCGGCGTGGGTAGCGCTGATATTTCTGCCTGCAAAGAAAAGGTTTTTAATATTCGCGGAATAAAGGCTTCTATATGGTATACCGTAGGGGGAGGGGGGCTTTCTCATTATTGAAAGGTCTGTTTCTTTGTTTTTTGCTAGGAAGCCTTTGGGGTTATGGTCATCAAGCGGCCAACCGCCGTAGGCAACGATATCTTCAAATTTACCGCCTGCCATAATGTCATTTTCGGTGAGAATATGTTCACCAATATAGCGCACCGATTCTCTTTTTCCCGGTAAAAAGCCTACCCATTCGAGTTCCCAATTTTCACAACCGTGGTCGCCGTAATTTTTTATATGGTCCCATATACCGAAAGCTACCTTTATAAGCTCATCACGTGTTTCTTCGGTATTTAAAATTGCAGGACCTTCGCCGCCAAGCTCCATCCACCAAAGGTTAGTGCCGCTTGTTTCTATAGTGTGTTCGCGAAAACCCGAATGCTCTGATTTAAGGTAGGGGATAATGGCAAATTCTTCATCGGTTTTATAAACATTAGCCCATTCGGGTGGAGTGAATTTTACGGGATGGTCGGTTTCGCGAGCCTGTAAGAGAAGGCTCATACCCATTGTTTTATGGTCGGCAACCTTAGGACCGATTGTTTCGTTAAACTCGTTATTAGCTTCACGGCCAATTCTATATTTAGCGTTTGTAAGGGGCGCTAAAATACCATCACCCGAGCAATCGGCAAAAAAGCGAGCTGATACCTTATGCCAAGTGTATGTAGTAAGCTGCCAAGCGGTAACACTTTTAATTGTATCGCCGTCACATTCGGCATCCAAGCAGGAAGCATTTAAAAGCAATGTGATATTCTTTTCTGCCTTAACCTTACCAAAAAGCACGCTGTCCCAAAGGGTAGGGGCAAGGGTCGGGTTGCGGTAAATGTTTTCTTCTTCAAACTCGGCAAGAATACCTGTTTCTCTAACATATTTGCCCTTTGCACCGCGCGGCCACATTCTTATTTCGGAAGAACAGTTACCCCCAAGCATAGGTCTATCCTGAATTAAAACAACCTGTGCGCCATTTCTTGCGGCGGAAAGAGCGGCAATTGTACCTGCAAGACCGCCACCTACAATACATAAATCACAGGTGTATTCGTATGTTTTAAAAACCTTACTCATTTTTTATTCCCCCTAGTATCAACCTAAATAAACCTTATTCTCTTTTAAAACTGAAATAAGTTTTTTTACATTTAAATCTCTTACTGTGCAGTTATTTTTAATAGAAAGCGCAGCCGCAGTTCCTGCCGCTTGTCCCATTGCCATACAGGGTGGCATCACTCTAACCGCGCCTGCGGCGGTGGAATCAGCACTAAGGCACCTGCCTGCAACAAGCAAGCCATCAATTTTTATAGGGACTAAGCTTCTATAGGGCACGCCGTAATAGTTGCCGTTTATGGGCACATATTCATTACTTCGAGGCCCGAATCTACCGTGAACATCAACCGAGTTTGCCGCAATGAATACACTGTCTTCAGGTACCTTTGCATTAAGCAAATCATCGGCAGTTAATCGGTATTCACCCTTTATATGTCGGCTTTCTCTAATGCCTATATGTGATGCGGTAGCCTTTATACGCGCATCCTTACAACCAGGAACATATTTACGGAAAAAGCGTGTAATTTCATCCACCTGACGCCTGCCTTCAAATTCGGCTTTTGTAAGGCTTTTATTATCGGTACTATCAATACCCATTATTCTTGATGTATTAACGCACCATTCATCTTTTTTAGGCATACGGAAAACACCAATACTTACTCTATCAAGCGACCAGTCACCGTTTTCACGCGCTTCGGTAACACGCCAATGAAGAGAGCGGTAGTTTACCCCGTCTTTACGGTAAAAATTATCTATATTAGCTTCAATATCAGCTTCTAAAGCGTCTGAATCAACATTGCTTATATGGTAAAACATAGTGGCTGGCTGGATAAGACCCAATTCTTCGTTACCCATTTCAAACGGCACACCGCTTCTATAGGCTACATCGCCGTCACCTGTGCAGTCGATTACGACATTACTTTCTATTGTTTCTATTCCCGATTTTGAAGCAACCTTTATACCAACAATTTTGTTTTCTATTAAAACAGGCTCTAAAAAGGTGGTATGGTAAAGTACTTCTACCCCTGCTTCGCAAAGCATTTCATCAAGGACCAGCTTTAAGCCTTCCGATTCAAATGGGGTTACATGGTCGTGACCGATTTTTATCCAAGAAGTAAAGGCGGTACCGCCCATTACATCCTTTGGGTGTATGGCAAAGTCACGCGCAACCAAACGGTCAACAATCTCTTCAAAAAGACCTTTTATAATCATTTTTTCGCCCTTAGAGTCGTAACAGGTCATAAATGGACCAACAAGTCCCGCAGTTGCCATACCGCCACAAAAACCGTTTTGTTCTACAAGCAAGGTTTTAACTCCCTGTCTTGCGGATGCTACAGCGGCGCAAATTCCTGCAGGTCCACCGCCTACAACAATAACATCATATTTCATTTCAGTTTCACCCACTAATTATATCATCTATTATTCCTAAATCCCAACAAAGCCGCGGTAAAACATATTTATCTCTAATATCCTTTGCGGCTTTAAAGGTTAGGGGTAAAATATCGCTGGATATACCTAATTCGCCCATTGTTTTTGGAAGACCTACCTTATCAAAAAGGGCTGTAGCGTCATCGACTGTTGGTAATTCTTCATTTATAATATTTTGTATTTTGTCCCACTTATCAATTATAATTGATAAGCGTTTTTTGTGGCTTTCTAAATTGTATTTTTGCTCTTTTGCTTCAAGTGCTATCATACTTTCGGCGCCTTTGCCAAGAAAATCTCTTAAAGTATCACTCCAAGCAGAAAAATTGAAATTATTTGCATACTCTAATGCTTTTTCTTTGTTAGGGGTAATATTTTTTAGCTTTTCATAAAGCTTTATTGAAATCAGCGTTCCGACTGCGCACTGTATACCGTGAAAATCTACAGGGGTATTAAATTCCACACCGCGCATATCCCATATATGCGATAGGTAATGCTCAATACCAGAAGCCGGGCGGGAAACTCCTGCAAATTTCATAGCCGCGCCGCATAAAATCAGTCCTTCAAAAACGGCTTTTACGGCGTTTTCATCTCTTTGCAAAAGCTTTTCGGCATTAGCTACACACTTATTTAATGATTCTCTAACTAGATTTGCTATATCTTCGCAATAGTATTCGCCGTTTATTACATTAGAAATACGCCATTCACATATAGAAATGTATTTTGCAATCATATCGCCAAGACCCGAAATCATCATTTTTATAGGCGCGTTACAAAGAATATCGGTATCGCCTATAATAACATCGGCGCATTTACTATTAAGTGAAATTTTAAGACCTTGCATAGTCATAGAAGAAGTGGCAGATGCGTAACCGTCCATAGAGGGGGCAGTTGCCACTATTATGTATTTTTTATTTGAAACGTTAGCGACAATTTTGCAAATATCGTTAATAACACCCGAGCCTACACCAATAACCACATCGCATTTGGGGTTAAAATTCATAAGTGCTAAGCCTACATTTGATTCACAGGGCTCAAGTATCTTTTTATCGAAAACGAATTTTTCAAATTTGATACCTGTTGCCTTAAGAATCTCACAAACGCTTTCTCCTGCTACACGGTATGTATTTATGTCAGCACATATAAAAACCTTTTTTGCGCGCCAACTTCCTAAAATTTCAGGTAGTTTGCCGATAACGTCTGATCCTATAAATATTTGAGAGTCAAAAAAATGATTTTTCCCGCAATAACAATTACTTTCTTTCAAATTAAAACGCACAATCCGCCACCTCATGTCACTTTGTAGCATAAAATCTAATAATTTTATAAAATGATGGAGCCACCCTGTTTCATTTTAAGTCTCATCGATGCAAAATCAATATTTTGTACCGAACAACCGCTTGTAAGCGCTTCGTAAGCTGCGACGCCTGCCGCTTCACCCGTTTGATTGAGAGAAATCATAACACGTGCCGCAGCCAACGCACCCTTGTCTGTATCAATGGCTCTTCCGCAAATCAAGAGATTAGGAATATCTTTCGGAAGCATAGAACGATACGGTAATTGCCAATAGGTTGGCGATTCTATTGTTTCGTAGCGCCATCTAACTAAGAGATTTTCTTTACCGGCTTCAACGATTTCCTCCGTTCCGTCAAGAAAACGATAGGCAGTTTTTTTATTTTGATGATGTATATCTACAGGATAAGCACAGTAAGCTATCGCATCGTCAAATTTGCGCCCGTTACAAATATCGTCCATAGTTGTCTGATAACTGCAGCGAAGCTGACGTGTTTCACGAATACCTATCGAAGAAGAAAGGGCGATAAGCGCTAGATTTTGAGCACCCGGATCCTCTTCACGCAATATATCAAGCATTTCACGAATCTGTGCTCTGCCGGTAATTTCTGCCTTTGTTAGCTTATCGGCATCAGAACAATCTTCTGTAATGTTACTCTTAAACCAGTTGCGCACCTGTGGAATATCGGTGAAAATGTCATCCCAACCCGGTCTACAGCCTATACGCTGCTGGTTTCTGCTTAGTATTTCATTAGGATTATTTAGTTGATCCCAACCAAAAACACGTGCGGCAGTAGTTGCCGGTTGTAAGGTTTCATGGCTATAAACTTCCATGCCCATATCTTCACCCAAAAAACCGTCTGCTGTTGCATCTATAAATTGCTTAGCTAAAATGGCACCACGACCTGACCGATTTTCAACTATAACACCGCAAAGATTACCGCCATCTACATATGGTGCAGTATACATTGTATGAAGATAAGGGATAACCCCTGCTTCTATCAACATTTTGTCTAGTTCAATCTTTAGTTCTTCGGTATTTAAATGGTAATTTGCGTATGTACTTTTACGGAAAATATGCTTTTCTTCTTCAGAGGGTAGCATGATTTTGATACCATGGGGAACACGCTTCATGCGTTCAATAACTTCTTGTGTTAATCCGCCGATAATCTGTTTATTAAGCGTTGTATCGCACAGGGTATGCCATACGCACACAAATGCGTTAGTTGCCGCTCCGCCAAAAGCATTAGAAGCCTCAATCAAAGCTACTTTTGCCCCAAGTCGAGCTGCTCGGATTGCTGCAAAAACACCTGTGCAACCTCCACCCACAACTACAATATCTACTTCATTTATAACTGGAATTTCACGAGGGGGTTCGATTATTATTCGCATTAAAAAGCCTCCTATGTTTTATCATTCAAGAATTGCGTCTTGTTCTATAAGCTTTTGCTGTAACATCTTAACATTCAAATCGGCTGGGTGCTTATTTTCAGCCGCACACATGGCCGCAGCAGTTCCTGCCGCCTGTCCCATTGCCATACAGATAGGTTGAACACGAATTGCTGCCAATGCTTCGTGAGAGGCAGAAACACATCTTCCCGCAACCAACAGATTATCACAGTTGCAAGGTACAAGACTGCGGTATGGAATATCATAGTGCATTCCTTTAGGAATCTTAACTAACTGAAAACTTGCATCTGTAGGACCGTGAATATCAATTTGGTAACAAGCCTGCGCTATTACATCATCAAACTGTTGTTGCTTACGAATATCGTCCTCGGTCATTGTGTAAAGACCTTTTATTCGTCTGCTTTCCCGACGACCAACTTTCGGAGAACTCTCTATAAGATAGCAGTTTTTAAATCCGGGAATATATTTCTGCAGAATCTCTACACCCTGCTGCACTTGCAGTCTGCCAATATGAGAATCTTCAAAAAGACGGCGTGGGTCAAGAGTTGTATCTGCAAAAATTCGACCAAAGTTAACGCCTACAATACCAGGTAGCCAAGGAATATTATACATAGAACCTATTGTCTTTTTAGGTATGTAATCCAAGCCGTCAGCGTTTGCTTGTTCAATAAACGATCGGAAGCCGTTGCCGTTAACAAACGTACGGCCATCTTCTGTCAACCAAGATTTGTCACGGTTATACTCCTTGATTGCATCAAAGTCCACACCGCCTACAAAAAACATAAGTGTATAGGGCTGAACAGCACCATCGTTTTCACGGCCAATATCATAAGGAACACCCGCCAACATGGATAAATGTCCATCCCCCGTTGCATCTATAAATTGCTTTGCTTCAAGAGCGATACACCCTTTAAGTGTATTAAGCAAAATATTAGAAATAGTGTTCTCATTCATAGTAACAGAAACTAGGGTAGATTCCAAATAAACATCTACTCCTGCTTCCTTAAGAAGTTTATCTAAAATGAGTTTGTAGGTTTCCATGTTAAAGGGTTCCCATCCGCGCTGCCAGTGCGGAATAATTGCATCATGGCGTAGTAGTTCCTGATAGATTTCCTTGAACATACCGCCTATTACAAAGCGTTCACCATCATGATATCCATGAGGAAATACATTTACTCCATTAACAGTAGCGGTGCCGCCAAGAAAACCCATCTGTTCAATCAACGCAACCTTTGCACCATTTCTTGCTGCAAATAATGCTGCGCTAAAGCCGGCAGGGCCTCCTCCGCAAACTACAACATCATATTGATCTTCGATATTACATTCAATTTGAAATACCATTTTCCAAACCGCCTTTTTTGAAAAAATATACCACAAACATTATATATCACGCCAAAATAATAATCAACGAGATTTCTATAGATTGAAGTTTTAATCGTAAATTGATTATATTTATGTGCTTTTTGAGCATATTTTGATTATAATTGTTTTAATTATATATATAAACCAATTGACAAGAGGTTCCTTAAATGCTTATAATGATTATGGATATAATCATTACACTGTGTAACAACTGCTTTAGGGGGATGTATCTAAAATGTCATTATATAACCGAGAAAACCAATATATAAACCTTTTGGCGCAAAAACCGTATTCAGTAAAAGAGTTAGCCGAAAAATTATTTATTAGCGAGCCTACAGTAAGGCGCGATTTAGCATTTCTTCAAAAAAAAGAGCTACTAAGCTGTAAAAGGGGCATAGTAACTCTTAAAACAAACTCGCCTGACCAACGAATACCGTTATTTATACGTCATTTAGAGCAAAATGAAGCCAAGCAAATTATTGCAAGAAAAGCGGTAGCGCACATAAAGGACGGCTATGTTATAATGCTTGATGCTTCCACAACGGCTTTTCATTTACTGCCTTTTCTCACCGAGTTTAAAAATATATTAGTAGTTACAAACGGCGCAAAAACTGCATTAGAAGCTGCATCGATGGGAATCAGAACTATATGCACAGGTGGAGAAATGACACTTGAATCCTTTTCATATATAGGCCCCGATGCCGAGGAAACTTTGGATAAATATAATGCCGATATTGCATTCTTTTCCTGTAGGGGAATAAACGATAAAAAAGCTACCGATAATTCTATTATGGAAAATAATCTTAGAAGAATTATTATTAAAAATTCAAAATTCAAGTTTTTGTTATGCGACAAAAGTAAGTTTCAAAAAACTTATCTAAACACATTGTGTAATATTGATGATATAGACGGACTTATAACTGATTAAATTTTTATTTTATTTACCTTTCGGTTTTGGAAATAGCATATATTTTCAAAACCGATTTCTTTTATTGTGGTTATAGCTTCGCAGAAATGGTTTGATGCATTTTCGGTAATATGAGCATCCGAACCCAAGGTTATAAGTCTTCCGCCCATATTGTAATACTGTTTTATTATGTTTTTGCTTGGCATAAAATCATTCAAAGTATTAAGTGCCGAAGTATTCACTTCAAGCGCAATGTCTTTTTCGATTATAGATTTTAAAATATCAGTAATTTTATTACTAAATCTATCAAGGTCAATATTGCGAGCGTATTTGCCTTTAATGTATCTAATCGGGCAGGTCAGGTGCGCTAAAATATCAAAATCGGTGGTGTTAATCATAGTTTTCATATCGTTAAAGTAACAATCTAAAAATTCATACAGTTGTTTTTCGCTCATAACAGAAAAATCTATTTTTGAGTATGGCGCATCGTAGCCTTTATATTTAACACAATGAACCGAGCCTATTATCACATCAAAGGGTGCTAAACCGTATAGCTTTTCAAGCTGTTTTGGATACCAAAAGCCTTCACTGATTTCTACTCCCGACAGTATTAGACATTTTTCTTTATATTTTTCATTTAATGCCATGACAGTGTCATAGGCATTTTTTATGGGAGTGTAGATATCAAAATCATTGTAAAGAAAAACATCACAATGGTCTGTTACCGCAAAAATTTTAGTGCCTTTTTTAATTTGCGCAAGGCACATATCTTCAATTTTACAAACCGAATCGTGCGAAAATTCGGAATGGGTGTGCATATCTGCAACAGTAATACTATTTATCATAATAACACCTTAAAAAATCAACCTAAGAAAACATCTGCTATAAGCATTATACAAAAGCCTATAAGTAAAGCATAGGTGGCACCGCGTTCACTGCCGTGCGCATGGGTTTCGGGAATAATTTCATCGCTTATAACATAAAGCATAGTACCGCCTGCAAAAGCTAAGCCAAAGGGTAAAATTGCGGCAGAAATGTTAATTGCAAAATAACCTATTAAGGTACCGATAACTTCTACAACACCTGTAAGCATAGCGCAAACAAAGGTTTTAGCAGGGCTTACACCGGCTGAAAGCATAGGGCCTATAATAACTAATCCTTCGGGAATGTTTTGAAGCGCAATACCGCCGGCAATCATTAAAGCCTGTGCGGTATCACCCGAGCCAAAGCCCGAGCCTGCGGCAATACCTTCGGGAAAGTTGTGTATTGCAATAGCGGCAACGAATAATAATACTTTATTTGTGGTTGCTATATTTTTGTTTTCGGGGCTCGCATCAATAAATTTATGAAGGTGGGGAACAACCTTATCAATAACATTAAGAAAAAGAGCGCCCGCGAAAATACCGATAATGCATTTTATAATGCCGTATTTTCCGCCGTAATCGAGCGACGGTAAAATAAGACCTAAAATTGCGGCAGCAAGCATTACACCTGCCGCAAAGGATAAAATTATATCCGAAAATTTGTGTGATATTTTTCTAAAACAAAAGCCTATAAGTGCGCCGATAACCGTAGCACCACCAACACCTAACGCTGTAAGTAAAACCATTTCCATAATAATAACCTCCGTTTAATTAATTGTATCATAAACTGTTGTGATTTTCTATAGCGGCATAACGAAAATTTTATAAATTTAGTGGTATACTAGTTTTATAATGTTTAAAAGGATGAATAACTATGTGCACAGCACTTAAGTTTACAGCTTCAAGCCACTATTTTGGCAGGAATCTTGATATTGATGTTTCTTATAGCGAAGAGGTTTGTGTAATGCCAAGGCATTTTCCGCTTATTTTTAGAAAAATGGGGGAGATGACCAAACATTACGCTGTGATTGGTATGGCGACTGTGGTAGAAGGCGTTCCCCTTTTCTACGATGGTGTAAACGAATGTGGACTTGCTATGGCAGGGCTTGCCTTTCCTGAAAACGCATATTATTCACCTTTAGAAAACGGTAAGGATAATATAGCGCCGTTTGAGCTGATACCCTGGATTTTAGGACAAGCAAAAACTGTAACGGAAGCAAGAAATTTATTATCTAAAATCAACCTTGCAAATATTAGCTTTAGTGAAAAACTACCTAACACACCGCTTCATTGGATGATTGCCGACTGTGATAGTTCGGCTGTGGTAGAGTTCACAAAGGACGGTATGTATATATATGATAATAGTCTTGGAGTGCTTACAAATAATCCGCCGTTTCCTTACCACCTTGAAAATTTAGAAAATTATAGTTATTTGCGCAACGAAGATAAAAAAGAAGATTATATAAAAAATTCCGAATATTCTGATTATAGCAAGGGCTTAGGGGCTTTGGGTTTACCAGGTGATAGTTCTTCAAAATCGCGGTTTGTACGTATGGCTTTTTTAAGTGAAAATTCGACAAAACCGTCTTGTGAAAGGTTATCTGTCGGGCAGTTTTTTCATTTGCTTTCATCGGTAGAGAATATTAAAGGTGCCTTAAAAACCGAAAATGGTCAATTTGATATAACGGTTTATAGCGCTTGTATGAATATTGATAAAGGGCTTTACTATTACACTACTTACACTAACCGCCGTATAACCTGTGTTGATATGCATACTACAGATTTGCAAAGTGATAAAATAAGCCGATTCCCGCTTATTTTGGAGGAGAGTATAAAAATGCAAAAAGTCTCTCAATAATGAGAGACTTTTGTTAATTGATTTTTATTTTAAGGCTTCTGCAACTTGAGTTATACCGCCAAGGCAAGCCTTTGCAAAATCGTTACTGTATTCAGCTTTCCATTCCTTACCGTGACCTACTACAGTAATCTTTAAGGTTTCTTCTACGGGCTTTTTCTTACCGTCTTTCAAAGCTTCACTAAAGGCTTTGTCAATTTTTTTGCTAATTTCTTGTGGGGTTAGATTTGGACTGTTTGCCGCAATTTGTGAAGCGTCTTTTACATAATTTTTATATACCTTTTTAAAGTTTAAGGCGGTTATTTTAACCTTTACTACAGCTTTTGTGTCATCAGTACGCTTTACCGAGATTATTTCATAATCCAATTCATTAAAAATGCTTTTAACCTTTTTAATTGTTGCTGCGTCGAAGCCTAATGATTCTTTTGGCGGTTGGTTGCCGGTAATGCTATCATAAGCAGTATCAAAGTCACCTTTTTTTAGCGCGTCAAGTACAGTACTAACCGCTTTTTTGGTGTACTTTTCCTGTGTGGTGGTTAAAACTGTATCAGAAGAAGTGGCATCACTTGAAGTGGCTTCTGTGTCGGTAGAAACACTTGGAAGCGGCTCTGAAAGGGTGTCATCAAACTCGGGGCGACCAAAAAATTCGCTACCGGTTTGTGAGTAGGTTGAAGAAGTATTAGAACTTGTTGTACTTTCAGTGCTGCTAATAGTACTACTATTTGTATTATCGGTTGTAGTGCTTTCGGTAGCACTTGAGTTATTGGTAATTAGCGAAGTTGTAATACTTTCGTTAGTGTTAGAGCTTTCTTCGGGTTTAGAAATGTCAGGCTCTTTTTTGCCGCAACCTACTGCCAACAAGCCTATTAAAATTGTAAGCGCTAGTGTTAGTAATGTTTTTAAAGCTTTTTTCATTTTGTTTACCTTTTGATTAACTAATAACATCATCACGCAAATCAAAGGCGTGCTTTCTCATTTTAGTTACCTTTACAGGCGGAATAGTGTCATAGCTTCTGCCGTAAACGGTTTTTAAAATACTATCGTATTCGCAGGGAACAGGCATTTTATGACCTTCAAAGTCAATATAAACAGGATCGCCGTAGAAACCTCTTGGGAATACCTCTTTATAATATGGGTAGTAGCTACAAAGGTTTACTAAGTATTTTCTGTTACCCTTATAGAACTTCTTCATATTTTTAATAGCAAGCTTTTCAATAGAACGATTGCTTACAAAAGGCAAAATCAATTTAATTAGCCTACGGATAGGCATCTTTTTAGTTGATGTAGAATAGCCAGTTTTCATAAATAACATTCTTCTGCAAAGCTTTTGAGTCATACTCACAATGCAATATTTAAAGCCTGCAGGTCGGCTCCAATATTCGAGCGGGAAAATATCCACATAAGGACCGTTGCATTTTGAAAGCTTTGTTACCTTGTGCTGTATGTAGGGTGTTTGGCGTACTAACTGCATTTTAGCGCCTAAAACCCAGTGGTTTGGATTGTTTTCAAGCGCATCGAAATTAAGCTCGGGCGGAACAAGTCCTTCTTCGGCGAGTTGTACAAGCTTATCGTAATCTGCGCGTGGCATTGCTATATCAATATCATCATCCCAAGGAATAAAGCCTTGATGTCTTACAGCGCCTAAAAGTGTACCTTCTGTAAGATAGAAGCGTAAATTGTGACTTTCTAAAAATTCCTTAGTTAAAATCAAGGTTTCAAGGGTATACTTTTGAAGACCCTTAACAAAGTTTGCCCGTTCCTTTTTAGCTAAGTGAGAAGGATTATCAACAAAGCTTTCAGGGTCTACGCCTGCATATTGTTCTTGTAACTGTTCTAATTTAGATTTAGAGTGTACTTCATAGTAAGAATATAAATCAGCAAGCTTGGTTTTTTTGAAAATACGGTATACCGCGTACTGAATTGCATCATAATCTAAATCAGTAATATCTATACCTAAATCAGTAGTTAACTTTTGACAAGCAGTATCGCCAATAAATTCGGGAACTTTAAAATCAAGTATTTCGTATATAAAATCCAACTGCTTTGGTATATCTTTATACTTAGGGCAACCTAAAAGTTCTTTTAATACTTTAAGGCGTGAACGCATAGTGCTTTCTGTTTCAATTTCTGCGATGTCGTCATTATCCGAGTTGGTGCCAAACTCTTGAATATCTTCAACCTCTTCTACTTCTTTTGCAACATCGGATTCTTCTGTATTTTCGTCAACAATTTCATATTCGTCTTTTGCACTTTTAGATAAAAATCTTATATGCGCACTAGCTAAAAATGAAGCGCTTATAACAAAGCCTTCTTCTAAGCTAAGCTTTAAGGCATCGCTTAAGGTTTTATTAACATCCATCACTAGTGATGGGGATTTTTTAGATAATTCGGCTATATTTTTAATAATATCGTTAACCGCATTTTCTGCCTTTTCTTCGTTTCTAAGGTAGGGCATTATTTTTTGAGATAACGCTTTGTATAAAGCTATTGCTTCTGCAGTAATTTCACCCTTGTGGTGATTGCTTAAAATAATATCAACGCAATGAGCTATTGATGTAGCGCAGAGTGATTTTTTGTTTTCCAATTTTATCATAACTGTAAACTTTCCTCCAAAATAGTAAAAAATTTACTATTTCTTGTTTTAATATTCAAAAGTGATTAAACTAATACAGTCACTTTCATACAGAATATATTTTACTACCAAATCGTATAAATGTCAAGGACTAAGCGGACTGTATAAGTTTGCCATAATAATTGAAAAAATATCTATATTTGACTTTTCTTTATAAAAGATATATACTATTGTAGAATTTGGAAAAAGAGGTTTTTTATGAAAAATAAGCTAAAAATTTGTTTGTCACTTTTTTGGGTTTTCTTTCGTATAGGTGCTTTCACATTTGGTGGCGGTTACGCTATGATACCGCTTATCAGCGAAGAAACCGTTAATAAACGCAAATGGATAAGCGAAAGCGATATACTTGATATTATTGCTATTGCTGAGTCTACACCCGGCCCTGTTGCTATAAATTCGGCTACCTTTGTGGGTTACCGCGTGGCAGGTTTTTTTGGTGCCTTTGCCGCAACCTTAGGTGTAGTGCTGCCATCATTTATAATTATTTTGGTAATATCCTATGTTCTTGAAGAATTTAAAAGCTTAAAGGCTGTGCAGTATGCTTTTACAGGTATACGTGCAGGCGTTTTGGCTTTAATTGTAAAAGCGCTATACAAAATGTATAAAGCTTGCCCTAAAGGTTTGTTTTATTATGTGATTATGGCTTTGGCGCTTATTGCGGTCGCATTCCTGAAAATTGAAGTTATTTGGTGTATAATAGCATGTGCGGTTTTCGGCCTTATTTATTCATACACACTGAAAGGTAAGGTGGAAAAATGATATTTTTAAAGCTTTTTTTAACATTCTTTAAAATAGGCGTCTTTACCTTTGGCGGCGGATATGCAATGCTACCTTTTTTTAAGGAAGAGGTTTTAGCAAATAATTGGATGCCGCTTGAAGAGATTATAGATTTTATAGCTGTAAGTGAGTCTACCCCCGGTCCCTTTGCTATAAATATGGCGACCGCTATAGGTAATAGTCAGGGCACAGCCTTTGGTGTTTTAGGCGGTATTTTAGGTGCCTTTTCCGCGACCTTGGGTGTGGTTTTGCCGTCGTTTATAGTTATTTTAATTGTTGCTAGAATTTACGATAAATTTAAAAACAGCAAAGCCGTTGCAGGCTGTATGACAGGCTTAAAGCCCGCGGTTATAGGCTTTATAGGTGCGGCGGTTATATCAATAGCCCAAACTGTATTTGTGCCGAACGGTTTTAGCACCGCTATTTTCACAAATGCTACATTTTATGTGTCACTAGTGATTTTTATAGGTGCGTTGATTGCCACCTTTAAAAAGGTACACCCAATTATTATAATTTGCATTTCGGCAGTTATAGGTATAGCTACAGGATATTTATTTGCATAAAGAAAAAAGGAACGAAGAAAATTTTCTTCGTTCCTTTTCGCATTGCCTTATTTTTTCTTCGTATAGCGCGAGTTATATTTTTTCAAAATCTTTATGGTATTATCTTCGGTTTCTGAAAAGTCATTAAATATTTCCTCGCGCTCGGGTGGGAAGTCCACAGGCCAAGAGTGGTTATTATCGTAAATATCGCTGAGCAATACTTCATAAAGGTAAAGGTCGGATTTCACTTCGTTTAAAAGGTTCATACCCTTTTTGGTGGCTACCTTTAGCGCAGAAACACCTAATTTATCGGCATCTAATTTTTTATTAACTTTTTTATAACCCCAAAAATCCCCCATTGTGATATCGGCTATTATATTGTCACCTGTAAATTCACACCTAAAGCAAGAACGTTTTGCAAGAAAAGCGCTAACAAAGCAATGGTAATAAATGTTCCAACGCCTTTTGGTAGATTCTTCGGTGTTGTTCTTGAAGTTTAAGGTTGTGGCAACACTATTCCAGCCTTTTGATTTATCTCTGAATGTGATTTTATTTATAGCGGAATTCTTTTCTTCAGTTTTAGCGTCAAGGTAGTGCTTAAATATAAGTGAAGATGATGAACACGCGCAAATGATTTCGGCAGTTATTAGGTTTTCGTATTCGTGACCAAGATAGTTTTTAAGTCCTGCTATTTTACAAGGGGCACCTGTGAACAAAACGGGCTTACCGCTTTCTAATGCGGCTTTGGTTTTTTTAAAAATATCATTGTGAAGCGGTTCAACATATTTTGAGCCTTTAAATTCTTCGGTTTCTTCTAGGGTGGCGGCAATATCGTAAGCAGGGATTAAAGAGCTATTATATTTAACCCCTACAACATATCCGCCTTTGCTTATAATATTTTTGGCAAGAACGGGGAATATACCGCCCGAGGCGGAATGCTTTAAATCACATTCCGCTTTAGCATAAGCCATAAAACCTACCGATTCAAAATCGGTGTTTTTTACTTTTGTGTTATATGGGCATACGCGGTTGCATTTGCCGCAGTTTATACAAAGCTCTTTATTTATATCAGGCATAAAAAAGCCTTCGCTATCGGCTTTTAAATTTATCGCTTTTGTAGGGCAGGTGTCTTCACAAGCGTAGCAGCCGTAACAGGTGGACTTATCACCGCTTGTGAAGTAATCTTTTATTCGTTCGCACTTTTTGCCGTTTAGTACAGTATCAATAAATTTAGCGGACTGGGGGCGCATTTCATCCATTTTTTTATGAACTTTCTTAAAATCAATAGGAATATCCTTAAAATTTGGAAGCTTTTCATCAGGGTCTATAAAATGATTAGAAAGCCCAAGCTTTGAAAATAAATTTTCCAAGCGGTCGTTATTGCGGTCACGCTTAAGTGTTATAAAATTTTTTTCAAAAAGTAAAGCGAATACAGATAAATGAAATGACTGTGTAACAATGTATTCGGCATGAGCTATAGCGTTAAGGGTTTCTAAAGGTCCTGCGCCGACTGTTCTGCCTAACTGATTTTTAAATTTGGCGCTTTGAATGTTGTGAACTATAGGAAGTCCCGTTTTTTTAGAAAGCTCTTTTGCTGCCGCTACAAGCTCTACGCCCTTTGCGGAATAATGGTGAACGTGCACATAAATATACTTTTTATTTCCATAAGGACTTTTTTTAGAAGCAAGGCTTTTAAAATATTTGCGGTTTGGTAAAAAGGTTGGGTCACACACAACCGGAATTTGCTTTTCTGTAAGTGTAGAAAAAAGCTCTTTAGCGTTTTCTTCTCTTACCGAGATATAATCCATTTTTTTAAAGTTTTCGCGAAATACGGGAAGCTCTCGCTCAGGTACGGTAGGATTACCGATGCTTGCCCCATAGGAAGCGATAATGGTGTCTTCCTGCGCGAAATTGCCGAAAAAGGCAGGGTCAAGACCCTTTGTTATACTACTATTCCAAATTTGGTCACTGCCTACAAATATAATATCAAATGGTAGCTTTGCGTTTCGTAATTGCTTTACAGTGTCAAAGGATTTAGTTAAATTAAAATGTGATTTAAAAAATTTTTCAAAACGATATCTGCGCAGCGTTAAATAAGGCTTTTTGCGAAATTCCTTAAGCCATTTCACATAATATTTACCTTTTGATTTTGCCGTATTCCCTTTCAAAATACGGCCGGGGAGGTAGGATTTTTCGATACATTTATTCCTATAATTTATAATTTGCACACTATGACCTAAGGACTCAAGATAAGATTTAAGCCCTAAAGCTTGCATAGTTGTACCAAAATTATGCGCATTATTTACCGATATAATGCCTATTTTCATTTTATAACATCCTTTAAAAAATTATTGGTTTTTAACAATATATTGGTGTGGGCAAACCCTTGCGTTTTCGGGTGGCAAAGTTAAATAGTCCCCATAAATACAGGTTAAAATTTCTTCTGATTTAAAGGGTACTTTAACTTTTGTGTCTTCAAAATTGATTACCCTTGCAGGCTCGAAATAACTTTTTGGGAATATTTCCTTCGAGATATTATATGCACTGCCGAAATTGGTGTAATAATCGACCTGTTTATTCTTATCAGCAGTAAGGAGTTTGGTTATTTTTTTGTGTAAGCTTTTATAGCTGCTAAGGCTGCTTTGCAAGCTGTAGATTCTACGCTTTTGCGGATTTTTAATATAGTAAACCTTTGTAAGCAGTAAATTGCGAAGCTTTCGAACCTTGCACGAACGCTTTATAAGCTCGGTGCTTAAAGCGGTTGTTTCATCAAGCGGAAAAATGTCAATACCGGGTCCTTTAACTTCTCGCATAGCTTTAAGCCCTGCACGAATAAACGAAGCAAATTTACATTCTTTCATTAAAATAACCTTAGCGAACGGCAGATAATATTTTTTATAGGTGCTTTGGTGGAAAAGGCGACAGTTATCATGCGTGGCGGTATTCCAAAGCTTTACAAATTTTTCATAATCTGTTCGCGGCATTGCAATATCCATATCATCGTCCCAAGGAATAAATCCACCGTGGCGGATAGCCCCTAAAAGCGAGCCTTCGAATAAATAATAGCGTAGATTATGCTTATCGCAAAAGCGGATAACTGTTTTTAAAATATCTAGTGTTACAAGCTGTAATTCACGCAGTTCTTCATTGGATAACCGCCTTACAGATTTTTGAAGCTCGCGACTAACTGTAGGAACTCCTGAAAACCTTTTTATAATTCTTTTAAATTTATTTATAGCGCGATTACTAAGCTTTTTAATATTGACTCCAATACTGTTAGGTAATCTTTTAATGTAAACGCAGGTAAGATATTTTTTAAAGGTAGAGCGATTGTCCTTTGCAGAGTGATATCTATTAGGGGGATAAGCGGTAAGCTTTTCGGCGCGGCTTTTTAAGAAATAGGGGTTTGCTTTCCAATTTGGAAAATTTTTCTCAATATAATTAAAGGCGGTATCTACAAATTTGTATTTACTTGGTAAACTGCCCTTGGTTCTTAAAATTGCAAAGCGCGCGTGAATATGCATAATACAAAGCGACTCGATTTCTAATTTGAATTCTTCGTATTTGCCTATTTTTTTGTAATAGTTTATTATTGAATCGCAGGATTTAAAAATATCGTATATACGTGCGTTAAAGGAATTGGTAATAGCGCCTGCGCGACCAATAACATAAAAATATAAAGAGTCGGGTAAATGTTCTATTTTTCTAGCCTTAGATAGAATGTTATAAACTATAGCTGAATCTTCAAAATATTGACCTTTTGGAAACTCGAAGCCGTTAATAATCTCCCTTTTATAAAGCTTGTTCCACGCGTAAGAGCGCGAAAAGGCTAAAATGCCGTGGGATTCGTAAATACTTTTGCCGAAAATATGTCCGTTTTGAATTTTGTGTGTTGTGGAGGTTTTAATGCGATTATCTTTGTTAAGCACAACCGCATCGTGCGAGCAAACCACAATATCCGAATCGGTTTCTATGGCGCGGTTATAAAGCTTTTCAAACATTCTTATATCTACAAAGTCATCACTGTCAACAAAACCGATAAAATCCCCTGTAGCTTTTTTTAATCCAAAGTTACGCGCATCCGAAAGTCCGCCGTTTTCTTTTTGGAAGGCTCTAATTTTTTCGTTATAATTCGCGGCATATGTATCAATAATAGCCTGACTGTTATCGGTAGAGCCATCATTAACAACAATAATTTCAATGTCCTCTAAGGTTTGATTTACTAAACTGTCCAAGCATTTAGATAAAAAATTATTAACATTATAAACAGGTACAATTACAGAAACTTTTGGCATTGTTTTTCTCCTTAAATTTTGGATGTAAAATACTCTTTAAAGGTATTATTGACTTTATTTTTAAAATTAAATCAACAAGAGTGTTTTCAATATAACAATGCACAAACATTACTTTTTAATGCAAAAAATGAAAAAAATCAAAAAAATACCCACCGTGATATCTTTTATCACAGTGGGTATTTAACTTGTATTTAGTTTTTAAGACTTTGGAGTGGGGCAGGGATACGACCTGCTCTATCAATAAACTTTTTGGGGCTTTTTGTAAGGTTTACATCCATAATAGGTCCCGAGCCTAAAAGTCCGCCAAAGTCGAGCTCTTCGCCCTTATTTTTACCTATTGCTGGAATAACTCTAACCGCGGTGGTTTTAGAGTTTACCATACCAATAGCCGCTTCATCGGCAATAATAGCCGAAATAACTTCAGCAGGGGTTTCACCCGGAATTGCTATCATATCAAGACCAACCGAGCAAACCGCAGTCATAGCCTCTAATTTTTCCAACTTCAAGTCGCCTGAGCGTGCGGCATCAATCATACCTGCATCTTCGGTTACAGGGATAAACGCACCCGAAAGACCGCCTACATAGGATGAAGCCATTACGCCACCCTTTTTAACGGCATCGTTAAGCATAGCCAAAGCGGCAGTGGTACCGTGCGTGCCACAGGTTTCAAGACCCATTTCTTCCAATATATGTGCAACCGAGTCACCAACTGCGGGGGTAGGCGCTAAGGATAAGTCAACAATACCGAACGGAACACCTAAACGCTTAGAGGCTTCACTGCCTACAAGCTGACCCATACGGGTAATTTTAAAGGCGGTGCGTTTAATAATCTCGGCAAGCTCGCCCAAAGTACCGTTGGGGCATTTTTTAAGCGCCGCTTGTACAACACCAGGACCCGAAACACCTACATGGATTACGCAATCAGGCTCACCTACACCGTGAAAAGCACCTGCCATAAAGGGATTATCTTCAACGGCATTACAAAATACAACAAGCTTTGCACAGCCTATACATTCGCGGTCCTTTGTGATTTCGGCAGTTTCGCGTACAATTTCACCCATTAGCTTAACTGCATCCATATTAATACCTGCTTTGGTTGAGCCGATGTTAACCGATGAGCATACATTTGTGGTTTCACTTAAAGCCCTTGGGATAGAGCGTATAAGTGCTTCATCGCCTGCAGAAAACCCTTTATGTACTAAAGCGGAATAGCCGCCTATAAAGTTTACACCTGTAGCATCGGCGGCGCGTTGTAGTGTTTTAGCGTACATAACAGGGTCACCACCCGATGACGCTAAAACCATAGAAATAGGTGTTACCGAAATACGCTTATTTATAATCGGAATACCAAACTCGCGTTCAATATCTTCGCCCGTTTTTACAAGATTACCTGCAAGGCGGGTGATTTTGTTATAAATTTTCTCACACGCTTTTTCGGGGTCGCTATCGCAACAATCAAGTAGCGAAATGCCCATAGTTATAGTGCGTATGTCAAGATTTTCTTCGGAAATCATATTTATGGTTTCCATTATATCATTAAGATTTATCATTATTTACTCCTAAATTCTATGCATAGAATTAAAAACATCTTCGTGCATAACGCGTATGTCTAAATTACGTCCTTCACCTAATTTTTTCATTTTATCCGAATACTCTTGAAAAGAGCAGTTAATGTCCTTAATCTCGGTAAGCATAACCATTACAAACATATCCTGTAAAACAGATTGAGTAATATCGACTATATTTGCATTACATTCGCTGCAAATGGCACTTACATCCGCAATAATACCAACGGTATCTTTACCTATAACAGATACAACAGTTTTCATAAAAATTCTCCTTGAAAATAAGTTACAATTATTCTATCATAAATAATCTTAAATATCAATTACCAATTTATTGCCTTAAAATGCGATTTTTTTGGTTAAAATGATAAAAAGCGAGAAAAATTAGATAATTTTATAACAATATATTGACAAAATTGAAATAATGATATACAATATCTTGTGCAACGATGTATGACTGACGGAAAATATGGGTAACCATAGTGGAGTATATCGTTTTTATGCCGACCGTCTGGGCAGTTCAGTTTGATTTGAGTTAATTAAGCTGAATTGCTTTTTTTGACCTATAAATTTCTGAATATTAAAATAAAGGAGAACCAAATGAAACACGATAATTGGAACGGTTTTAAAAGTGGTGTATGGCAGGATGAAATAAATGTTAGAGATTTTATTCAGCAAAATTATACCGAATATAAGGGTGACGATTCTTTTTTAGCTGAAGCTACACCGCGTACTAAGGATTTAATGAAAAAGCTTAACGCTTTATTTATGGTAGAGCGTCAATTTGGCGGTGTATTGGATATTGACACTGCTACTGTTTCTTCGCTTACTTCATTTGAACCCGGTTATTTAGACAAAGAAAACGAGATTATAGTGGGTCTTCAAACCAACCGTCCCTTAAAGCGTGGTATTAACCCCTTTGGCGGTATTCGTATGGCAAGACAGGCCTGCAACGCTTACGGCTATAAATTAAGTGAAAAGATTGAAAACGAATTTCAGTATAGAACAACCCATAACGAAGGTGTTTTCAGAAGCTATACTAACGAGATGCGATTAGCGCGTAGAAGTCACGTTATTACAGGTCTTCCCGATGCTTATGGCAGAGGCCGTATTATAGGTGACTACCGCCGCGTTGCACTTTACGGAATTAACCGATTGATTGAAGAAAAGCAAAAGGATAAGGAAAAGCTTGGCGAAGGAAACTTCGGTGTAGAAGAAATTCGCCTTGCGGAAGAGCTTTTCAAGCAAATTTCGTTCTTAGGTTATATGAAGGATATGGCTGAGATGTACGGCTATGATATAGGTGGACCTGCAAAGGATACACGCGAGGCTGTACAATGGACCTATTTTGCATACCTTGCCGCTATTAAGGAGCAAAACGGCGCCGCAATGAGTATGGGTAGAGTAAGCACCTTCTTTGATATTTATATTGAACGCGATATCAAAAACGGCACCTTAACCGAAGAAGGCGCACAGGAAATTATTGATGATTTTGTAATGAAGCTTCGTATGGCGCGCCACCTTCGTACCCCCGAATATAACGAGCTTTTTGGCGGCGACCCAATGTGGATTACTGAAGCAGTAGGCGGTAAGGGTGAGGATGGCAGAACCCTTGTTACTAAGGCAAGCTTCCGTATTCTTAATACCCTTTATACGCTTGGCTCTTCACCCGAGCCTAACCTTACTGTTTTGTGGTCTAATGCGTTACCGCGCGGCTTCAAGAAGTTTTGCACAAAGGTTTCTATTGATACCGATTCTATTCAATATGAAAATGACGACCTTATGCGCCCGATTTACGGCGACGATTATGCAATCGCTTGCTGTGTTTCGGCTATGCGAGTAGGTAAGCAAATGCAGTTCTTCGGCGCCCGTTGTAATTTGCCAAAATTATTGCTTATTGCCTTAAACGGTGGATACGATACTACAAGTGATATTCATATCGGCCCGCAAAAGTCAGTAATAGAAGGCGATGTGCTGGATTACGATAAGGTTATGGAACGCGTGGATGAATATTTAGCGTGGTTAGCAAGACTTTATGTTAATACTATGAACATTATCCACCGCACCCACGATAAGTACGCTTACGAAAAATCCCAAATGGCTTTGCACGACACTAAGGTTGAGCGCCTTATGGCATTTGGAGTAGCAGGTCTTTCGGTTATAACCGACTCGTTAAGCGCTATTAAATACGCAAAGGTTAAGCCTATAAAGGATTCTCGTGGATATATTGTGGATTTTGAAACTGAGGGCGAATTCCCAACCTTTGGTAATGATGATGACCGCGTTGACTCAATCGCACAGGAAATCACACACAAAACTATTGTAGAGCTTCGTAAAACACCTACTTACCGTGATGCGATACATACATTATCTGTACTTACTATTACATCAAACGTTATGTACGGTAAGCATACAGGCGCTACACCAGACGGCAGAAAAGCGGGAGATGCTTTTGCACCGGGTGCTAACCCAATGCATAACCGTGAAAAGAACGGCGCTTTGGCTTCTCTTAATTCGGTTGCAAAAATCAGCTATGATGACTGCCGTGACGGTATTTCAAACACCTTCTCTATAACTCCCGCAACCTTGGGTAAGGAAAAGGGTGAGCAGGTTAACAATCTTGTTGCTATTTTGGATGGCTACTTTGCTAAAAACGCGCACCATATCAATATAAATGTACTTAATCGCGAAACCTTAGTTGAAGCATATAATAATCCTGAAGCATACCCGAATCTTACAATCCGTGTTTCAGGTTATGCGGTTAATTTCCATAAGT
Organism: Acutalibacteraceae bacterium; assembly: GCA_045602785.1. GTDB lineage: Bacteria > Bacillota > Clostridia > Oscillospirales > Acutalibacteraceae > UBA737. Next base: position 28,162 of record JAZSCF010000091.1, read on the forward strand.
TGTCCAGAGAACAGCAAAGGGAAGTTATAAGCCGTACTTTCCACGAGGTTATGTAATGGGCAAAGTAAGTTCTTTGCAGTCTTTAGGTACGCTTGACGGACCTGGTATACGGTTTGTGGTTTTTTTGCAAGGCTGCCCTTTAAGGTGCGCTTGTTGCCACAACCCCGAAACCCACACTGTAAATGGTGGGGAAGAGTTTACTGCAGATGAAATTGTAGAAAAACTTGTAAATTATAAGGAATATTTCGGTGAAACGGGTGGTGTAACCCTTTCGGGCGGTGAGCCACTTTTGCAAGCGGAATTTGCTACTGAAATTTTTAAAAAAGCAAAAGAAAAGGGCATAAATACCTGCCTTGATACCAGCGGTTGTATTTTAAACGATAGTGTTAAAGAGCTGCTTAAGTATACTGATTACTGTATGCTTGATATCAAATATGCAACCGACAAGCTTTATAGAAAATATGTAGGGTGCAGTATTGACACTCCACTTGAGTTTTTAAAGTATTTAAGCGAACAAAATATACCTACCCGTATTAGACAGGTTATAGTTCCTACTATTAATGATAATGAAGCCGATATCGATGCTTTATATGAGCTTGTAAAGGACTATAAAACTGATAAGGTAGAGCTTTTGCCATTTAAGAAAATTTGCGAAACAAAATATGAAAATATGGGTGTAGAATTCCCGTTTGCAAGTATTCCTTCGGCTGATGTGGCCGCTACAAAAACGCTACAAGATAAAATCAATCGAAAAATAGTTAAATAAAGAAACCGCCCTGTTGGGCGGTTTCTTATATATTATAAAAGGGGAAACGGTTTTAAAGACCACAATGTTTTAGGACATATCCATTTACAACCCCTAAAACATAATATGCAAAGTTATTCAAGTGGTGACTTGCGAACAAATAAAATACCTAAAGTATCTGCACCGCAGTGGGAAGAAATGGTACAACCTGCTCTGGTTATTAAAACTTCCTTAAAGGGAGCGGTCTTCTTAACCTGTTCGGCAACGGCGTTAACAATGTCCATATCAACGCCTGCGTGGGTAACAAAAATTCGGCTTAAATCAATATCTTCTAAATTGGCAAGGCGCTCTGCAACATATTCTTGTAAAACGGCGCCATACTTACCGCGATATTTTTTACCAACGCCCATTTTACCAAACTTAACTTCAATACAGGGCTTTAATTTAAGAAGGTTAGCGCCCATCATCGCAAGCGCCGAGCAACGACCACCTTTATGTAAATACTCAAGGTCATCAATAACAAAGGATGCATCAACACAAGGTACCATTGCGGTTACCTTTTCTACAATCTCTTTAGCATCTAAGCCTTTTTCTGCCATTTCTGCAGCGGCTAAAACCAAAAGACCGTTACCTGTTGAAAGGTTGCGTGAGTCTATAACATAAATGTTTTCAAATTCGCTGGCTGCAAGGCAGGTGTTGTTATAAGTAGAAGAAAATTCCGAACTTAAAGAGAAGTGAATAACAGTTTTGCCCTCTTCGGCAAAGGGTTTGAAATAATCTATACAGTCGCCAACATTTGCAGCTGTGGTTTTTGGCAATTCGCCTGTGTTATTGTGGTGAGCGTATATATCATCTGGGTTTATATCTACCCCGTCAAAATATGTTTTATCGCCTAAAGTAACGCCAAGAGGTATTATAGAAATATTGTAACGCTCGCGAAGCTCAGCAGTTAAATCGCAAGTACTGTCACTCGAAATGATAATATTGTTCATATTATGCCTCCAAAAAACATTTTTTATATTATAGCTATTATAACATCTAAGTCTAATTATTTCAACTTTATTTTTCAATAAGTAGGTGTCTTTTGCATATTTTGTAATAATTTGTAACTAAAAAAACTATAGTATGTATGGTATACTATTATTTGCTGAATTTTTTATGGAGGGGGGGTCTTGGGATATGGTAATTAAGCGTTATGTAAAAACATCTCTTTTTTACATTGTTGTAGCAGCTTTGGTAGCAACTATTGCGGCTTCTGCAGTAACCTTAGTAGTTAAAAATAACCAGATTAAGAAGAGCCAAAATGATTTAACTACAACTAATCAAGAGCTTATAGAAGCCAAAAAGCAGTTAGAAACGGCAAAGAAAGAGCTTGAAAACAGTAAAACTGCCCAAAGTAAGCTTGAAAAACGTTTAGAGCAAGCAAAGAGCGAAAACCAAAAGCTTGAAAACGAGAACAAAAATTACAAAAAAGAGATTGAAAAGCTTAGTGCTAAGAAAAAGGCTGAGGTGGAAAAACTCACCGCAAAACAAAATTCACCTCAGTCTAAATATCCTAAACCTACAAAGGTTTGTTATTTAACCTTTGATGACGGCCCTTCTGATAACACTTTAAAAATACTTAAAATTTTAAAAAAATATGACGCTAAGGCAACATTTTTTGTTATAGGTACTGCAAAACTTGAGTATCTTCCAAAAATCGAAAAAGCGGGCCATGCTATAGGTCTTCACTCTAACACACACGAATATTCTAAAATTTATAAAAGCGAAACCGCATTTTTTAAGGATATAAATAAGCTTTCTAAAAAAATTGAAAACAAAATCGGTGTTAAAACAATGTTGCTTCGTTTCCCAGGCGGCAGTAACAATTTGGTAAGCAAAAAGTACAAAAAAGGTATTATGAGTGACCTTACAACACAGGTGCAAATAAAAGGCTACGCTTATTTTGACTGGAATGTTGATTCGGGCGATGCATCAGGCCATAATGTTCCGGCTTCTAGAATAACCAAAAATGTTTTAAATCAGGCTAAAAATAAAAATTCTATTTGTGTGCTTATGCACGATACCGGTGCCAAGGGTACTACTGTTAAAGCTTTGCCCGATATTTTGGATGGGCTTAAAAAACAAGGCTATAAGTTTGAAGTTTTAACCGAAAAAACCTACGGCTATCATTATAAGGTGAATAACTGATATGAAGCTTAAAGCTAATGCGAAAATAAATTTGTCTTTAGAAATATGTGAAAAACGTCCTGACGGCTACCACCTTATTGACACGGTTATGCAGTCGGTTAGCCTTTATGATGAAGTTACACTTGAAAAGGCGGAAAAAATAACCGTTAAAACCGATGTTGACGGAATAGATGGTAAGGATAATTTGGCATATAAGGCAGCCGAGCTTTTCTTTAGCGATTTTAAAATTAACGGCGGCGCTAAAATAGAAATAAAGAAAAACATTCCTATGTCGGCAGGGCTTGGCGGCGGAAGTGCAGATGCGGCAGCGGTACTTGTTGGGTTACGGCAGTTATATGATAATAGTATAACCGACAAGATGTTAGAAAAAACTGCGTTAAAGTTAGGCGCGGATGTACCTTTCTTTATAAGTGGTGGCTGTAAGCGAGCAGAAGGTATTGGTGAGATTCTTACCCCATTAAAGCCCTTAAACAAAGGTTATATTTTGCTTTGTAAGGGTGAAGAAAAAACCTCTACGGGTGAGATGTACCGCATTTTAGACAGTAAGGAATACAAAAAGTGCGATACCGAAGCCGTGATAAGAGCAGTAGAGCAAAACGATTTAAACGGTATATCCCAAAATATATACAATGCCTTTTTGGAGATTTGGAAAGAAAGCTTTGTTAAAAAAGCAATGTTAAAAGAAAAGCCGTTGGTTGTTTCGCTTTCGGGTAGCGGCCCTACTTGGTTTGCTTTGTACCAAACACAAGTTGACGCGCAGGCTGCCAAAAATAATCTTGAAATCCAAAATATTGAATGCTTTGTTGTAACTCCGCAGGACAAAGCAATAATTTTTGAATAAAAAAATAAACTTCTGTCAATATTCTTGTTAGAATTTTTTGACAGGAGTTTTTTTATGAGTAAAAGAATAAAATTATCGCTGTGTTTCGGTCTTATTTGCGCTATACTTTTATCTATGACAAATTTTAACGCCTTGTGTGATGATTTAAGGCAAAATGTGTTAAGGCTACATATTATAGCTAATTCTGACAGTACGCCTGACCAAGAGTTAAAGCTTAAAATAAGGGATGTAATTTTAAAGGAAGCGGGCGGTTTGATTTTAGATGCTAACAACCTTTCAGTAGCTGAAAATAAAGTGAAAGAAAACCTTTCGTATTTTAGTGAGATTGCAAATGATGTAATAAAGGAAAACGGATTTTCATATAAAGCCACAGTTTCTTTAGGGGACTGCTTTTTTGAAACAAGACATTACGATACCTTTAGCCTGCCTGCAGGGGAGTACCGTTCACTTATAATAAAATTAGGTGAAGCGAAGGGCAAAAACTGGTGGTGCGTAATTTTTCCAAGCGTTTGTATTCCTGCGGCTACCAGCAATTTACGGGATAGCGTAAAAGAAGAATCTGCCCAAATTGCCGAGCAATCGGACAGATATATAATAAAATTTAAAACGGTAGAAATTTACGAGAAAATTAAAAACTTTTTAAGCTAAAATTTGCGTATTTCTAAAGAATCATCATCAGTGCCTTTTTCAATGTTGCGAATGGTTATATAATAGCTATAATCATCATTTACCTTAACTAGTAGACGGTCACCAACCTTTTTACCCATAAGCGCGCTACCTAAGGGAGACTCTTTACTGATAAGCCCTTCCATAGAGTTTTGTCTAAGTGTGGTTACAATACGTACCTTTTCTTCGCAATTGTCTTCTTCTACAAAGTAGCTTACAGTATCAAAAAGACCAACCTCACCGTCTTCGCTTTTGGCATCAATAATAATTGCGGTTTTAAGCATATTGCGAATATATCTTATCCGGCTTTCGTTTTTACCGCGTTCACGCTTGGCGGCGTGGTATTCGGCATTTTCGGATAAATCACCAAAGCTTCGCGTAAATTTAACCTCTTCTAAAATTTTAGGGCGTACGGTACCAATGCGGTATTCAAGTTCGTCCTTTAATTTTTTAATATCTACACTTGTTAATTGGTCAAACATTTTTTCTCCTTAAAGGGTAAAACTATTGTAAAAATTCTAAAATATCAGAAAACATTTCTTCCTTGCAGCTGTCGTTATGAATTTCATGGCGGCAGTTTTTATATAGCTTTAAAGTGGCACTACAGTTTTCTGCTTTTAGCTTTTCAAAAACCGTAGTAACACCCTTGCCGTAGTCGCCTACAGGGTCATCTTCACCTGCTATTAAAAATATGGGAAGGTCTTTTTTAATATTTTTAAACCACTCATTTCGGTTGCAGTTTGAAAGCAACTTCATAAGGTCAATAATCGCTGAAACGGTGAATTTATAATTACAAAATTCATCATTAATATATTTGTTTATAATTTCGCGGTCTTTTGTAAGCCATTCGTAATTTGTTAAAGGCTCAAAGCGTTTATTATAACTGCCAAAAGCCAAGCTTTCAACCATTTTTGAAATATGCTTTTCGCCCTTTATCGTTTTTATAGCTTTGCTTAACAAAAGCCCTATACTGCAAAGTGGATTAGGCCCTGCGGTGCCGCAAATTATAAATTTATTGTATATATCGGGGGAATGTTCAACTGCTAATCTTGTTATAAAAGAGCCCATAGAATGTCCCATAAGTGTAAGTGGCTTTTGTGGAAACATCTCTTTTACTGCTTTGCTGTATGCTATACAGTCATGGATTAGGTATTTCCAACCGTCCTTATGTGCAATAAAGCCAAGCTCTTTTTTGTCGCGTGCGGTATTGCCGTGACCTAGGTTGTCAAACCCAAAAGCCACATAGCCGTTTTCCGCCAAATGCGAAAACAAATGCTCGTAGCGGTCAATATATTCAGTCATACCGTGTACAATATGAAAAAGCCCCTTGATTTCGCCCTTGGGAATATATATTTTTCCCATTAGGGTATGTATGTTATCGGTGCTTCCAAGCGGTAAAGTGCGAATTTCGTATTCCATAATAAAATCCCCCAAAAAGAGTTTATTCTGCAAATATTTTTGATGCTAAAACTGCTTTTCGCCAACCGTTTAATAGGTTTTGGCGATTTTCGTTATCTATAGTCGGGGTGTGCGAGTTTTTATTAATATTTATTTTTGCAATTTCTTCGGTGTTTTCGAAAAAGCCTACTGCAAGACCTGCTAAGAAAGCCGCGCCTAAAGCGGTTGCTTCGCTTGATTCGGGACAAATAACCGTTGTGTTTGAAATATCGGCTTGGAACTGCATTAAAAATTTATTGGCAGAAGCACCGCCATCAGCCAAAACTGATTTAACTTCTAAACCGGTATCGGCTTTAAGTGACTCTAAAAGGTCGTTGGTTTGGTAAGCAATAGACTCTAATGCCGCCCTTACAATATGATTTTTATTACTACCCCTTGTAAGACCGCAAATAGTACCCTTGGCGTACATATCCCAATACGGTGCGCCAAGACCTGCAAATGCGGGAACTATATAAACACCGCCGTTATTTTCAACCCTTTTGGCGTAGCGCTCGCTATCGCTTGATTTTTTTATAAGCTTTAATTCATCGCGAAGCCATTGTATAACAGCACCGCCTACAAAAACACTGCCTTCAAGTGCATAGTTTATCTTGCCGTCAAAGGAGGCGGCAATGGTGGTTAAAAGCCCATTTTTGCTTTTATAGGCAGTATCGCCTGTATTCATAAGTAAAAAGCAGCCTGTACCGTAGGTGTTTTTAATATCGCATTTTTGGAAACAGCGTTGACCGAAAAGTGCAGCTTGTTGGTCACCTGCTATACCTGAAACTGCTATGCTTTCACCTAAAATATTTACTTCACCGTAAACTTCGCTACAGGATTTAACTTTAGGTAGCATACTTTTTGGTATATTTAAAGCTTCTAATAACTTTTCATCCCAGCATAAGTTGTGTATATCAAAAAGCATTGTACGGGAAGCGTTTGTGTAGTCAGTAATATGAATTTTACCGCCCGATAGCTTCCACAAAAGCCAGGTATCTACAGTGCCAAATAAAAGCTCACCCTTTTCTGCTTTTTCGCGTGCACCCTTCACATTATCTAAAATCCATTTAATTTTAGTGCCGCTAAAATAAGCATCAATTTTAAGACCTGTTGTATTTGCAATGTATTCTTCTAAGCCATCTTTTTTAAGCTGCTCGCAAATATCGGCGGTACGGCGGCATTGCCAAACAATAGCGTTGTAAACAGGCTCGCCTGTATTTTTATCCCAAACTATTGCAGTTTCACGTTGGTTAGTAATGCCAACAGCGGCAATATCCTTTGGGTCTATATTAGCCTTTGTAATGCATTCTGTGAGAGCGGTATACTGCGCGGAATAAATTTCCTGTGGGTTATGCTCCACCCAAGAGGGTTTAGGGTAAATTTGGGTAAATTCGTGTTGTGATAAGGATACAACATTGGCATCCTTATCGAATAAAATAGCTCTTGCACTTGTGGTGCCTTCATCAAGGCTAAGAATATATTTTTTCATATAATCCCCCTAAAGTTATTCCTTTATAATGCGTGGAACTCTTTTAGAAATACCGCAAACAATTTCGTAATTTATGGTATCACAAAGGTCTGCTATAACATCAACCGAAAGCTCTTTGCCGAAAATTATAACTTCGTCCCCCATTTGCGTTTCGGGAATATTTGTAACATCGACACACAACTGGTCCATACAAACCCTGCCAACAATATTGGCTTTTTTGCCGTTTATCAAAACATAGCCTTTATTGCTTAAAATACGGGGGTAACCGTCGGCATAGCCTATCGCAACGGTTGCTATTCGCATATCGTTTTGGGCTTCAAAGGTTCTGCCATAGCTTACAAAATCGCCTTTGTTTATATCCTTTACCATAGATACAACCGATTTAACCGTCATAACAGGCATTAAATCTTGCTTAAAAATAGGGGATGGGGATAACCCATAAAGCGAAACGCCTATACGGGATATAGAAAGGTGTTTACTGTTATCACCTAAAAATCCTGCCGAGTTACAACAGTGGGTGAGTGTGGGATTTATGCCGTTTTTATTTAAAATTTCCAAAGCTTTTTTAAAGCGTTCAAACTGTGCTTTTGTAAAAGCTATATCATCGGGAATATCGCTATCCGACACTGCAAAGTGGGTGAACACACCCTCTATAACAAAGTTTTTAAACTTTGCGCTAGCTATAGCGTCAGTAATACCGATTAAATCTTCACTTTTGCAGTTAAAGCCTAAGCGTGACATACCTGTGTCAAGCTTTATATGTACCTTTATTTCTACATTCTCGAGAGTAGCTTTTTCTGAAAGCTTTAAAGCGTATTCTTTTGAATAAATGCATTGTGAAATATCGTTATCACTTAAAATTTTAACACATTCTACAGGGGTGTAGCCTAAAATTAAAATGGGTTTTTTTATGCCGCATTTGCGAAGATCTAACGCTTCTTCTATATTAGAAACCGCAAAATAATCAGCACCCTCTTTTTCTAAAACGGGTGCAATAGCTTTTGCAGAGTGACCGTAAGCATTGGCTTTAACAACAGCCATTATTTTACTGCCATTTGACATAGATTTAAAAATTTTAAAGTTATGTACAAGGGCTTTTAAATCAATCTCGGCCCAAGTCCTACGCAAATATTCCATAATATCACCAAGTACATTATATCACGCTATTTTTATTTTTGCAATCTTCCTTTTATACTCGCTGCCAGCGGTATAAAAGCAAGGCTTAATATACCCCAAAAAACCGAATATAAAAGGCAAATTTGTCCCTTAAAATTAAAGGGCATTTTACTGTAGTTCCAAACTTCTTTTTTGAGTAATATATTAAATATTATGCCAAAAACTAGCTCGATAAATGTTACAAACAAGCTGCCTATAACTGCCTTTGATAAAAGGCTTGCTTTTTTAAAGCGTTCGCCAATCTTTGCGAAAAATACAAAGCAAATACCGCCTGCTGTAAGCATTGATGGGTGTGTATATCCACGCCATAATATTTCAATAAGCCCGTAACCCAAAGCACCTATAGGGAAGAGAATAAAATCTGCTTTTTTCATTTTATCACCATTTTTAGTATGGGTGAAAAGGGGCTATATATGCAAAAGAAGACGGCTGATTACCGTCTTCTTCTATTAGCAATTATTAAAAATCTTAATAGCTGTGTTAATGACACTAAAAACGCCGCAATATAGGTAAGTGCCGCTGCGGATAACACTTTTCGAGCGCCTTTTACTTCGCTGTAATCAAGTAAAATATTACTGTCTTTTATAGCGCTTAAAGCACGGGATGAAGCATTGAATTCCACAGGTAAGGTTACAAGCTGAAAAACAAGAGCTACACCAAAGAAAATAATGCCTAAATTCATTAAAAATGAAAAGTTGAAAAGCAGTCCTATTAAAAGCAATGGCATAGAAAGCTGTGAGCCGATATTGCAAATAGGGTATATAGCAGTGCGAATTTTTATTGGCGAATAGCCTTTGGCATACTGTACTGCGTGACCTGCTTCGTGAGCGGCTACACCTACTGCCGAAATATTGCGCGCATCATAAACTGTATCCGAAAGTCTTATAATGTTGGTTTTAGGGTCGTAGTGGTCAGTAAGATTACCCGAAACACGCTCGATTTTAACATCATAAATACCGTTTGCTTCGAGTACGCGTTTTGCTGCTTCGGCACCACTGTAATTGCAAAGATATTGTGAATACTTAGAAAAGGTGGATTTAACCATTATTTGCGCTATAAATGAAAGCAGTATAGCGGGTAAAACTAAATATAAATACAATGGGTCAATCCCGTAATAATAGAAAGGCACAAAATCACTCCAATAAATTATACGTTAAAGCGGAAAAGCACAATATCGCCGTCAACCATAACATATTCCTTGCCTTCGCTTCTAACAAGACCTTTTTCCTTTGCGGTTACCATGTTGCCGCCGCATTCCATAAACTGTGTAAAGTTTATAACCTCGGCGCGAATAAAGCCGCGCTCAAAATCAGTATGAATTTTGCCTGCCGCCTGCGGTGCTTTGGTACCGTTTTTAATGGTCCAAGCGCGAACCTCGGGCTTGCCGGCGGTAAGGTAAGAAATAAGACCTAAAAGTGAATAGCATTTTTGAATCATACGGTCAAGACCTGAACGCTCAAGACCTAATTCTTCCAAGAACATTACCTTTTCTTCTTCCGAAAGGGTAGAAATCTCGGCTTCTAAAGCGGCGCATATTGGTAAAATTTCAGCTTTTTCGGTTTCGGCTATAGTTTTTACAGTATTGTAGTTTTTATTACTTTCAATTCCGTTTACAAAGTCATCTTCACTCATATTACATGCGTAAATTACAGGCTTTGCAGATAAAAGTGCGGTTGTGTTGATAATTTCAATTTCGCTGTCGTCAAAAATTTCAATACTGCGGGCAGGAAGACCTTTTTCTAAATGCTCAATAAGGCGTTTTAAAAAGTCAACTTCACCCTGTAATTTTTTATCGCCTTTTAGCGCTTTGGTTGTGCGGTCTAAACGGCGCTGAACCATCTCTATATCCGAGAAAATAAGCTCTAGATTAATGGTTTCAATGTCGCGGCTTGGGTCTACCGAGCCTTCCACATGGATAATATCGTCACTTTCGAAGCAACGAACAACGTGAACAATGGCGTCTACCTCGCGAATATTGGATAAAAACTTATTACCCAAGCCTTCACCCTTAGAAGCACCCTTTACAAGACCTGCAATATCCACAAATTCAATAACCGCGGGGGTGAACTTATCGGGGTTATATATTTCCTTTAATTTTTCAAGGCGTTCATCAGGAACGCTTACCATACCAACGTTTGGTTCAATAGTGCAAAACGGATAGTTAGCCGATTGCGCACCTGCATTTGTGATAGCGTTAAAAAGTGTTGATTTACCAACATTCGGCAAACCTACCATACCTAATTTCATAAAATAAACATCCTTTTGTTTTGATATAAAGATATTATAATATCTACTGTCTATTTTATCAAGTAAAACTTTATCATAAAAAAATATAAAAAGTTTTGCCTTTTTGGTAGTTTTATTATATAATAAGATAAAGTAGTATATTTTTTTTAAGGAAGTGTGAAAATGAAATCTAATTATACCGTATCTTTTAGCAAGATTATTAAGGAGTTTTCGCTTGAAACTGTGTATGCACCCGAGAATTTGGAAGAGCTTACCGTTTCTTCTACCGAAATTAACCGCCCCGGTCTTCAAATGGCGGGATATTTTAAGTATTTCGATGCGCAGCGTATTCAGGTAATAGGCAAGGCGGAAGAAAGCTATTTGGAAAATTTGGGTGAAGCAGAAGCTAGCGAAAGGATTAAAGATTTATTTGCACAAAATCCTTCAGCGGTTGTTTTTTGCCGTAATTTAGAAATTAAAGATTCTTTTATTAAATTAGCCCAAGAATACTCGGTTCCGATTTTCCGTACTGATATGTCAACATCCACATTCTCGGCAGCGTTAATCGCCTTTTTAAACCTTAACTTAGCACCTCGTGTTACACGCCACGGTGTTTTAGTTGAAGTTTACGGTGAAGGTATTTTACTCTTGGGTGAGAGCGGTGTAGGTAAAAGTGAAACCGCTATTGAGCTTGTAAAACGTGGACACCGTCTTATTGCTGACGATGCGGTGGAAATTCGCCGTGTATCTGAAAAATCACTTGTAGGTACCGCCCCTGATAATATAAGACATTTTATTGAGCTTAGGGGAATAGGTATTATAAATGCAAGCCGTATTTTCGGTGCGGGTGCGGTAAAGCTTACCGAAAAGATTGACCTTGTTATAAATATTGAGCAGTGGGATGTTAATAAGGCTTACGACCGTATGGGTCTTGAAAAGCAAACCACCAATATATTAGATTTGGAAATCCCGTCACTTACAATTCCTGTAAAACCGGGTAGAAACTTAGCGGTTATTATTGAAGTTGCTGCTATGAACAACCGCCAAAAGAAGCTAGGCTACAATGCAGCTGAAGATTTATTAAGACGCCTTGGTATGACCGACGACCAAACCGAAACAAGCGGTGCAGTAGACCCATTTTAATTTTTAATTTTGGAGTAGTTTATGTCTTTTGTTGAATTTTGTTTTGACAATAAAATACCTTTTAAAAAAGACGAAATGATGTGCAACCATACAAGCTTTAAAATAGGTGGTAAGGCGGATTATTTTGTAGAATGCCAAAGCTATGACTGTCTAAAGGCTACACTTAAAGCTGTAAAGGATCATAATATGCCTTACTTTATTTTGGGTAAAGGCTCTAACCTTTTGGTGTCCGATAAAGGAATACGCGGTGTGGTAATTAGTCTTTTGGGATTAGATGAAATCACGGTAGAAGGTGACACTATAACCGTAGGTGCAGGGCTAACCCTTGCAAAGCTTTGTACGATAGCTTTAGAAAACTCGTTTACGGGGCTTGAATTTACGTACGGTATCCCGGGTAGTGTAGGCGGTGCACTTTATATGAATGCAGGTGCTTACGGCGGAGAAATGTCACAAGTAGTTGTTAGCGCCACCGTTTTGGATAAAGATGGCGAAATTAAGGAAGTAGCGCTTGAAAATATGAAGCTCGGATACCGCACAAGTATCTTTAAAACAAACGGTGATATTATCCTTTCTGTAAAGTTTTCTCTTAAAAAGGGTGATAAGGCTCAAATAAAAGAAAAAATGGATGATTTAATGTCACGCAGAAAGGATAAGCAACCGCTTGAATACGGCTCGGCAGGGAGCACTTTTAAACGCCCTGAGGGTAATTTCGCAGGGGCTCTTATCGAGCAAAACGGCTTTAAGGGTGTTAGCGTAGGCGGTGCTATGGTAAGCCAAAAACACGCAGGCTTTGTAATAAACTATAATAACGCTACCGCTAGCGATGTTTTAGCGCTTATGGAAAAAATCAAGACCACAGTTTTAGAAAAAAACGGAGTTTTATTAGAACCCGAAGTAATATTCGTGGGTGAAAAGTAATGCAAAGATTAATTGAAGAATTTAATAAATTAGGTATACCCGATATGCCAACGCTTACAAAGCTTTACGGGCATAAGGGCGATTTTGTTAATAATGAATGCAAGCTTCCTAATGGTAAAATCGCAAAGATTTTGGATGATAATAAAATGTATTATATAGCTGAGCTTCCTAAAAAGGGGAGTGAGCGTTGCTATGGGCTTGTTACTGATAAAAAACAGCTTGTGGTATTTGAGTATTCCGAGGGCGGCAAGGATACCGAGCTTGTAATATGGAAAAGGATATAAAAAATGTCTTTTTGTGTAGATGTTAAAAACGAACTTTTAAATATAAGACCGTCCGCTTGCTGTAAATCGTCATATATTTACGGTCTGTTACTGTTTGGGCGCTCTTTTGGAATAAATAAAATATCGTTGCAAACCAATAACGAAAAGCTTGCAAAAACCTACGCTGAAATTATTAAGCATACCTATAAAGCCGAAGTTTCGGTAAGTGTGGGCGGTACAGTACGCCCTACATACAAAGCCGAAGTTAAAAGCGAAGCGGACAGGCTTAAAATTTTAGCGCTTATTGATTTTGGTATAAGTGAAACGGTTATTGATCGCAGTCTTTTTGTGCGTGACTGCTGTTTGCCGTCCTTTATACGCGGTGCTTTTTTGTCGTGCGGAAATATAAACGACCCCGAAAAAGAATACCGTATTGAGTTTTCGGTTAAAAATGAAGCCTTGGCGGATGATTTTAACTCGCTTTTAGCACAGTTTGATATTACGCTTAAAAAAACCGTTCGCGGTAAGGCTTATGTGCTTTATACTAAGGATAGTAACACTATTGAAGATTTGCTTACTTTGATGGGCGATAGTGCTAGAACACTTGACGTTATTGATACTAAAATAATGAAAAGCGTTAAAAATAATATTAACCGCGCGAGAAACTGCGATAATGCCAATATAACAAAAACGGTTGAAGCTTCTATCAAGCAAAGAACCGCTATAGAATTTTTAGAAAAAACCGACAGGCTTTATAGCCTGCCGCAAGAGCTTTTGGAAGTGGCGCTACTTAGAAAAGAAAACCCCGAAGCTACACTAAAAGAGCTTTGCAAAATTTCACCTACACCAATTTCACTTTCGGGACTCAATCACCGACTAAAAAGAATAATAGAAATTTACGAAAACGAGAAAAATTAATTACTAATTATTAATTAGAAAAGGGGGGATAGCTTATGGATTTTACACATTTGCATTTGCATACCGAATACAGTCTTTTAGACGGTTGTAACCGTATTAAAAATGTAATAGATAAGGCAGTGGAATTAGGGCAAAAAAGCATTGCTATAACCGACCACGGTGTTATGTATGGTGTTATTGATTTTTATAAATATGCAAAAGAAAAGGGCATAAAGCCCATAATTGGTTGTGAAGTTTATGTTTCTACCCGTAGCCGTTTTGACAAGCAAAAGGGTATAGACGGTTATAACCACTTGGTGCTTTTATGTAAAGACAGCGTAGGCTATCAAAACCTTATTAAATTAGTATCCCGCGGCTTTACTGAAGGCTTTTATAATAAACCCCGCGTTGATAGAGAACTTTTAGAACAGTATAACCAAGGCATTATTGCGCTTTCTGCCTGTCTTGCGGGTGAAATTCCGCAACAGCTTTTAAAGGGCGACTATGAGGCAGCAAAGCAAACTGCTTTATGGTACAAAAATGTTTTTGGTGACGGCAACTATTATTTAGAAATTCAAGACCACGGTATAAACGAGCAAAAGCTTATAAACCCACAGCTTGTACGCTTGTCAAGAGAAACGGGTATACCGCTTGTTGCTACTAACGATGCGCATTATACCTCCGCCGAAGACTACAAAGCCCACAAGGTGTTGTTATGCGTTCAAACGGCTACTAAAATAACCGATGATAACGCGCTTGAATTTAAAACTAACGAGTTTTATTTAAAATCGGCAGAACAAATGGCTTCGCTTTTTCCCGATTTACCCGAAGCGATTTCTAACACACAAGTTATAGCAGATAAATGTAATTTAGAGTTTGAGTTTGGCAAAATCAAATTGCCGAAATTTGATATAGGAAACCGCGACCACTTTGAATATTTTAAAGAAAAATGCTACCAAGGGTTATATGCTATTTTTGGCAAGGATGTTGACAAAGAGTATACCAGCCGCTTGGAGTACGAGCTTTCGGTAATCAGCAAAATGGGTTATATCGACTATTTTTTAATAGTTGCCGATTTTGTAAATTACGCTAAAAATAATAATATACCAGTAGGTCCGGGGCGTGGCTCGGGTGCGGCTTCACTTGCGGCATATTGTATAGGAATTACAGGTATTGACCCTATAAAATACGACCTATATTTTGAACGCTTTTTAAACCCTGAACGCGTTTCAATGCCCGATTTTGACATAGATTTTTGCTATGTAAACCGCCAAAAAGTAATTGATTATGTTATAGAAAAATACGGCGAAGACCATGTTTCGCAAATAGTTACTTTTGGTACTATGGCGGCGCGCGCGGCTGTTAGAGATGTAGGCCGTGCGCTTGATATTCCTTATGCTACTTGTGACAAGGTGGCAAAGCTTATTCCGCAGTCTATAGGTATGACTATTGAACGCGCTATGGAAGCTAGCCGCGAGCTTAAGGATTTATATTCTAGCGACCCGCTTGTAAAAGAGCTTATAGATATGGCTAAAAACCTTGAAGGTATGCCAAGGCACGCTTCTACCCACGCGGCAGGTGTTGTAATATCGGACAAGCCTGTAGCTGAGTATGTGCCACTCGCAGTAAACGACCAATCGGTAGTGACACAGTTTACTATGACAAGTCTTGAAGAATTGGGTCTTCTTAAAATGGACTTTTTGGGTCTTAGAAACTTAACGGTTATAAAGGAAACCGAAGAGTTTATTAGAAAACGCGGAATAGATTTTGATATTGAAAAAATACCGCTTGACGATAAAGCAACATATAATATGATGGGGAAGGGTAAAACCGAAGGTGTTTTTCAGTTCGAATCTGACGGAATGAAAAATGTACTAAGGCAATTAGGTCCCGAAAGTATTGAAGATTTAACGGCGGTTTTATCGCTTTATAGACCAGGTCCTATGGATTCTATCCCTAATTATATAAACAACCGCCACAATCCGCAAAACATCGTTTACCCAACACCGCTTTTAAAACCGATTTTAGATGTAACCTACGGTTGTATTGTTTATCAAGAACAGGTAATGCAGGTGTTTAGAACCCTTTCGGGTTATTCACTGGGTCGTGCGGATATTGTACGGCGTGCTATGGCTAAAAAGAAGCACAAGGTAATGGCGGAAGAAAAGGAGACCTTTATAAAAGGCGCAATTGCTAACGGAGTAAGCGAGCCTGTCGCCGAAAAGCTATTTGCCGATATGTCTAGCTTTAGCTCTTATGCTTTTAATAAGGCACACGCTTGTGCATACTCTTTTGTAGCTTACAGAACGGCATATTTAAAAAGTCATTACCCTGTGGAATATTTTTCCGCTTTGATGACAAGTATGATGGATAACGAAACCAAATTGTCATTATATACGGGTGAATGTAAAAAGAGCGGTATTAAAATTTTACCGCCTTGCGTAAACGTTAGCCAAAGCACTTTTACCCCTGATGGTGATAACATTCGTTTTGGGCTTATGGCTATTAAAAATTTAGGTATGGCGCTTATTGATAAAATAATTAAAGAGCGTGAAACAGGCGGGTTGTATACTTCGTTTTACGATTTTTGCCTTAGAAATTACTCGCGCGAATTTAATCGCCGCGCTTTAGAAGGACTTATAAAAAGCGGAGCGCTTGACTGTGTATCCTGCAATCGTCGGGAAATGCTATATAATATGGAAAGCGTTTTAACCGCTGCTGAAAATGAACGAAGGTATTCTTCGGGCGGTCAGCTTGACTTATTTGATGATATGGGTGAAAGCAGTAGCTTTGTTATGGAAACGGTTCCCGAAATGAGCAAGGATACTAAGCTTATGTTTGAAAAAGAGGTTACAGGGCTTTATCTTTCGGGGCATCCTATGGATGATTATAAGGGCTATTTGAAGAGTGCAAAACTAGACTCTATTGCTGATATTCAAAACGGCAAATATCCCGATGGTAAACGTGTTAATATTGGCGGTATTATAAGCGGTTTAAAGGTTAGGCAACTAAAGAATAATAATCTTTTATGCAGCTTTAAAATAGAAGATTTTGATTCGGCAGTAAGTGTTACGGTTTTCGGCAACGCTTACGAGATGTATAAACCTGTTTTAACAGCTGGTAAGCCTATTATAATGTCAGGCAGAGTATCTGAGCACGAAGACAGAGAACTTGAAATTGTATTTGAAAAATGCCAAATAATCCCTGATGAAGCTAAAAATGTTACGGTGCCAAAATACAAGAGCGGGTTATATTTAAAAATACCTAATACAACCCACCCGTCCTTTACAAAGGTTAAGGATATATTGTCAAGGTATAACGGTGATTCTCCCGTTTATATTATTTGTACCGAAACCAATAAAAAACTGGAAGCGCCCAAGAATCTTTATATAAACCATTCGGCTGAATTGATGAATGAATTAGCGGGTGTTTTGGGCGAAAAAAATATTAAGTATATAAATTAAAAAAATTGTTGAAAAAATAACAATAATCAGTTATACTGTACTTTAGTTATTATATTTTGGATGTGATTTTATGAAAACTATAGGTGTATTAACTTCGGGCGGCGACGCTCCAGGTATGAACGCTGCAGTTCGCGCAGTTGTTAGAACAGCAGTTTATAACGGAATTACTGTAAAGGGTATCCGCCGCGGCTATAACGGCCTTATGGAAGGCGATATTATTGATTTGGATTCTCGCGCAGTTTCGGGTATTATCCAATTAGGCGGTACTATGCTTTATAGTGCAAGAAGCCCACGCTTTAAAACGGCAGAAGGCGTTGCTGAAGCAGTTGAAAACTGCAAAAAACACGGCATTGAGGGTATTGTTGTAATCGGCGGTGACGGTTCCTTCCGCGGTGCCCGTGATTTATCACTTGCAGGTATTCCTTGTGTGGGTGTTCCTGCAACTATTGATAACGATATCAGTTCAACAGAATATACAATTGGTTTTGATACTGCTATGAATACCGTAATTCAAATGGTGGACAGGCTTCGCGATACCTGTGACTCTCACGAGCGTTGCAGTGTTGTTGAAGTTATGGGTAGACATGCAGGTCACTTAGCTCTTCGCACTGCTATAGGCGTTGGCGCACTTGCAGTTTTAGTTCCCGAACGCAAAAATGATATTAACGCGGTAATCGAAAAGATTAAAGAAACACAGCGTATGGGCAAGAAGCACTTTATCGTTATGGTGGCTGAAGGCGTTGGCGGTGTTACTGAAATGGCAAAGCAAATTGAAGCCGAAACAGGTATTGAAACCCGTGCAACAATTTTAGGTCACGTTCAACGTGGCGGTAGCCCAACACTTCGCGACCGTCTTATCGCTACACAAATGGGCTTTGCTGCAGTAGAGCTTTTAAAGGAAGGCATCGGCAATCGTGTTGTTGCTTATAAATTGGGTCAGGTTGTAAATTACGATATTTACGAAGCCCTTAATATGACAAAGGGCTTAGAAGATAATCTTTGCACCTTGGCTGATATTACAGCAATCTAAATTTTAAAAGAGCCGATGCAAATCGGCTCTTTGTTTTAAAGGAGTATATATTGGAAAAGGTTTTAGTTGGTATGAGCGGCGGTGTAGATTCTTCTGTTTGTGCCGTTCTTTTGAAAAATCAGGGTTTTGATGTTGGCGGTGTAACCTTAAATCTTAATGATAGCTTTGATACTGATAATATTAAGGATGCTGCGGCAGTTTGCGAAAAACTTGGTATGGAGCATTTTTCGGTAGAGCTTAAAGAAGATTTTAAGCAAAAGGTTATAGATAATTTTATTAAGGAATATATCGAAGGCAGAACACCAAACCCTTGTATTGTTTGCAATAAATATATAAAATTTGGCAAAATGTTGGATATAGCACGGGAACACGGTTATACAAAGATTGCCACAGGTCATTATGCCCAAATCAAAAAAAGCGAAGATGGCAGATATTTACTTTGCAAGGCGGAGGATAAGGAAAAAGACCAAACCTATGTGCTTTACTGCTTAACACAAGAACAACTTTCAAGTGTAGAATTTCCTTTAGGTAGTATTACTAAAGCAAAAGCGCGTGAAATTGCCGAAAAGGAAAACCTTATAAACGCAAAGAAAAAGGATAGTCAGGATATATGCTTCGTACCTGATGGTGACTATGCCAACTTTATTGAAAAAACAGCAGGCTATGTTTCGAAAACGGGTGATTACCTTAATGTAAACGGCGAAAAAATAGGCGAGCATAAGGGCGTTATTCATTATACTATCGGTCAGCGTAAGGGGCTTTCTATAGCTCTTGGCAAGCCTGCTTTTGTAATTTCTAAAAATGCCGAAAATAACACCGTTGTTTTGGGCGACAGTGAGCACCTTTTTCACAAAACGGTTTTGGTAAGGGATGTTAATTTTATACCCTTCGATAAATTAGAAGGTGAAATGGCGGTTAGCGTAAAGCTTCGTTATAGCCAAAAAGAACAGGAAGCCACTATTAAGCCGTTTGATAACGGGCAGGTTTTAATTGAATTTGCAGTACCCCAAAGGGCACCAAGCGCCGGTCAATCCGCAGTATTTTACGATGGCGATATTGTAGTGGGCGGCGGAACAATAGTAGGCTAAAGCCTATGGAATAGAATAAAAATCAAAGGCATATTCTTTTATAGATAGGTAGGCGGTTGCCTGCTAAATATAAAAGGGTGTGCTTTTTTTGAAAAGATTTTTATGTATTTGTTTAAGCCTTTGCTTGTGTTTTTCGGTTAACTGCTTTGCGAAAACGGTGTCTAGTGAATGTGATATTACCGATATTAATGTGCCAATTTCTACATCGAGTGAAAAGAATGATGTTGGTACAAAGCTTGATATCAAGGCAAAGTCTGCCATACTTTTAGAGCCATACACAGGGCAGATTTTATACGAACAAAATGCCGATGAGCAGCTGCCACCTGCATCTATTACTAAAATTATGCCTTTGCTGCTTGTTATGGAAGCGTTGGAACGCGGAGATTTATCACTTGAAACGGTTGTAAATGCTTCCGAGCACGCTTGCAGTATGGGTGGCAGTCAAATTTGGCTGGAGCCGGGTGAGGGGATGACCGTTCACGAACTTTTAAAGGCTACGGTTATAGCGTCTGCTAATGATGCTTGTGTGGCACTGGGAGAAGCTATCGCAGGCAGTGAAGAAGGCTTTGTAGCACTTATGAACGAGAAAGCAAAAGCACTTGGAATGAATAATACCAATTTTCAGAACTGTACAGGACTTGATGCGGATAATCACTACACATCGGCACACGATGTTGCGGTTATGTCGGCAGCGCTTATAAAATACCCACTTATTAAAAAGTATTCAACAGTTTGGATGGATTCCTTGCGCAACGGTGAGAGTGAGCTTGTAAATACCAATAAGCTTGTAAGGTTTTATAGGGGTACTACAGGTCTTAAAACAGGTACTACAAGCAAGGCGAAGTACTGCCTTTCGGCTACGGCACAGCGTGACGGTATGGAGCTCGTGGCGGTGGTTTTAGCAGGGGATAGCAGTAATGACCGCTTTGCAGGGGCTAAAAAGCTGCTTGATTACGGTTTTGCAAACTATAGCTTTCGCGAACTTAAGGGTGAACTTAAAGAAAAAACCGTAAATTTAGATAAAGGTGTTAAAAAAAGCGTAAATATATCCTGTGAAGGTACAGTTAATATTCTTTTACCAAAAAAACAAAAGGATGAAATTAAAAGAGAAACGATTTGGAATAAAGGTATTACAGCTCCTATAAAGAAAGGTGATGTACTGGGGTATGTAAATATCTATAACAAGGATTCGCAAATAGGCAGTCTTCCGATTACCGCCAATGAAGATGTAGAAAAGCTTAGTTTATGGGTTACTTTACGTTGGATTTTGAATGCAATATTAACTTTGTAAACTTTTTTATAAATATGTATAATTTTACTTGAAAAAAAGTGCATTATATTGTAAAATGTAATTAACTAATAAAGTAAAGGTGAAAATAATGGCAGTTAAATTTAATTCTGCGTTCGCGCGTGAATTTTTACGCGAGAACGATGTTGTAGGCTTAAAGGCTCAAATTGAAGCCGCACACAAAATGGTTGAAGAAAAATCGGGTCTTGGAAATGATTTCTTGGGTTGGGTAAATTTACCTACCGATTACGATAAAGAAGAGTTTGCTCGCATTAAAAAGGCCGCAGCAAAAATTAAAGAAGATACCGATGTTTTAATAGTTATCGGTATAGGCGGTTCTTATTTAGGCGCAAGAGCAGCTATCGAATTCTTAAAGGGTCCTTTCTATAACGATTTAGCAAATGGCCCTAAAATTTATTTCGCAGGTAATAATATCAGCGGTTCTTATCTTGATGATATTCTAAAGCTTTGCGAAGGTAAACGCGTTTCTGTAAACATCATCTCTAAATCAGGTACTACTACCGAGCCTGCAATCGCATTCCGCGTACTTCGTAAATATTTGGAAGAACAATATGGCGAAGCAGAGGCTGCAAAGCGTATCTACTGCACTACCGATAAGGCAAGAGGCACTCTTAAACAGTTGGCAGATGCTAAAGGCTATGAATGCTTTGTAGTACCGGATGATGTAGGCGGTCGTTTCTCTGTACTTACTGCAGTTGGTCTTTTACCTATTGCTGCTGCAGGTGCTGATATTGATGCTTTAATGTACGGCGCACGCGAAGCTTCTAAAGAATACGCTTGCACCGATTTAGAAAAGAATGATTGCTACACATACGCAGCTTTGCGTAACGCTTTATACCGCAAGGGTAAAATGGTTGAGCTTTTGGTATCCTACGAGCCACGCTTTACTATGATGGCTGAATGGTTTAAGCAGCTTTTCGGTGAAAGCGAAGGTAAGGATAATAAGGGTCTTTTCCCGGCTGCTGTTACATTCTCTACAGATTTACATTCTATGGGTCAGTTCATTCAGGATGGCACAAGAATTTTATTTGAAACTGTAGTTAATATAGGCGAAAGCGATAAAGACGTTATTATTGAAAAAGAAGCAGATGATGGCGATGGTCTAAACTTCCTTGCAGGTAAGCCAATGGCTTTCGTAAATCAAAAAGCTTTCGAGGGTACTATTTTGGCTCACACCGACGGCGGTGTTCCTAACTTTGTAATTAATGTAGATAAGGCTGACGAAGAAAACTTAGGCAGACTTATTTACTTCTTCGAAAAGGCCTGTGCAATTTCGGGCTATCTTTTAGGTGTTAATCCTTTTGACCAACCCGGTGTTGAAAGCTATAAGAAGAATATGTTCGCACTTTTAGGTAAGCCCGGTTATGAAGCTCAAAAGGCTGAGCTTGAAAAACGCTTAGGCAAATAATTAAATTAGAAATTACTGCTTTTGCAGTTAAAATATGAAGGAGTGGTACAAATGATTAAAATCATTATTGGAAGAAGAGGTTCAGGTAAAACCAAGTTATTAGTAGATATGGTAAACGAAGCTACTAAAACTAGCCTTGGCAATGTAGTATGCATTGAAAAGGGCGACACTTTAACCTATTCTGTTACTCATAAAGCACGTCTTATTGATGCTGATAGCTTTGGTATTTCAGGCTATGGCGAATACTACGGAATGTTGGCAGGTATTAAATCCGGCAACCACGACGTTACACACATTTTCGGTGATGCAACCCTTAGAATAGGCACCCGCGATTATGATGAGCTTTGTGCTTTCTTTGAAAGAATTGCTAAGATTGACGATGTTGAATTTATATTCACAGTTTCTGCTGATAAGGAAGAATTACCGGCAAAGCTTTTCGAAATTGCAGAAGTTTGCAACTAATTAATATGTGTTATTAAAAACGGGTGTGTGGATTTTCCGCACATCTGTTTTACTGTCTCAACAAAGAACATATTAAGTTTTTAAGAATAGCGATAAAAAGTGCTTGACAAACGCAAGCGTAACTTATATAATAATCCTTGTGACATTAGGAGTGGAAGTATGATTATTGATTTAAAAAGTATCTTTGTTAATGATGGCGCTTCTGTTCCGGTGGATTATTCGTTAGATTTAAGTGACTTTGAGTATGCGGGTCAGTTTCCGCTCAAAAACCCCGTAAGCTTTAAGGGTACTATTTCTAACAAAGCAAGTCTTGTAAGGCTACTTGCACAAATTGTGTTCGAGTTTTCCGCCCCTTGCGACCGTTGTGGCAAACCAACCGCTGCGGCTGTAACAGTAGAGGTAGATAAAATCTTGGCCACCTCTATCGAGGGTGAGGATAGCGACACAATACTTTTAGTCCCCGATATGAAAATGGATTTGGATGACTTTATTTATACCGAAACGGTAGTAAATCTTCCTATGAAGCATTTATGTAAAGAGGACTGTAAGGGAGTTTGCTCTAAGTGCGGTAAAGACCTTAATACCGGAAAGTGCGATTGTCCCGAAAAGGAAATCGACCCGAGACTTTCTGTTCTTGCTAAACTACTTGAAGACTAATTTTGATAACTAATTTAAGGAGGTGCCCAACGTGGCAGTACCAAAGAGAAAGCATTCAAAAGCTAGAAGAGATAAAAGAAGAAATAACGTTTGGAAGTTAAGCGCTCCCACTTTAGTAAAGTGCACTTGCGGCGCTTATAAGCGTCCTCACAGACTTTGCGCTGC
>JAZSCF010000092.1:0-30067 GCA_045602785.1 Acutalibacteraceae bacterium
ACATTTCATTCACGGAAAGTTCCCCGAATGGGGTGTGCGATTTGTTGCGGTTGTTGATAATATTGACACGAACGTCAAAGGCAACAAAAAAACACGGCAAATCAACGGGCTTGTAAACGAGTGGCAGTTAGAGGAATTATCCGACAATGTTAAAGCTACTTTAAGTGTTAAGCGGAGAAACGGCGAGTTTGTCGGCTCTTTTGCACCTTACGGCTATTTAATTGACCCCGATAACAAGAATCATTTAATTATTGATGAGGTTGCGGCACCTACAGTTCAGCGGATATTTGATTTATATATCGGTGGACTTGGGTACATAAGCATTGCAAAAATATTAAATGATGAAATGATTCCACCGCCTTGTGTTCACAAAAAGGAGCTTGGCTCTAAGTATTATAACGGCAATTATGAAAAGAACAATGCGCCTAGGACAACCTGGTCCGATTCGGCTGTTTATGCAATTCTTCGCCGATTTGAGTATACAGGTGCTTTGGTGCAGGGACGACAAGAGGTTGTAAACTACAAAACGGGCAAACGCCGTAAAAAACCGCAAAGTGAGTGGGATATCGTTGAAGATACTCACGAACCTATTATTTCTAAAGAAACCTTTTATAAGGCACAAGAGATTAGACTTTCCCGAGGTAGAGGTCAAAAAATTCCAAGCGGCAGTTGTTATTCACTTGCCAAAAAGGTGTTTTGTGCAGAGTGTGGTAACACAATGTGGAAAATGAGTTATAAGTTGCGTGACGGGAGATATAATTACCTTTCTTGCAGAACTCGGAAAACCACTAACGGAGTTTGCCAAAACGCACACAGTATTCGCCTTGATGAGTTAGAACAAATCGTAGTAGATGAAATCAATAAGTTGCTTGATAAATACTACGATAAAAAGCAGATTGGCAAGTTAGATGCACCCAAAAGGAAAAAGAACGGTGCTAAAACCTTGCAGTCGCAAATTGCTGAGCTTGAAGAAAAGGTCAAGCGTAATGATAACCGAATGGCTCAGATGTACACCGACAAGTTAGATGGTGTCATCAGCGTAGCGGAGTTTACAAAATACCGAGAAAGCTATCAAAAAGATTCTCAAGAAACAGAAAAACGCATCGAAATTTTGAAATCAAAGCTTGCAACACTTACGGGCGGCGAAACAAAAACGGATACTAGTCAGGTACTCGAAAAGTACCGAAAAATTGACACCCTTACATTTGAGATTGCCGATGAATTTATAAGTAAAATCTTCATTGGAAAACTCCAAATGAGTGGAAAGAGAGAAATTAAAATTGAGTGGAAAATTTAGTGAAAATAACCACTCAAAATACGACAAATTATGCAAGAATACTAAAAAAGTATAGTATTGGCTAACTCAGCCCACGGTGGGTTTGACGGGGGAGCGGTTGCAGAAGACGGCACAATTGAAAAGAATATAAATTTAAATATTTCGTTAACAATTTCTAAACTATTGAAACAAAACGGTTTTTGTGTTATAATGACAAGGCAAGCGGATGTTTCTACCGATGATAATGAAGCGCCCGAGAATGCGTTTAATAAGCGTAATGATCTTAAAAACAGGCTTCAGCTTATGAAGGATTATCCCGAGGCGGTTTTTGTAAGCATACATCTTAATAAATTTACCACTTCCGCAGCTTACGGGTCACAGGTTTTTTATAGCGATAACGATAAAGCAAAGGCGCTTGGGGATTATATACAGCACTCTATTGTACGCCTTCTTCAGCACGATAATATGCGTGTAAACAAAAAGGCTACAAGCAGCACCTATCTTTTACATAATGCAACTGTCCCCGCAGTTTTGGTGGAGTGTGGTTTTTTAAGCAACAAGGAAGAACTTTTAAAGCTTAAAGATCCAAAATACCAAAACCAAATGGCGTTTAGTGTATATTGTGGAATTTTGGAATATTATCACTCGGAAAAAGGAATTTAAACACTTTAAGGAGAAAAGTAATGGCGGCTAAATCTAAAACAGTATATGTATGTCGTGAATGTGGATACGAATCGCCTAAATGGATGGGTAAATGCCCCTCTTGTAATAACTGGAGCACTTTAGAAGAAGATGTTCGTATGCCTGTTTCTGCGGCTAAAACGGTTAGTGCTATGCCGTCAAGTTTATCGGTAAAACCGCTATCTCAAATAGATGCAACACAAGAGCAACGCTTTGTTACAGGTATAAAGGAGCTTGACCGCGTGCTTGGCGGCGGTTTAGTAAAAGGCTCGGGCGTGCTGCTTAGCGGCGACCCCGGTATAGGCAAATCTACTATTCTTTTACAAATATGTAACGCGCTTCAAAACCGCCTTAATATTCTGTATGTTTCGGGTGAAGAATCGGCAATACAAATTAAAATGCGTGCTAATCGTTTGGGTGTTGAAAGTGATAATGTTACGGTTATGACCGAAACCGATTCACAAATTGTGAATAACTATATTCTTTCGTCTAAACCGCAAATTGTTATGATAGATTCTATTCAAACAATGCAAATATCCGAGCTTTCGTCCACGGCAGGCAGTATTGTTCAGGTTAGAGAAACTACCAATTTACTGCTTAGAACCTGTAAAAGCCTTGATATTCCCATTTTTATTGTAGGTCACGTAAATAAGGGCGGCGATATTGCAGGTCCTAAGGTGCTTGAACATATTGTTGATACAGTTTTGTATTTTGAAGGTGAGCGTAACCAGTCTTATAGGATTTTGCGCGCTATTAAAAACCGATTTGGGTCTACTAACGAAATTGGCGTTTTCGAAATGAACGAAAACGGTCTTATGGAGGTTGAAAACCCTTCGGCAATGCTTTTGTCGGGCAGACTTACAAATGTTTCGGGGGATTGCATAACCTGTGTTTTAGAAGGTACACGCTCTATTTTAGCCGAAGTACAGGGTCTTGTTACCGCTACGGGCTTTGGAAATCCTAGAAGAACCGCCACCGGCTACGATTATAACCGCCTTAATTTGCTGTTGGCGGTACTCGAAAAGCGAATGGGCATTTATTTTTCTAATTTAGATGCTTATGTTAACATTGTTGGCGGTATGCGTTTGGATGAGCCTGCTGCCGATTTAGCGGTGGCTATGGCGCTTGTTTCGGGGCTTAGGGATATCCCTATTGATGAAAAAACAATAGCCTTTGGCGAAATTGGGCTTTCAGGTGAAATAAGAACAGTACCGCGTGTTAATGCAAGAATTACCGAGGCGGCAAGACTTGGCTTTACAAAATGCATTGTTCCGAAATCTGCTTTAAAGCAGGTTAGTAATTGTCCCGCTTCAATCGAGCTTATTGGTGTTGCCACTCTGTCGCAGGCTCTCGCACTTATTAAGTGAGTTTGATAAATAGTACGGGCAGTCGTTATCAGGTGAATTTATATTACTGCACATTTCTAAATTGCAGTAGCCATCAATTTGATATTTACAGTTTTCGGCGCATTGTATTAAATTCAAAAAAATCTCTCCTAATGGGTTTTAATAACTATAATCAGTATAAGCGTTTTAAGCGCTATTATTAAAAGGAAAATATTATGGAAAACTTAAACTTTATTATCGGTAAAAATTTACAGATTTTAAGAAAAAAGAATAAGCTTACCCAAATAGAATTAGCCGAAAAATTAAATTATTCGGATAAGGCAATTTCTAAATGGGAAAAAGGTGAATCACTACCGCCTATTGAGGTTTTTTATAAAATTTCGAAGCTTTATGAAGTAAGCCTTGATAATATTGTAGGCGAAGAAAAGATTAAACCGCGCGAGCTTCCAATGGGGGATATGAGAAAAAGGTACCTTCATATAACCCTTTTAAGCATTTTGGCGGTTTGGCTTATTGCTTTAGTAATATTTGTATTTTTACGAATATTTACCAAGTCACTTTACCCAATGTGCTTTGCGTGGGCGGTACCCGTGTCACTAATAGTTGGTCTTGTTTTTGATGCAATATGGAATAAATGCAAGGGGCTGTTTTGGCTTTTATCCTTCCTTGTGTGGAGCTTGCTTTTATGCTTGGCTGTTCAGCTTTTCAAATTTAATATATGGGATATTTTAACCTTTGGTGTTCCGCTTCAAATAGCTATTATTATTTGGTCACGAATGGTAAAAAAATAAACTATTTACAAAATATGTCAAATATGTTAAAATTGCATTGCTTAAGGGGGCTTTACTTATGGGTAACGGTGTAATAAGACAGGTTGATAAAATGGGAAGGGTAGTAATTCCCAAAGAGTTTAGAGATCAGTTAAAGGTTGAAAATGAAAAAGATAGCTTTGAAATTTTCTTAGAAAACGATGCTATTGTGCTTCGTAAATTTCAGCCTACGTGTGTTTTCTGCCACCGCTTAGGACCAAGTGCCGATTATGCAGGATATAACGTTTGTAAGGACTGTATTGAGAAGCTTGCAGCTGTTTTGGATGAAATAAAATAATGCTTGACAAACAAGTTTTCAAGTGATATAATTACAAATAATCTTGTTAAATGCGTTGACGGAATTATTGCTTAATTTCGGTGTGAAGAGAGCCGCCGGTTGGTGCAAGCGCGGTACACTTTTATTAAGATAAGTCTCATTCCTGAGCAGAGCGGCTGAAGTAAAAGTAAGCTGCTACGGTATGCCCCGTTACCATGGCAAAAGGCTTGTTAGAGCTTTACTGAGTGACCGTTTTTATACGGTAAACAGGGTGGTACCGCGAATAGTATATTCGTCCCTGAGAGTGCGTATTGCATTCTCAGGGATTTTTTATTTGAGAAAGTAGGTTTTATTATGAAAGTTAAAATTGCAGACAGAACACTGGTTTTTGGCAACACCTCCTTAGGCTTTAAGGAAAAGGTTGAAATAGCACGTCAGCTTGAGCGACTAGGTGTTGATGCAATAGAACTACCTAAAATAGAAAATGAAAAGGCCGATACCTTACTTATAAGAACCATCGCTTCTTTTGTAAAGAACGGTGTAATTTCGGTTGAAGTGCAAAATAAAGCCGATGTAGATAAGGCGGTTGCGGCGCTTAATACCGCTAAAAATCCTCGTATCCGTGTAGAGCTTCCGCTTTCTTGTGTGGGTATGGAATATTCGCTTCATATTAAAGCAAATAAAATGCTTGAAGTTATTAAGGAAACTGTAGCTTACGCAAAAGAGAAAATCAGCGATGTTGAATTTTGCGCTATTGATGCTACAAGAGCCGAAGAAGACTTTTTAAAGGATGCAGTAGCTGCCGCAAAAGAATCGGGCGCTAAGCTTATAACATTTTGTGATTCCACATCCGAAATGATGCCTGATGAATTTAGTGAGTTTGTTACTGAATATATGCTTGAGGGCGTTGACAGCGGTGTTATGTGTGAAGATAAAAACGGTCTTGCTGCAGCTAATACAATTATTGCCGTTCGTAGCGGTGTTAATACTGTTAAAACAGGAGTAATAGGAAGTATTACAAACCTTTCTACCTTTGCAGGAATAGTTAAAAACTGTGGTAATAGCTACGGCTTTGAGTCAGAAGTTAAATTTACCGAGCTTAACCGTATTATAAACCAAATCACCTGGATTACAGACAATGTTAAGGGTGAAAACTCTTTGTCAAATATTGTCGAATTTGGGGAAAATGAATTAGAGCTTGATGCTAATGATGATAAGGAAACCGTACTTAAAGCAGTTTTAGGTTTGGGGTACGATTTATCCGAAGCCGACGGTACAAAGGTTTATGATGAATTTTTGCGTGTCGCTGCTAAAAAGCGCATAACCGCTAAGGAGCTTGATGCGATTGTAGCAAGCGTAGCCTTACAGGTTGAGCCTACATACAAGGTTATAAACTATGTTGTAAATAGCGGTAATATTATTACTTCTACTGCTCAGGTTACCTTGGAAAAGGACGGTCAGTCCTTACAGGGTATAGGCGCAGGTGACGGTACTATTGATGCCGCTTTTCACGCTTTAGAGCAAATTTTAGGCAGCAATTACGAATTAGACGATTTCCAAATCCACTCTGTAACAGAGGGTAAGGGCGCTATGGGTAGTGCTATAGTAAAGCTTCGCAAGGACGGTAAGCTTTATTCGGGTAATGGTATTTCTACTGATATTATTGCCGCAAGTATAAAAGCTTACATCAATGCAGTAAATAAAATTGTTTTTGAGGAGGCTTAAAAATGAAATTATCTTTTTCAACAAAAGGCTGGCATAACAGCACTTTTGATGATTTTTGTGATATCGCAAATGATTTAAAGTTTCAAGGTATTGAACTTCACAATATTCATAACAAGCTTTTTACCGACAAGGACGGCGCTTTTCACGATTATGCCGCCGCAAAAACTGTAAGAAAGCTTTATGAAAAAAAGTTGTCTATCCCATGTATTGATACTATTTGCAACCTTGCTAATAGCGGTAGCGAGAGTGAAATTATAAGCGAAATTGAAAAATGTATCGAAATTGCTTCTAATTTGCATATAAATTACGTAAGAGTAAAGGCTTATGGCGAAGAAAATTATGATTTTGTAAGCGCAATTATAGGAAAAGTACTTCCCGCAGCCGAGCAAAAAAATATTGTTATTTTGGTTGAAACCTCGGGTATCTTTGCCAATACTGCCAAGCTTTGCGAGTTGCTTGATAGCTTTGCACACGATAATTTAGCGGCGCTTTGGGATATGTACGCTACATATTTCGATGCAGACGAAACTCCCGAAGCTACCATTAAAAACTTGGGTGCTTATGTAAAGCATGTTCATATTAAAGATGCTGTTAAAACCGAAAACGGCAACGAGTTTTGCCTAATAGGTGAAGGTGAGATGCCTATTGAAGATATGATGTTGGGTCTTCGCTCTATAAATTTTGACGGCTTTGTATCGCTTGAATGGACACCCGACTGGTGTGAAGAGTTAGACGATATGGAGATTATTTTCTCCCATTTTGTAAACTATATGAAGCAGTGGGGCGATGTATCACGTAGTGATAATTCGCTTTACTATAACCGCGCTCATACAGGTAGATATGTTTGGGAAAAGAATCGCCTTATTGACTGTACTTTCGGGGATGTTCTTGACCGTATGGTAGAAGAATTCCCCGACCAATATGCCTTTAAATACACTACTCTTGACTATACAAGAACCTATAGTGAATTCCGTGATGATGTAGATACCTTTGCGCGCACATTGATTGCCTTAGGTGTTAAGGCAGGTACCCATGTTGCAGTATGGGCTTCTAACGTTCCGCAGTGGTATATTGCTTTTTGGGCAACCGTAAAATTGGGAGCGGTACTTGTTACTGTAAATACTGCTTATAAAATTCACGAAATTGAGTATTTGCTCCGCCAATCTGATACCCACACTTTAATTATGACCGAGGGTGCAAAGGATTGCCGCTATGGTGATATTATTGCTGAGCTCTGTCCCGAGCTTGAAAACACTAAGCCGGGCACTCCGCTTCACAGTAAGCGCCTTCCGTTCCTTAGAAATGCAATTACAGTTGGCTTTAAGCAAAAGGGCTGCCTTACTTGGAATGATGCAATTGAGTTATCGACTCAGGTGCCTGTAAGCGAGGTTTACCGTATGGCAGCGGCTGTAGATAAGGACGATGTATGTAATATGCAGTATACATCTGGTACTACAGGCTTCCCTAAGGGTGTAATGCTTACACACTATAACGTTGTTAATAACGGCAAATACATTGGTGACCAAATGGAGCTTTCCACCGCTGATAGAATGATGATTCAGGTGCCTATGTTCCACTGCTTCGGTATGGTACTTTCTATGACATCTTCTATGACACATGGTGCTACAATGTGCCCAATGCCATACTTCTCGGCTAAATCTTCGCTTTCTTGCGTTAATAACGAGCATATTACTGCATTTAACGGTGTTCCTACAATGTTTATCGCTATGATGAATCATCCAGATTTCGAGAAAACCGATTTTTCATATATGCGCGTAGGTATTATGGCGGGTGCAAACTGTCCTGCCGACCTTATGAAAAAGGCTACCGAAGTTATGAATATGAAAGAAATTGTTTCGGTTTACGGTCAAACAGAAGCGTCACCCGGTTGTACTATGAGCAGTTATTTCGATTCTTTGGAGGTTCGTACAGAAACTGTGGGTAGTGCTTTTGCTAATGTTGAATGTAAAATTGTTGACCCTGAAACAGGCTTAGATTGCCCTGTGGGTGTCAATGGTGAGTTTGTTGCACGTGGTTACAATATAATGAAGGGTTATTACAAGATGCCTAAAGCTACCGCCGAAGCTATTGATGCTGATGGTTGGCTTCATACAGGCGACTTGGCTTGCAAGGATGAAAACGGCAACTACCGTATTACAGGTCGATTAAAGGATATGATTATTCGCGGTGGCGAAAATATTTATCCTAAGGAAATTGAAGAGTTTATTTATACCTGTGATAAGGTAAGCGATGTTCAGGTAATAGGCGTTCCCGATAAAACCTACGGCGAAGAAATTATGGCTTGCATTATTCTTAAAAAGGGTGAGAGTATGACCGAGGATGAAATGCGTCAATATATCGCCGCAAATATGGCTCGCCATAAGGTTCCCCGATATATTGAGTTTGTAGCTTCATTCCCAATGAATGCGGCAGGTAAAATTCTTAAATACAAAATGCGCGAAGATGCAGCTAAGAAGTTGGGATTATGATAAAAGGTATTTTTACAATAGATTCGCATTGCCATATTTACCCCGAAAAAATTGCAGAAAAGGCAGTAGGCGGTACTGATAATTTTTACAGTACAAAATCGGTAGGTAAGGGCACGGTAGAAGACCTTATAGAGAGTGGTAAGCAAGCAGGCATTGACCATTTTATCGTTCAGTCTGTAGCAACCACTCCTAAGCAGGTTGCAAGTATAAATCAATTTATTGCAAGTGAGGTTGCAAAATCAGAAGGTCTTATGACAGGTCTTGGTACCTTGCACCTCGATAGTGCTGATATTAAGGGCGATGTTCAAAATATCCTAAAATTAGGGCTAAAGGGTGTTAAATTACACCCTGATATTCAAGCCTTTAAGCTAGATGACTATCGTTGCCTTAAAATTTACGAATTATGCGAAGAAAATAATTTACCAATGCTAATACATACAGGGGATAACCGTTACGATTATTCTAACCCTAACCGAATGTTGCCTATTTTAGAGATTTATAAAGGACTAAAGGTTATAGGCGCACATTTGGGCGGTTGGTCAATCTGGCAGGATGCCGTTAAGGAATATAAGGATATGCCAAACTTTTATGTTGACTGTTCTTCTTCCTTTTTCTACCTAAAACCCGAAACTGCAAAGGAAATTATAAGAGAATACGGCGCTGAAAAGGTGCTATTTGGTACAGACTATCCTATGTGGTCGCAAAAAAAAGAAATAGAATATTTTTTAAGCCTTTCTCTTGACACATCTGAAATAAATAGTATACTTAATATGAACGCAAAAAAAATATTCGGTTTGGAGTAATTGATTATGAAAAATACAAAACTTGGTACAAAATGTGTACAGGGTGGTTATCAGCCTAAAAACGGTGAGCCACGCCAAATTCCGATTTATCAAAGCACAACATATAAATATGATACAAGTGAGGATATGGGTAAGCTTTTTGATTTAGAGGCTTCGGGTTATTTTTATGCCCGCCTTCAAAATCCTACCTGTGACCTTGTTGCTGCTAAAATTTGTGAGATGGAGGGCGGTACTGCCGCAATGCTTACCTCTTCTGGTCAGGCAGCATCCTTTTTCTCAATCTTTAATATTGCAGGTGTAGGTGACCATATCGTTGCTTCCTCTGCTATTTATGGCGGTACTTATAACCTTTTCGCTGTTACTATGAAGCGTATGGGTATAGATTTTACCTTTATCACTCCCGACTGCACAGACGAAGAGTTTGAAGCTGCATTTAAGCCTAATACTAAGGCGGTTTTCGGCGAAACTATCGCTAACCCTGCTTTAAATGTTTTGGATATTGAACGCTTTAGCGCTATGGCTCATAAGCACGGTGTACCGCTTATTGTAGATAATACCTTTGCAACACCGGTACATTGCCGTCCTATTGAATGGGGAGCAGATATTGTAATTCATTCTACTACTAAGTATATGGACGGTCACGGTAGTGCTGTAGGCGGTTGTATTGTAGATTCAGGTAAATTTGATTGGACTAAGTACCCTGATAAATATCCGGGACTTTGCACACCTGATGATAGCTATCACGGTGTTACCTATACCGAACGCTTCGGTATAGAAGGCGCTTTTATTACAAAGGCTACTGCACAGTTAATGCGCGACTTTGGTTGTTGTCAGCAAGCGCAAACTGCATATGTTTTAAATTTAGGTCTTGAAAGCTTACACTTGCGTATTAAAAAGCATTATGAAAACGGCTTGGCTGTTGCCGAGTTTTTACAAAATGACGACCGCATTTCTTGGGTAAGATTCCCGCATTTAGAGGGTGACAAGAATTACGAATTAGCACAAAAATATATGCCAAACGGCGGTTGTGGTGTTGTAAGCTTTGGTGTTAAGGGCGGAAGACCCGCAGCCGAAGCCTTTATGAAACAGCTTAAAATGGCTAGTATTGCAACCCACGTTGCAGATGCGCGTACATGCTGCTTGCACCCAGCTAATGCTACCCACCGCCAGATGAACGATGATGAGCTTATGGCAGCAGGCATCACCCCTGATTTAATTCGTTTCTCCTGCGGTATTGAAGAAAGTGAAGACATTATTGCAGATATTAAGCAGGCACTTGATAAAATTTAATTTAAAGGAAAAACCCTGCGTCAAAGCAACGGCTTTGACACCTCCCTTTAGACAAGGGAGGCATAATATGAAAAAGGATATAAATATATGCCTATTAGAATACCAAACGATTTACCGGCAGTAAAAACCTTAAATGACGAAAATATCTTCGTTATGACCGAAACCCGAGCCATAACACAGGATATTCGCCCTTTAAAAATATTGCTTTTAAATCTTATGCCTAAAAAGATTGAAACCGAAACTCAGTTATCACGTCTTTTGGGTAATTCACCCTTGCAGGTGGAACTTGAACTTATACACACAAAAAGCCATTTATCTAAAAATACTCCGCAAGAGCATATGCTGGCTTTTTATAAAACCTTTGATGATGTAAAGCACCTTACCTTTGACGGTATGATTATTACAGGTGCCCCTGTGGAGCTTATGCCGTTTGAAGATGTTGAATATTGGCAAGAGCTATGCGAAATTATGGAGTGGACTAAAACCCATGTTCATAGCACCTTCCATATTTGTTGGGGTGCGCAGGCAGGTCTTTATTATCACTTTGGTATTGATAAAAAGGTATTGCCCAGTAAAATGTTCGGTGTTTTTCCGCATAAGGCTGATTACAAAAATTCTATACTGTTTCGCGGTTTTGATGATGTGTTTATGGTGCCTCATTCAAGGCATACAACTATAGATGATGAAAAGGTCAAAAAATGCAAAAAGCTTAAGATTTTGGCTTCTTCTGAGGAGGCAGGTATATACGCTTTAGCTACCAAAAACGGCAAGCAAATTTTTATAACAGGCCATTCTGAATACGATGCCGAAACCTTAGCTAACGAGTATTTTAGAGATTTAAGTCAAGGAAAGCCAATTGATATACCAAAAAATTATTTCCCTAATAATGACCCCAATAATAAGCCTAATGTAACTTGGCGTTCGCACGCTAATTTGCTTTATTCAAACTGGCTTAACTATTTTGTATATCAAACAACACCTTATGATATTGAAAAGATTAAATAAAACTAACGGTTGGCTTTTAGCTGACCGTTATTTTTTTTATTGACACAACGAATAAAATATGTTATATTATGCTTGAAATCTGACATGAAGATTTCCGTAAATATTTTTACGGTTTTCCGGGTGAAAGATGCACAGATAAAAATATGTTTTATGGTATATCTGACCGCATCGTATCCCGATGCGGTTTTTTGTTATTAAAAGGAGAATTTGTATGGAAACACGAGTTGCAGTAATGGGCATTATTGTAGAAGAATTAGGCTCGGTAGAAGCGCTTAATACATTATTGCATGAATATGGGTGCTATATTATTGGCCGAATGGGGCTTCCCTATAGAGAAAATAATATAAATATTGTTTCAATCGCTATAGATGCTCCGCAGGACACAATATCCGCCCTTTCGGGAAAAATCGGAAAGATTCAGGGTGTTAGCGTAAAAACAGCCTACTCTAATGTGATTACCAATGAAAAATAATCTTTATTCGCTTATTGATAAACTGGAAGAAAATCATAGCCTTTCGTGTGATGAATATGAGTTATTATTAAACAACCGCACGAGTGAGCTCTTTGAATATGCAGCCAAAAAGGCGGTGCAAGCACGCACTAAGGTTTATGGGAATAAGGTATATATACGCGGACTTATTGAAGTAAGTAATATATGCAAAAATGATTGCCTTTATTGCGGAATCCGCCATAGCAATAAAAATTGCTCACGCTACCGCTTAAATGAAGAAGAAATTATGTCCTGTTGTGAAGAAGGCTATTTACTCGGCTTTCGCACCTTTGTTTTGCAGGGCGGTGAAGACCCATTCTTTACTGATGAATATCTTTGCGGTTTAATTAGTAAAATTAAAACTAAATTCCCCGATTGCGCGGTAACCTTGTCACTAGGGGAGAGAAGCTTTGAAAGCTATAAAGCGCTTTTTGAAGCGGGTGCTGACCGCTATTTACTTCGTCACGAAACCGCCGACCCCGATTTATATAAAAAACTGCATCCTGAAAATATGCTACTACAAAATAGGTTAGAGTGCCTTGAAAACTTAAAGAAAATAGGTTATCAAACGGGCTGTGGCTTTATGGTAGGCGCCCCCTACCAAACAAACCGCTCTTTAGCAATGGATTTAAAATTTGTAGAACAGTTTCGCCCTGCTATGTGTGGAATAGGTCCCTTTATTCCGCATGCGGCAACACCGTTTTGTGAATTTCCTGCAGGCACACTAGAATTAACACTATTTTTACTCTCTCTTTTAAGACTTATTGACCCAACGCTTTTACTGCCTGCAACCACCGCTTTAGGTACTATTGATGAAAACGGCAGGGAAAAGGGCATCTTAGTGGGAGCAAATGTTGTAATGCCTAACCTTTCGCCTATGGGCGTTCGTAAAAAATATGAGTTATATAATAATAAAATTTTTTCAGGCGAAGAATCGGCTCAAGCTAAAGAAGCGCTTAGTCGCCGAATGGAAGCTATCGGCTATGAAATTGTTACCGACCGCGGCGACCGAAAAACACACTGATTTTTGATTTTTAAATATAAGAAAGAAGGAAAAATAAATGGCAATTTATAATCCAAAATCCTTAAAAGCGGAAGAATTTATAAATAATGAAGAAATTCTTGAAACTATCCGCTATGCAGAAGAAAACAAACACAACATTCCTTTAATCGATAGCTTACTCGATAAAGCAAGACCTAAAATAACCGCAAGCGGTGTACATTGTGAAGGTCTTACTCACCGCGAAGCTTCGGTTTTGCTTGCTTGTGATATACCTGAAAAGGTGCAGGAAATGTACCGCATTGCTGAAGAAATTAAATTAGCGTTTTACGGTAACCGTATTGTTATGTTTGCGCCCTTGTACCTTTCAAACTACTGCGTAAACGGTTGTGTTTACTGCCCTTACCACCACCAAAATAAGCATATTGTTCGTAAAAAGCTTACTCAGGAAGAAGTGCGTAATGAAGTAATCGCCTTGCAGGATATGGGTCACAAGCGCTTGGCAATTGAATCGGGGGAAGACCCTGTTAACAGCCCTATTGAATATATCTTGGAGTGTATTAAAACTATTTACAGTATTCAGCACAAGAATGGTGCAATCCGCCGTGTAAATGTAAATATTGCAGCTACTACTGTTGAAAATTACCGCAAGCTTAAAGAAGCAGGCATAGGTACTTACATACTATTCCAAGAAACATATCATAAGGAAAGCTATTTAGAGCTTCATCCAACAGGACCCAAGCACGATTATGATTATCATACCGAAGCAATGGATCGCGCAATGGAAGGCGGAATTGATGATGTAGGCTTAGGTGTTTTATTCGGTCTTGAAAGATATCAGTATGAATTTGCAGGTCTTCTTATGCACGCCGAACACTTAGAAGCAGTACACGGTGTTGGTCCGCATACCATTAGCGTTCCGCGTATAAAGCGCGCTGACGATATCGACCCCGATGTTTTTGATAACGGTATTCCTGATGAAATTTTTGAAAAAATTATTGCTTGTATCCGCATTGCTGTTCCATATACAGGTATGATTATTTCTACAAGAGAAAGCGAAGCCGTACGCGGTAGAGCGTTGCGACTTGGTATTTCGCAAATAAGCGGTGCTTCGCGTACTTCGGTTGGCGGTTACACCGAAGAAGAACGCAACCACGATTCTGAACAGTTTGATGTTTCGGACCAAAGAACACTTGATGAAGTTGTAAATTGGCTTATGAAGATGGGCTTTATTCCGTCTTTCTGTACTGCTTGCTACCGCGAAGGTAGAACAGGCGACCGTTTTATGAGTCTTTGCAAAAACGGACAAATTTTAAACTGCTGCCATCCAAATGCGCTTATGACACTTAGCGAATATCTTGTAGATTATGCAAGCGAAGACACTAAAAAGATAGGCTTCGAGCTTATTGAACGCGAGCTTCAAAAAATTCCTGCCGAAAAGGTATGCAAAATTGCCACTGAAAATATTGAGCAAATTAAAAATTCTAACCGCCGAGACTTCCGTTTCTAATGTAAATTTAAGCAAAATCTATTTAAGGAGGGATTATTATGAGCCTTAATACTACTGTTTCTGCCGAAAGGGTGCATATCGGTTTTTTTGGACTGCGTAATGCGGGTAAATCAAGCTTGGTTAATGCTATTACGGGACAGCAGTTATCGGTTGTATCTGATGTAAAGGGCACCACAACCGACCCCGTAAAAAAAGCAATGGAGCTATTGCCTATGGGTCCCGTTGTTATTATAGATACCCCAGGTATTGATGATGAAGGTGCGCTTGGGGAACAACGTGTTAAAAAAGCTTTAGAAATTCTTCGCCAAACGGATATTGCAATACTGGTCGTTGATGCGCAAAAGGGTTTAAGTAAGGCAGATAAAGAGTTAATTGACCTTTTTAAGAAGCGTAATCTTCCCTATATTACAGTTTACAATAAAGCGGATTTGATATCTAATATACCAAATGACACTAAGAACGAAGCTTATGTTAGCGCGAATACACTTTTAGGTATAAATGGGCTAAAGGAAAAAATCGCCGCTATGGCGAAGGCTTCGAAAAGTGACCGAAAAATTGTTTCGGATTTAGTAGATAAAGGCGATACAGTAATACTTGTTACCCCTATTGATGCCGCTGCCCCTAAGGGAAGACTTATCTTACCGCAGCAACAAACACTGCGCGAGCTTTTGGATATTGGCGCGGTTTCATTGGTGGTACGCGAAACCGAGCTTAAAAATGCGCTAGAAACCCTTAAAACCACACCCAAGCTTGTTATTACCGACTCGCAGGTGTTCGGCATAGTTGACAAGCAAGTACCAAAAACGGTACAGCTTACATCCTTTTCTATTCTTTTTGCTCGTTACAAGGGTGACCTTGCGACAGTTGTAAACGGTGCGGCAAAATTAGACCGCTTGCAAGACGGCGACAAGGTCTTAATTTCGGAAGGTTGTACACACCACCGCCAATGTAACGATATAGGAACAGTAAAGCTACCAGGTTGGATTGATAACTACACAGGCAAGAAGCTATCTTATTCGTTTACTTCGGGCGGTCAGTTTCCCGAAGATTTATCTCAGTACGCTTTGGTTGTTCATTGTGGCGGCTGTATGCTTAACGAAACAGAGATGAAATCCCGTTTAGCGCTTTGCAACGAACAAGGTGTACCTGTTACAAATTATGGTATTGCAATTGTGCAAATGCACGGTATTTTAAAGCGTTCGTTAGAGCCGTTCCCTGATTTGCTAAATATCTTAAATAATTAAGTAATAACTACACCCGTTATCCTTTTAGGATAGCGGGTGTTTTATATTTTTAAAAATGCAAGTGAAATTTGTCGACAAGAAAAAAATTTTAAAAGTGTATTCGGCACATATAAAGGCAATAATGTTTATGTATTGCGAGGTGCCGATATGTATAATAAAGTTTCAATTTGCGGTGTGGATACTTCTAAACTGCCAATTTTAAAAGAAAGTGAAAAAATGGAGCTTTTAAAAAAGAGCCGCGAAGGCAATAAATATGCCAGGGAAAGTCTAATAAACGGTAATTTAAGATTAGTTTTAAGTGTTATAAAGCGATTTGCGGGTAGGGGCGAAAATCTTGACGATTTGTTCCAAGTGGGATGTATAGGGCTTATAAAGTCAATTGATAATTTTGATATTAGCCAAAATGTCAGGTTTTCCACCTATGCGGTGCCAATGATTATAGGTGAAATCAGGCGGTATTTAAGAGATAACAATTTAATAAGGGTTAGCCGTTCTATAAAGGATACTGCGTATCGCGCAATGCAAGTAAAGGAAATGCTAACGCAAAAGGGCATAAATGAGCCTACCGTTTCGGATATTGCAAAGGAGTTAGAGTTACCTATAGAAGATGTTGTAATAGCGCTTGAAAGCATAGTTTCGCCAATGTCTATATACGACCCTGTTTATTCCGATGGCGGCGACACAATATATGTTCTCGACCAATTGGGCGATAATAACGATGATAAAAACTGGCTACAGGAAATAGCGTTTCGTGATGCAATTGAAAATTTAAGTGAACGCGAAAAGCATATTTTGTCGCTCAGGTTTATGCGCGGTATGACTCAAATGGAGGTTTCCGAAGAAATTGGAATTTCGCAAGCGCAGGTATCTCGACTTGAAAAAGGCGCTATTGATAAAATAAAATCATAATTTTTAAATAATGTGGAAAAGTATTACTAACAAAACTATGGAGGTTTTTTTATGAAAAGAAGAGTATTGAGCGGTTTCTTGGCGCTGCTTTGTATTATTAGTTCCCTTTCGCTTGCAGGCTGTAAAAATAATGCAAATGCCAACAAAAACCTTATTTATTTTTTAAACTTTAAGCCCGAATCGGCAAAGGTTTATGAAGAGCTTGCAAAAAAATATGAAGAAGAAAAGGGTGTCGCGGTTAAGGTTGTAACTGCTGCTGCTAATACCTACGAGCAAACACTTAAATCCGAAATTGCAAAAACTGAAGCGCCTACAATTTTTCAGGTAAACGGTCCTATAGGTTATGATGCGTGGAAGGATTACTGCCTTGATATTAAGGACAGTAAGCTTTATTCTTATTTAAGTGATAAATCCTTAGCTATAAAAGATGGCAACGGCGTTTATGCGGTGCCCTATGTGGTAGAAGGCTACGGTATTATTTACAATAACGCTATTATGGATAAGTATTTTGCGCTAAAAGACCGTCAAAAAAGTGTTAATAAGGTGAGTGAAATTAAAAATTTCCTAACACTTAAAACTGTAGTTGAAGATATGAGTAAGCATAAAAAGTCTTTGGG
Source organism: Acutalibacteraceae bacterium (assembly GCA_045602785.1). Classification (GTDB taxonomy): domain Bacteria; phylum Bacillota; class Clostridia; order Oscillospirales; family Acutalibacteraceae; genus UBA737. The sequence continues at coordinate 17,472 of JAZSCF010000092.1, forward strand.
GATAGATGGCGTTTTTGCTTCGACCTCATTATCAAGCGGTGAAGATTGGCGTTGGCAGACCCACCTTTTAAACATTCCGCTTTATTATGAATATCGTGATAAGGAAAAGGATGCCACCCTGGAGCTTTTAACTGCAAAGGAAATTGAATTTAAACACAGCAATAACTTTAAAAATATATTCGACCTTTATATAAATAACTCGCTAACCGATAAAAAGCTTTTAGGTTCTAAATCGGTTGCCGATTCTATGGCAGAATTTGCTTTAGGTAAGGTAGCAATGGTGCAAAACGGAAACTGGGCATGGTCGCAAATTTCGGATGTTAAGGGTAACACCGTAAAGGCGGAAGATATTAAAATGCTACCCATTTATACAGGTATAAAGGGCGAAGAAAAAAGCGGTATTGCTATTGGTACCGAAAACTATTTTGCTATAAACAAAAATGTAAGCGAAGAAAAGCGCAAGGCGTCACTTGATTTTCTTGATTGGCTATTTTCAAGTGATACAGGTAAAAAATATGTTACCGAAAAGCTAGGCTTTATAACCCCCTTTAATACTTTTAAGGATAATGAAAAACCAAATGACCCATTAGCGCGTGAGATTTCGCGTTATTTGGAAGACAGCGATATAGAAGTAGTACCTTGGATTTTTACAGGCTTTCCTAGTGAAAACTTTAAAAAGGAAACCGGTAACGCGCTACTTGAGTATGCTCAGGGCGCTAAAACTTATGAAGATGTGCGCGATACAATTAAAAACAAATGGAAGAGTGAACGAAAATAAATGAGAGCGGTTAAACGGTATTTTCCTATATTTGTTATGCCTACGCTTATCGCCTTCCTGATTGCTTTTGTGGTGCCGTTTGTATTAGGGCTTTTTCTGTCATTTTGTGATTTCAGAACCGTTAGTGACGCCCAGTTTACAGGCTTTAGTAACTATATAAGAATATTTTCCGAGGATAATACTTTTCTTAATTCCTTGTGGTTTACTGTAAAATACGCGGCGGTTTCGGTATTAACAATAAATGTATTGGCTTTTTTGTTGGCGTTACTGCTAAGCGGAAATATTTTCGGCACAAAGTTTTTTAGAACAGTGTTTTTTATGCCTAACCTTATTGGCGGTATTGTGCTTGGTTATATTTGGCAGCTTATTATAAATGGTGTGCTTTATAGGTACGGCGCCGCCATAACCACCGATGCGCGCTACGGCTTTTGGGGTCTTGTAGTGCTTATGAACTGGCAAATGATAGGTTATATGATGATAATCTATATAGCGGGGCTTAGCAATATTTCTACCGATATTTTAGAAGCGGCGCGTGTAGACGGTGCAGGATATTTTACTACACTTTTTAAGGTTACTATTCCGTCGGTAATGCCTTCGATTACCATTTGTTTGTTTTTAACTATTACAAATGCCTTTAAGCTTTTCGACCAAAACTTAGCTTTAACAGCAGGCGCGCCTGCAGGAAAAACGCGAATGTTAGCTTTGGATATTTATGAAACCTTTTACGGAAGGGTAGGTAACGAGGGCTTAGGACAGGCAAAATCGGTCATTTTCTTTTTAATAGTGGCGGTGGTGTCGCTTTCTCAACTTATACTCACCCGTAGAAAAGAGGTTGAAAGCTAGTGCAAAAAAGTTACAAAAACCTTTTAGCCTTTTTGCTTCTTTTAGGTGTTGCGGCGCTTTTTATAGCGCCTGTGGTTATAGTGGTTATAAATTCCTTTAAAGCGCGTTTTTCAATCGCTACCGAGCCGTTTGTACTGCCTAATACTGATACATTTGTAGGCTTTGAAAACTATTTAAACGGTATTAGTACAACTTCGTTTATAACCGCTTTTTTCTGGTCGCTTTTTATAACGGTTTTTTCGGTTTTGGCAATCGTGATTTTTACTTCAATGACAGCATGGTATATAGTAAGAGTAAAAACTATATTTACAAGTATTTTATATTATGCGTTGGTTTTTTCTATGATTGTGCCATTTCAAATGGTTATGTTTACAATGTCAAAAACGGCAAATGTTTTAGGGCTTGATAACCCGGTGGGCATAATTTTAATATATTTGGGCTTTGGTGCAGGGCTTGCAACATTTATGTTTGTAGGATTTATAAAATCAGTACCTTTTGGTGTTGAAGAAGCCGCTACAATAGACGGGTGTAATCCGCTTCAAACCTTTTTTCTAATCGTTTTGCCAATACTAAAGCCCACAACAATTACAGTTGCTATTTTAAACGCTATGTGGATTTGGAACGACTACCTTTTACCTTACCTTGTAATAGGAAACGATTATAAAACCATTCCTATTGCTATTCAGTATTTAAAGGGTGGATATGGCTCAATTGATATGGGCGCTATGATGGCAATGCTTGTGCTTTCTATTATTCCGGTTGTAGTGTTTTACCTTTTTGGGCAAAAGTATATTATAAAGGGCGTCGCAGCAGGCGCAGTTAAAGGATAGAAAAAAGCTCCCGAAAGGGAGCTTTTTTAGTGAAGAGTGAAATATTTATTTATGATAAGCTGAGCCTTCGTTGATTTTAAAGGCGCGGTATATTTGTTCTAAAAGCATTACGCGAAATAACTGATGCGGAAAGGTCATTTTAGAAAACGAAAGCTTAAAATTGGATAGCGCCTTAATTTTATTTGCTATTCCGTAAGAGCTACCTATTACAAAGGTAAGGCTTTTACCCTCGTTTTGCAGAGTATCTATATTCCTTGCAAACTGCTCGCTTGAAAGCTCTTTACCCTCAATACAAAGGGTGTAAATCTCACTGTTTTGTGGGATTTTTTTAAGTATCATATCGGCTTCTTTTAAAAGCGCTTGCTCTATTTCGGAATGGGATGGTTTTTCGGGTAATCTTACAGGCTCTAATTCTATAATATCTAAACTGCAGTAGCGCGAAAGCCTTTTTTTATACTCTTCTACTGCATCCTTTAAATATTTTTCCTTTAATTTTGCAAGGCAAATTAGCGTTACTTTAATCATATTATGCTCACCCCGTTATTATTAGGTGTTGCTACTGTGAGTAAATAATCCTTGTCTATTTTAGCGCCTAAATCCATAAGTGAAGCGGTAGCACAGCTTTTTGCAAGCAAGGGTGTATTATTGTGCTGACTCAAATGCCCCAAAATAAACCGCTTTGTGCCGTTTTGTAATAGTGTTTTTAATTCGCTGGCGCAAATATTATTTGAAAGGTGACCTTTATCCGATAAAATACGCACCTTTAGTTGTGGCGGATAGGGACCTTTTTTAAGCATCTCAATATCGTGGTTGGATTCGAGTAACACAAGGTCTGACCCCGTAATAGCCTGTCGCACGGTATCGGTCATTACACCTAAGTCGGTACATATTGCCACCTTTTTATTATCGGGAAGAGTTAAGGTATATCCGCTTGAGCCCGCACAGTCGTGACTAGTCGAAAAACGGTTAATTTCAATACCGCAAATATCAATCGCTCTTTCTTCGGCGGTAATTATTTTAGTGTTTTTAGGGATACTGTCCTTTTCTGCTAGTGCGTTTAGGGTTTCACTAGACGCAATAAGGCAAGCGCCCGAATTTTTCAAAAAGGTTTTAAGACCTTTTATGTGGTCTATATGCTCGTGTGTTACGGCAACGGCTAAAATTTCTTTGGCGGTGGTATCAAGCGCTGAAAGTTTTTCGTTTATACCCTTAAAGGAAGCGCCTGCATCTATTAATATACCGCCGTTTTTAGTGCCTATATATGTACTGTTTCCGCTTGAACTGCTGTAAAGGGGAGAAATTTTTGACATTTATATTTTCCTTTTCTATAAAAAACAGGTCAACTTAGTTGGCCTGTCTATTAATGCTTTTAAGTTTTAAATTTGTTACATAACGCGCTTTATGTTAGCGCCTAAGGCTGTGAACTTTTCTACAACCTCTTCATAACCGCGGTCAATACGCTCAATCTCAATAACCTCGGTTTCGCCTTTGGTAGCAAGACCAGCAATAAGCATAGCTGCCCCTGCGCGCAGGTCAACTGCCTTTACTAACGCAGGCTTTAAGGCATCTACACCTGTTATAATGGCTCTTTTACCGTCAACTAAAATATTAGCGCCCATAAGTGCCAACTGCTCAACATACCTAAAGCGGTTATCCCAAACACCTTCAGTAACAACGCTTTCGCCGTCAGCAAGGCTTAAAATTGTTGCAATTTGGGGTTGCATATCGGTAGGAAAGCCGGGGTGTGGCATGGTTTTAACATTACATCTTTTAGGGCGAGCATTGCAAACAACACGCACCGCTTCATCATATTCAGTAATTTCGGCACCGCATTCGCGAAGCTTTGCAACAATAGATTCAAGGTGCTTAGGGGTTACATTATCAATAAGCACATCGCCCATAGTAGCTACCGCCGCAGCCATATATGTGCCTGCTTCTATTTGGTCGGGTATAATGCTATAGCTTGTACCGTTTAATGTATCAACACCGCGGATTTTAATAATATTAGTACCTGCACCCATAATATTTGCGCCCATAGTGTTTAAAAAGTTTGCAAGGTCAACAATATGCGGTTCTCTTGCCGCGTTTTCAATCACAGTAAGCCCTTTAGCCTTTACTGCTGCAAGCATAATATTAATAGTAGCGCCAACCGATACTACATCAAGGTAAATTGATGCGCCGTTAAGCTCCTTAGCGTTGGCTTCTACAAGACCGTTTTCAAGGGTGATTTTAGCGCCTAAGGCTTCAAAACCTTTAATGTGTTGGTCAATAGGGCGAACACCAAAATCGCAGCCACCGGGAGGTGCTACGCGCGCTTTGTTCATTCTACCAAGTAGTGCGCCTAAAAAATAGCTTGAAGCGCGCATACCCTCTGCCATTTCCTTTGTGACAACAAAGGAGTTAATGTTTTTAGGGTCAATTTCTACGGTAGATTTATCAATATTTTTTATATTGGCGCCCAATTTTTCCATAGCAAAGAGAATGCTCTTTACATCCGAAATATTGGGAATATTTTCAATAACGCAAGGACTGTCTGATAGCATGACTGCGGGAAGAATTGCAACAGCGGCATTTTTAGCGCCACTTATACGGACTGTACCCTTTAAAGGTGTTCCGCCGGAAATGACAAACTTCTCCAAAATAGTCCCTCCAGTCGTAAATGATTAATGTTAGTATACCCTGTTTGGTATAGCTATATAGTTAAAAAATAAACCGTGTATATATCACAATCATTATATACCATTAAGTAGTATATTGTCAATTGTAATTACGCGAAAAAAATCACTGCAGAAAATTTAAAATCCACAGTGATTTAATTTATTAATTAATTTTTCCGTAAAGCGGGATATCGGTATCCTTTTTAGGTTCTCTTGCGGGAGCAGATGTAACAGCGTTATTATTGCTTGGGCGACGACCGCGTGAACGGCGGTTATCGTTGCCACGTCTTTGGCGAAGTGGCTTAAGCTCGGCTCCTTCAGGACCAATTACAACGCGTCTGTCGCTACCCTCACCGAAGGAAGCTGATGTGACACCCTCTATACCTTGAACAGCTGTGTGAATAATTCTGCGTTCATAGGGGTTCATAGGTTCAAGAGTACGGCATTTGCCTGTGGCTTTAACCTGTTCGCAAATACGGTTTGCAAGGCTTACAAGAGTTTTTTCTCTTCTTTGACGGTAATCACCTATATTAAGTGATACCTTATAATATCCACCACAGTTATTAGCGGCAAGACCTGCTAAATACTGTAATGCATCAAGAGTTTCGCCGCGGTGACCTATAATAGCACCAAGACCGTTACCGCTGAATTCAATTAAAGCGTGGTTATCTTTTTCAGCAACCTTAACCTTTAAATCGGTACAACCTAAGTTTTCTAAAATAGGCTTTAAGTATCTAACTGCGTTTAATGCCTTAGAGCCCTCGGGTAAATCTTCTTCATTAACAAATTTAGTGTCGGTATTTTCTACTGGCTTTTGAGAAACGGTTTCTTCTTTTTTGTTTACCTTTTTAGGCTTTTGGGTTTCTTTTTTATCGTTTTTAGGGGTCTTCTTTTTTACGGGGTCAGGCAATTCAATAAATGCTTTAACCTCAGCCTTGCATCCGCCAAAAAGACCTAAAACCTTTTTCTTAGGGGTTGCTAAAACATCAAACTGTATATCGTCATCTGCTCTTGCATTCAATTTTAAAACGGCATCTTCTTTGGCTTGCTCAATGGTTTCGCCATAGCCGATAGCTTCCTTAATCAAGGGAATATCCTCCTTATTTACTAGTTGTTGCTTAATTTTTCAATCTGTCCCAATTCAAAATCACACTGCTTTGTGAGTTCTTTTGCGCGCTCTTTAGCAAGCATCTTTTGTGGACCGTAGAACTGTTGTACTGCGATTTGTAAAAATCCGCCTATAAGTGAAGAACAAGCCCAATAGAATGTTACACCGCAGGGCAAGCTAAAGCCTATAAATAAAGACATTAAAGGCATAGTAACAAGCATACCTGTCATACTAGGTGCATCGGGGTTGGTCTTCTTTTGAAGCTTCATAGAGAAAAGGCTTGAAACCATCTGGCAAGCAAAGGCTAAAAGTGGCATAATCCAAGTTTTGTCCCAGCTGTTGAAAATATCAAGCGAGAATTTTGGAGTTTCGGTAAGACCTATGCCAAAGAAATTGAAGCTTATATCTTTTGCGGCTTCTAAAATTTCGGGAGATATAATTTTGCCCGATAAAACAGCGCCGATAATCTGCAATTCGCTTCTGCCGGCAACAAGCTTAACACCTGTAGCTTCCAACGCTTTTGAAGCGGCATCGATAACACCTGCATCAATGTTCATTAAGTAGGTGATAGGGCTCATAATAAGATAGTAAATGCTCATCATAATTACAAGGCGGAATATCATAGGTAAACATCCACCCGACATTGAAACATTTTCTTCTTGATAAAGCTGACTCATAGCTTGTGAGTACTTTTGTCGGTCGTCGCCGTATTTTTTCTTTAATTCGTCAAGCTTGGGTTTAATACGAAGCTGACCTACAGCAGATTTTTGGCTTTTAATGGTAAGTGGAATAAAGGCTATATTTATAAGTAGGGTAAAAACAAATACCGCTGCTGCAAAATTACCGCCAAATATACCTGAAATGAAGTTTAATACCCAACCGAGTGGGATGTTAATAATACTAAAAAGTTTATTCATTTATACACCCATCCATTCATTATTAAATGGTAATTTTCAAATTAACGTTTCTTTTCGGGTACGGGGTCGTAACCGCCCTTACAAAAGGGATTGCAACGCAAAATTCTCCAAATACTAAGTAGCAAGCCTTTAAATGCGCCGTGTACTGTGATTGCTTCAATCGCATATTCCGAGCAAGTGGGAATAAAACGGCAAGTAGGGGTTATTTTTAGCGGAGAAAGCGTGCGTCTGTAAAATTCGATAAATTTAATCAGTAGTTTTTTCATTCTCTAAACAATCTATTACACCGATGGAATGTAGAATTTTTGAAAGATTAGAAGAAATAACGGTGCTTTTAACATCCAAAGTGCGCGTTCTTGCCACAATAACAAAATCATAGCCTGAATTTATTTTGGGATAAACGGCACTAAACGCCGCCGTTATAATACGCTTTGCACGATTGCGTTTAACGGCGTTACCAATTTTTTTGCTTACTGTAATGCCAAGTCTTGAATATTTTTTGCGGTTAGGATTTAAATAAACCACAAAATAAGGGCAAACATAGGATTTACCTTTATTATATACTCGGCGAAAATCATAGTTTTCCTTTAGTTTGATTAGCTTCATAATTCCATAATAAAAGGAAAAGCCACATGTAAGTGGCTTTTAATATGATAATTTCTTTCTTCCTTTTGCTCTGCGGCGTGCAAGTACTTTGCGACCGTTAGCAGTAGCCATTCTCTTTAAGAAACCGTGCTCTTTCTTGCGGTGAAGCTTTTTCGGTTGATATGTTCTTTTCAACTTTGTACCCTCCTTAATATATTGACTTACGGTTATTTTAATTAGGGGGAAACCTCCACCCATAACCTTTCAATTGTAGATTATACCCCAAAACCTACCCGTATGTCAACAAAAACTTTTAAAACATAAAAAAATATTAAATAAAAAAATGCTTGCATTTTGATTAAATGTGTGATATTATAATTTGGCTAATGTGATAGAAAGGAGTGACAACGATGAAACAAGGACTTCATCCTGAGTATGAAAAGGTAACAATTAAGTGCGCTTGTGGTGCTGAGTTCGAAACTCGTTCCACTAAAAAGGATATCCGTTTGGATATTTGCTCTAAATGTCATCCGTTCTTTACAGGTAAGCAAAAGTTGGTTGATACCGGCGGACGCGTTGATAGATTCAACAAGCGTTTCAATATTTCAAAATAATGCCTCAAAAAATCTGCCCAGCTTCAATGTGAAGTTGGGCTGTTTTTTCATAATTTTACAGTAAAAGGGTGGTTTTTTGGATACATATTTAACTGTATTAGCCGAAACAACAACCGAATATGTTGAAAAGCGTTCACGCTTTATTGCAACCCTTCGCCATTGTGAAACCGAAGAAGCGGCGACAGCCTTTTTAGAAGAAATGCGCTCTAAATACTGGGATGCTACACATAACTGCTACGCCTATTCGGTAGCGGAAGGTAAGCTTTGCCGTTTTTCAGATGACGGTGAACCCCACGGTACCGCCGGCAAGCCTATGCTTGATGTTATAGAAGGCTCTAAAATCAAGAATATTGCTGTTGTGGTAACTCGTTACTTTGGCGGTGTGCTTTTGGGTACGGGCGGTCTTGTGCGCGCGTATTCTAAATCGGTGCAGGATGTATTAGCTAAAGCAGAGGTTTACAAAATGGTGCCAAGCGCCGTTTTAGAGATAGTATGTGATTACCCTAATCACCAAAAATTAGTTAATTTACTCATAGGATGCGGCTGCGAAATAAACGATACTGTTTTTACTGAAAATGTTACGGTAGAGTTTTCTTTGCCTGAATCCGAAGTAGAAGCTTTTGGTGCTAAATTAACCGAAACTTTTAGCGCAAGACTGAATTTTGAAATAAAACTAAAAAAATTGATGCCTTTTAAAGAAAAATAAAGGAATTTGCAGTTTTTTTGCTAATATATAATATGAAAGGGGTAGATTTTATGGAAAATATAAGACAAATAACCGAGCAAAACGAAAAGCTTATTTTGTCCCCTAACGCTACCCTTTGTATAAATTCTAAGGGAAGAGCCAAGTGGGAAGAAAAATGTGATATTCGTACGGATTTTCAGCGCGACCGCGACCGCATAATACATTGTAAGGCTTTTAGGCGCTTAAAGCATAAAACACAGGTTTTCTTGTCGCCCGAGCTTGACCATTATAGAACCCGCCTTACTCACACCTTGGAGGTTTCCCAAATTGCGAGAACACTCTCCCGCGCGTTAAGGCTTAATGAAGATTTAACCGAAGCCATTGCTTTAGGTCATGATTTAGGTCATACTCCATTTGGTCACGCGGGCGAGCGTGCTTTAAACGAGCTTTTGCCGTTTGAGTTTACCCACTATGACCAAAGTGTACGTGTGTGTGAAAAATTGGAAAAGGATGGTAAGGGTCTTAACCTTACTTACGAAGTGCTAAACGGCATACAGCGTCACACTAAAGGCGCTTTTGCCGATACACTTGAAGGTAAAATTGTTCGCTATGCAGATAGAATTGCCTATATAAACCACGATATTGCCGATGCCGTTCGTGCAGGGGTAATTTCACCCACCCAAATACCCGAGGAAATTACCCAAAAATTAGGCAACGATAAGAGCGCCAGAATAAGTAGCCTTGTAAATTCTATTGTGCAAAATAGCAGTGATGATATAAAAATGGATAGTGAAACCGAAAAATACTACGATATGCTACACGAATTTTTATTCCAGTCGGTTTATAGAAACCCTGTAGCAAAATCTGAAGAAGTAAAGGTTTTTGGTATTATAGAAGGTATTTTTAAAGCGCTTTATAAAAACCCCGAAAAAATGGGTAAAGAGTTTTTAAGCTATCTTGAAAACGACTCAAAGGAAAGGGTTATAGCCGATTATATTGCAGGTATGACCGACCATTACGCTATAACCGTTTATTCGGATATTTATATCCCGCGTTCTTGGCAGATTTAAAAATTAATGTAAAATTAAGGAGGTGGAACTATGGCAATACCGCATGAGGTTATTGAAGAGATTAAATATAAAAACGATATTGAAACTACCATTTCGCAGTATGTAAACTTAAAGCGTAGGGGTAAAAATCTTGTGGGTTTGTGCCCGTTCCACAGTGAAAAAACCCCTTCTTTTACAATTTATCCCGAAAATGGCTCGTTTTATTGCTTTGGCTGTGGTGTTGGCGGCGATGTTATCACCTTTACGGGTCTTATTGAAAATTTGGATTATATTGAATCGGTTAAGCTTTTGGCTGAAAAAAGCGGTATTACGCTACCGCAAGACGGTTATGATGATTCTATGCAAAAACTTAGAAACCGTATTTATGATATAAACCGCGAAAGTGCAAAGTTTTTCCACAACCATTTAATGAGTGAAGACGGAAAATGGGCTTTGCAGTATCTTACAGGTCGTGGTCTTACCCTTAAAACTATTAAGCAGTTTGGTTTGGGCGCCGCGCCTGACAGTTGGGACGCGCTTATAAAGTATTTAAAGGGTAAAGGCTTTACTATAAATGAAATGATTACCGCAAATGTTATAGGCAAAAGCCAAAAGGGTACTTATTACGACCGCTTTAGAAAGCGCGTAATGTTTCCTATAATTAATATACGCGGTAACGTAGTTGGCTTTAGCGGACGAGCTATGCCTGGCGATGATAAAGCAGGCGGTAAGTATGTAAATACATCTGATACCCCTGTTTATAAAAAGAGTGAAAACCTTTTTGGTATTAACTACGCTAAAAATAACTGCAGCGAGCAGATAATTTTAGTAGAAGGTAATATGGATGTTATTTCTCTGCATCAAGCAGGCTTTAACAATGCGGTAGCACCTTTGGGAACCGCCTTTACTTCTGAACAGGTAAATCTTATAGCGCGCTATACAAAGGAAATAGTTTTAATGCTTGACTCGGATGCCGCAGGTCAAAAGGCTATAGCCCGTGCTTCTCAGCTTTTGGAGAAAACAGGGCTTAATATAAGGGTTGTAGTAATACCTGACGGTAAAGACCCTGATGAGTTTATTAAAAAAAATGGTCCCGACCGCTTTAGAGCGTTACTTACGGGTGCTGTAAGTGATATTGAATATAAACTGCTTATGGCAGCTGACGGGCTTTTACTTGATACCGATGACGGTAGGCTTAAATACCTTAATAAAGCGGCGCAAATACTGTCAACTTCCAATGATTCTATGACAAGGGATATATATATAGGCAGGCTTTGTGAAAAGTATAGTGTATCCCGTACGGCGCTTACCGAAAAGGTTAACGAATACAGACGTCAAAATAAGACAAGGGCCGAAAAAAAGGAAATTGATGATATTATCCGCCCGAAATACACTAAGGATGATATAAACCCCGAAAGGCGACTGTCGGTTAAAGGTGTTGCCGCCGAAGAGATGGTTTTATCGGTACTGCTTCAGCATCCCGATTTTATAAAGGGTACTAGGGAAGCGTTACCGCCTGATAAAATGATTACCGATTTAAACCGCCGTGCATATAGCTGCTTGCTTGAAGCTTATGAAAACGGGAATGTGGCGGATATATCACTTTTTGCGCAAAGCTTTTCTGTTGGTGAAGTAGGGTATCTTGTAACCCTTCAAAACAGCGATAAAGCGGGAAATAATGCGAAAACCGTATTAAATGACTGCATAAAGGTAATATTAGAAGAGTATAGTCGATTAAATTCTTCTAAGCCTAAGGACCAATCTGTTGAAGATTGGGCAAGCCAGTTACAAGAAATAATAAAAAATAAGAATAAAGGGAATGGTAAAAATGGCTGATAAAAAAATCAACGAAAAAAAAGAAAAAGAATTAGAAAATCAGGATTACGAGTTAGCTTCCAGCATTGACGATATCGAAAACGCACCCGAAGATTTGGATGAGCTTGCTTCCGAACCGCCTACATTCGATATTGACTATGATGAAGAGCCTACCGAAGAAGATTTAAAAGAGGTTGATGTTGAACAGATTGACGACGCGGCACTTGAAAATATGTCGCTTGATGACCCTGTTAAAGTATATCTTCGTGAAATCGGCCGCGTTCCGCTTTTGTCAAGTGATGAAGAAATTGAGCTTGCTATTAAAATTGCCGAAGGTAATGAGTATGCTAAACAACGTCTTACCGAAGCAAACCTTCGTCTTGTAGTAAGCATTGCTAAAAAATATGTTGGTAGAGGTATGTACTTCTTAGACCTTATTCAAGAGGGTAATGTTGCTTTCTACCATTATTAGAGATAGAAATGACGTATTAATCTTTATGCTTGGTAATTCAATTAATAAGTATGGTTGCCCTTATTTTAAAGAAATGGGAATCAGTAACTTTAAGAAACAAGAACAGGGAACAATAGACATCTATACCTATGGAGATTCAGGTTTACGCGTTGCGGTTGAATTCTGCGGAGACAAAGACCCTCAGAAAGTAGAGAAAAAGTCTGATATCTATTTCGCGTTTAATAATCCAAAGTTACAAATGAT
>JAZSCF010000093.1:0-13577 GCA_045602785.1 Acutalibacteraceae bacterium
ATAGGTAAATTTGAAAGGATGAACTCGACCGAGCTTTATGAAAAGTTTCTTAATATGATAAATGTTTATAAAATTATTGACCGTGATAATGCAAATAAAAGAGCACAGTATAGGGTTGAGCTTGCTGCTATGCAACAGCTCTTACGTAAAAGAGAACTTGATAATCCAAAGTTAAGTAATTGGGCGAGAAGATTTTTTAATGAGGTAGGTGAAATAAAAGATGAATAAAAATAAAAAGACTGTTGAAAGTCGGCTAAAACATTTCAACAGTCGCTGCAAACAACGCAAATTATTTGCACTCATATTATAACACATTTATTTTTAATATGCAAGTGCGGTGTTGTGCTGTATTTGCACACCCTAAAACTGAAAATAAGAAATTTTGAAAAATCGGTTAAATACCGATAAAAACACTCGATAAGGGTATTAACTAACGAAAATTTTTAAGTACAAATTTTGATTTTTTAATACTTTAATTTTTTAACCTTTTTCTTTTAAGGTGACGGAAAAGTTTGGGGTGTGAATTGGGGCAGTGGTAAGGGTGCGTAAACCTGAGCTTGAGAAGGTTTTCCACACTTTCCATCTGACACAAGGGCGGGGAAAGAAAAGGTGTCACATTTGAAGTGCTTGTCTTTCCCCGCCGATATCGATGGAGCTATAAAGAGGGTGATTGAAAAGTGAAAAAAGCAATGTATCGTAGGCGTGTTATTCGTGCCGGCAATACAGTAGAGATTATAGAGACATATCCCACACAGTTTGGTGACGGTCTTACACGTGCAAAGCGTGATATGGTAGGTCCCGGTACACCCGACGCAATGAAACGATATAACGAAGAACTTGCAATACGACGCCTAACGAGGCTTATGAACGAAAATTTTGTTCCTGATGACCTGTGGGTGACATTTACTTACGAGAAAGAAACACGGCCACTTAGTAAGCAAGAGGCAAAGTCTCAACTTTCGGCATTTACGCCAAAGTTACGAAAACTATATAAAGAATACGGTATCGAGCTTAAATACTTTAAGCGTACGGCTCTTGGTGAACGGGGAGCACTGCATCATCATATGGTAATACCGCAGGGTGTGCCAACACGGCGAATAACACAATTGTGGAAAGAGCATATAGGCGCATCGGCCAAAGCGCATCCACCGTTTTACGTGCCTCTTTATCCTGATGGCGAGTTTAGTACACTGGCCGCTTATATAGTAAGCCAGATGGCTGAAGATATAGACGAGGAAAAATTTGAGCGTAAGTGGATAGGTAGCCGTAATTTAAAGAAACCGCAAGAGGATCCTCCCGAGGATATTATGGAAATAAAGTGGCAAGAGCCGCCTGAAGCTTGGGAAGGTTATTGTATAGATACTGACAGTATACGTGCAGGCACAAATGAAATTACAGGCAGACCGTATTTGTTTTACCGTATGATTAAGGTCGAGGACGGTTATACCTGCCGTGATGATAGCGGCAAGCTGTTACGTGGTAGTGCCGCAGTAGAATATGCACGGCGCAAGAACGCCGAGTACATAAAGGATAATTGGTACCTTATAAACCAAGAAGGAGAGGTAGTGTTTCTTGAGGAACTCTGCCGACAAGATGAATAAACGCTAACGAACATATTTTGAGTAAAGATGCAGATTAGAAATTTTGAAAGGATAATTTTATGAAAAAAAAGAATATATAAGGCAAATGGATGATGAACAATTTACGGAAATGCTCGTAAATTATGAAGATACTTTACTTATTCCAAGTTGTAAAGAAAAATATTGTCCATATTGTGTAGATGAAGGTATGTCATGTGCTGTGAAAGAACATGGTATTACCAATGAGCAAGGTTGTGCTGAGGCTTTTATGAATTGGCTTAATAGCGAAGTGACTAATAACGACAAATGGTATGAGTAAACCGTGGACTGTGGCCGAAGATGAACTGTTATCGGAACTGTGGGGAACGGTGTCGATACTGACTATTGCAGCACGTCTTAGGCGTAGCGAAGGTGGAATCATCAATCGGGCTCGAAGGCTTGAGTTGGGTCCGTTTTTAATGGCCGGTGAATATGTATCACTTAATCAATTAATGATTGCGCTCGGCCGAGATAACGTTGACACCTACCAAATTACAAGTTGGATTAAAAACCGCAATATGCCTGTTCAAAAGAAAAAGAGATATAAGTGCAGTATCCGTGTGGTCTATCTTGATGAGTTTTGGAAATGGGCAGAAAAGAATCGAAACTTTATAGATTTTTCGAAGATGGAACCGTTGGCTCTTGGGTTAGAGCCTGATTGGGTAGCAGAACAACGGCACAAAGATTATGAAGCTTTTGCCCTACAGCGTAAAGACCCGTGGACTAAAGAAGAGGATGAACATCTTATATATCTTTTAAAAAAACAACAGTATGGTTATCGTGAATTAACGCAAATTTTAAAGCGAAGTGGCGGTGCAATACAGCGTAGGTGTACGGATCTCGGTATTAAATATCGACCTGTTAAAGCAGACAATCACGGAGAAGGTGCCAAGTGGACCCATGAACATTTTACAATGCTCGCAAGCGGCATTAAAAGCGGTGATAATTACGTTCAGCTTGAGCGTAAACTTTGCAAAAGTGAAAAAGCAATACGTGGAAAGATTTATAACACATATTTTACCGAACGTCTTGACTGTGTTCGCACTATGATGGCCAACGGTAGTTTTGGTGACGGTGCGCCGATGCCTACAGTTAAACAAGCAAGACATCTTAGTGGTTATCGTGTAGATGTACAAAATCAATTGGCGTATTTAGCGGCATTGTTAAAATTTCGTGCTAACGAGCTTGGTTATGACCCATATTGGCAACGCTTTATGTGTAAAAATTGGGATGACGTAGGTGGATGCGGTGCAGGGTGCAGTGACTGTGATAACTGTACAGAGTTTGTTCGCATTAGAGAGCAGTATTGTAAGCGCTGTGGCGCAACATTTTATGAGCGTGCTGATAATGATTTTTGCGAGGATTGTAGAAAAGCTCGTAAAAAAGCGGCACAAAGAAAATATGCGATATTAACAAAAAGGAGCAAAAATAATGTTAACTGAAATTAAAATAGAAAAATTATATCCCCATCCGCAAAATCCAAGAAAAGATATAGGCGATATATCCGAACTTGCTGAAAGCATAAAAAATCAAGGCGTTTTTCAAAATCTTACTGTAATTAAAGGTGGTGCGGGTGTACCTGAAGGCGAAGAAGGTTATACTGTTATAATCGGTCACCGTCGATTAGCGGCATCAAAGCGTGCTTATGAATTACGAAGAGAGTTTGCTGAAAGTATCACCAATGCCATAGCAAAAAAACATTTTGCTGATATTGTTACGTTTGCTTTTTATAGCGGTGCAATGTGGGGAACTGCTAGGGTAGAAGATGAAGACGTATTAAAACTGTTGAATCTTGAATGGCAGTTTGATGAAGATGAAAACAGTTTTATTAATTGTGCTGATGTTGAAGCGGTAGTAAAAAAAGAGCCTGAAAGAATGTTATGGCTGATGATTTATGAAAACACAGGTGATTCTGAAAGACAAACATATCACGAATACTGGGAATGTAAACATAAAGAGAATGCAGAACTTAGTGCGCTGTATGATTTATTGATAAAACTCGGCTATGAAATATCAGATGAAGAAAGGCAGTTGTGCGACGGTACGCATAGACTTTTTACAAAGGATGATGAGTAATGACTTGTAAAGATTGTTTAAAAAATGACGTTTGCGGCAAGGCACATCGGCTCGAGCATCCTGATGAGAGCGGAGCAGAATACATTTGTAAGAATTTTTATGACATAAGCGGCATTAAAACCGTAACATTAAAAAAATATTACAATTCGAATGATACGGGTTACTGCTCTAACTGTAATTCCTGCTGTGCAATTGATGATAATTTCTGTAGTTATTGCGGCGGTAAGATTGTGAGGGATGAAAATGATACACGCGATTAAGATACAGCCGCCGTATTTTGATGATGTTGTTAGCGGTAAAAAGCAATTTGAGATAAGGCTTAACGACCGTGAATACCAAGAGGGCGATTATCTCGCACTTAATGAGTGGGAGCAGACAAGCAGTGTTGGAGGTTGCTACACCGGACGAAGCTGCTTGGTGCTTGTAGATTACATACTTTATGGTGCTGAAGGTGTACCGGGACTTGATGAAGATTATTGTCTTATGGGTATAAAGCCCTGCGGTGTTTATAA
The DNA here is from genome assembly GCA_045602785.1 of Acutalibacteraceae bacterium. Taxonomy (GTDB): domain Bacteria; phylum Bacillota; class Clostridia; order Oscillospirales; family Acutalibacteraceae; genus UBA737. The sequence goes on from JAZSCF010000093.1 coordinate 4,208, forward strand.
CCGTCAAGACGGTATACAGGGTTTTGAAATGGCACCGCCAAATTGGAATAAACCGATGCTGTTAGAAAACCGGATTATTCAGGAAGGTTAGGTTAATGACAGTGACCAATATAAAAATCAGGATTTTTTACAAAACTGATTTTTATCAACTATGTAAGGGGTGAAGGAAATGTCTCTTAAAAAATCAATTGATATTTTAAAAACGCTATCAGAAGATAGGCAACTAAATATGGAAGTACGAAATGCATTGCTTCAGGGTGCAACGGCAATAAAAAAACAAGTTTCTAAGATGCCTGATTATGAAGGTGATGGATATGATGACAGCGGAAATTTGATTTATGATAAGGCCTATTGCCCGTATTGCCGGCACGAATTTGAAGCAGATTATGATACTCCGAATTTTTGTCCCGAATGCGGACAGGCGTTAGACTGGAGCGAAAGCGATGTCTAAATGCGGTGATTGTATTCGATATGATGAATGCAAAGAATATGTTGATAAAAACGAGTGCTTTCCTGAAGTGAATGGTTGCCCGGCGTTTAAACAAAGAAAGGAAGATAACAATGAACCAAGCAGTATGTAAATTTTGCGGACAGGCTATAATGGCCGACGTGCCAGAGGGTGCTACACAGGCCGAGTGTGAACACATAGGCACAATGGAGTGTAGCTGCGAGGCGGCTAGTAATTATCAAAAGCGACAGGAAAGAGCGGCAAAAGCAAAGATAGAGATTGACGTAATGCTATCTAAAGCCGACGAGGATAGCGGCATAGTAGCGGTACCAACAGCTGTTATTGATTTATTAAAGACGGCCGTTGATTTAATTGCCGACGACCAAATATTTAAAATCGACGTGGGTTTATGCCTGGGGGGGAAGATAGATATCAAATCAGGCAGCGGCGGTAAAATCTCTATAAAACGCTCGGTGACTCAAAGTCAAAAGAGTGAAGTGGAGTAAAATTAAAACGTAAGACATTATTCCCTCAGTCAACTAACGTTGACAGCTCCCCTTGAAACAAACAAGGGGGAGCCTTAAAAGGAAATCTTAAATAGAAGTAGGTGTTAGGGTGGCGAAGATTATAAGAAAACAATGTGGGTGTGGGGAATTATATGAACCTAAGAACAGTAAGGATAATATTTGTCCCCGGTGCAGATATTTTTTACGTGCGTTGCGTAGTAAAAATGTTTTGTTTGTTGAACAACTGCGCCGAGAGTATATAAAACAGTATGGCAAATATTTATCATATGGGCAGTTTATTGCAAAACTTGAATATCTTGAAAAAGTTAGTAAAGGTGGGTGTGCAAAGTGACAATTAAAGAAAAAAAGAGACTACTTAAACAATATGGTGAAATTGATGAAAAAATTGAGCAGTTACGCCGGGAACGTGAACGTAGTCGAGTGTGTGATACCTACAACAGCCCTCTTGGTTCTGAACTTGCAGGTGGTAAGCCTCCGGGCACGGTAGTTGAAATTGCTGTTGAAAAGCGTGACATTGATTTTGATAACTTGATTAAATGTGAGCTTAAGCAATTATATGACTTAAGAGTTGCTATTGAACGTGCTATAAGCAATCTTACAAACATTTCAGAACAGCGGGTGCTTCGGCTTTATTATTTGGGTATAATTGATGAGTTTGGCGAGCGGCAACCTTTAAAAATGCTTGATATAGCACGAAAAATGAATTACAGTGAGCGGCAAATACAAAGAATACATAAAGCGGCACTGTTGCACCTGCCTGATATTGAAATTTAAAAGATGTCGTCCAATGTCGCCTTTAAACGTGATATGATATCAACGTGGAAAGATAGTAATTATTTTGAGCATTATCCGTACTTTGCGGATGATGCTCTTCTTTATGCAGATAATTTGCGGCGGATAAGGTTGGCGGGTTCCAAGAAGATAATATCTCGCACGCAGGCGTGCGCACGTGTGTGCGGGCGTGCGCAAAATCATAAAAAACAAAAAAAGAGGTGGAAATGTTGACAAAATTTGACGCAAAGGATATGTATCCTGATTTAAAGCCAAAACAGAGAAAACTGGCTGAAATGCTGTGTAATCCTGATAATGATATGACAGTTACTGCGATGTGCAAAGAGCTTAAGGTGTCAAGACAGACCTTTTACAATTGGCAGAAGAATATGTCGTTTAACGGTTATGTTGAATTTTTGATTGAGAGTTTCACCGATAGTGAGTTGCCACGTGCTTGGAAAACGTTAGTTAGAAGAGCTGTTGAAGATGGTAACATTGACGCTTTAAAACTTTTCTTTTCTATGAAGGATAAATACAAGGAAGAGTTAAACGTCAAAGGAAACGTTGTTTTTATTGGCGGTGAGGACGATATCAAAAAATAAAACGATTTATCTACCGGATTTAATTGGCGGCGGATACGGCGATTATTGGCGTGATACTAACCGATACCGTGTAATAAAGGGTGGTAAGGGTAGTAAGAAAAGTGCTACGACGGCGCTTAACCTGATATATAGGCTTATGAAGTACCCTGAGAGTAATTTGCTTGTGGTGCGTGCAGTTTTTAACACACACCGTGACAGTACCTTTGCTCAGCTTAAATGGGCGCAGGAGAGATTAGGTGTGGCTCACCTATGGCAGAACACGGTATCGCCAATGGAAATGGTATATAAACCTACGGGTCAGAGGATATTGTTTAGAGGCTTTGATGACGTACTAAAACTTGCATCCACCACCGTATCAAAGGGATATTTGTGTTGGGTATGGATAGAGGAAGCATTTGAGATAGGCAGTGAAAATGATTTTGAAAAGCTTGACCTGTCGGTGCCACGTGGTAACGTACCGCCGCATTTATTTAAACAGACGACGCTGACCTTTAACCCGTGGAGTGAGTCGCACTGGCTGAAAAAACGCTTTTTTGATAAAAGTCAAGAAAACGTCAGTACATATTCTACGAATTATCTTTGTAATGAGTTTTTAGATGATATCGACCGTGAAGTTTTTGAGCGGATGAGGGATACAAACTACCGAAGATATGCGGTTGCCGGTCTTGGCCAGTGGGGTGTAGCTGAAGGGCTTGTTTATGAGAATTTTGAAGTGATTGACTTTGAGTTTGATGAAAAGGGGAATGTACACCTCACCACCGCCTGCGGCGGAGCCTCTCCTCAAGCAGAAGCCGTTGATGTGATTGAATATTGGAAGTTGAGGCATTTTTTTGGGCTTGATTACGGTTATACAAATGACCCGACGGCATTTATTGCATTTGCGGTGAATCCACTATCAAAAGAAATATACATATATGACGAGCATTATGAAACAAGGATGCTGAACTGTGATATTGCCGAAATGATAAAGCGAAAGGGTTTTGCAAAAGAGCGAATACGTGCTGACAGTGCAGAACCAAAGTCTAACGAGGATTTAAGGCGGCTTGGGATATCAAGGATAATGCCAAGTGTTAAGGGTAAGGATTCGATACTTAACGGTATTTCACAGATACAGGAATATAAGATTTTTGTATCTTCGAAATGTAAAAACACGTTTAGCGAGCTTAGTAGTTATTGTTGGAAAAAGGATAAAAATGAAAATGGGGTAAACGAGCCTGAAGATACGAACAATCATTTGATGGATGCAATGCGTTATGCGTTTTATGACGTGAAATATTTTAGGCCTCAGGACCCCGCTGCCCCCAGGCGTAAGCCGACAAGTGAAGAATATTATCAGAAAAATCATGGGCTTAATGCAAGGGATATTGCACAAGGAAAAGGTAGGTGAATTGTATGGAAAATTTGCTTATGTTGTTAATAGTGATATTAATTTGTGCTATAGCGGTAAATATTTTTTGTTGTGGCTATTTTATTGGCTTTATCCAAGAAAAGTATAAAGCCGAGCGTAAAAAGGCAACACGAGTCAAATTTAGTGATGATAATGCGACAAAAGGGCAGTCTGAAAAAGCAAAAAAAGACTGGAAAAACTTTATGCAATATGATGGTGCCGCACCAAACAATTAGATGTTCTATAAAGTAGAACACTTTTTGATACAATCTTATATTTATCCCTTCACCATAGGGAAGAAAAGAGGAATAATATGGAAGAAAACAATAATGTTCAAGGCGAAGTGAATCAGGACACCATACCTGACACTGAACACGAACTAAACACCCAGGCACAAGCTGAAAACTCGGGAACGGACACCGCAACACAGGATCCGGAAACGGATGAAGGCAATGCCACACGAGCTGCAGAAGAAAACGCAGGTGAATCTGCAGCAGATAATGCTGATAATGCGGTACCGACACCGTTTATAACTGTGCGGTACAATCACGAAGATCGTGAACTGTCACAGGAAGAGGCGGTAAGTCTTGCACAAAAAGGGTTGCACTATGATACGTTGCACGGAAAGCTTGATTATGTAGCATCACTGCAAGGAATAGACGTTAATACGCTTGTTGACCGTCTTATGACTGCACCAGAAGAAGCACATCGAAAACATTTGGAAGAGCTTTACGGCGAGGATAGCGAAGATGTGAAAATTGGTATGGATATTTTTAAATCAAAACAGTCAGAAAACTATAAAAAATATGTTGCTGACCGTGAAAATGCCGCCAATGAAAAGGAAGCAGCCGAGAGGCAAAGCGTTGAGTCACGTCTTGCAGATGAATACCGTGAACTTAAAGCAGAAATTACAGATGCACCCGAATACAGCGCATTACCTGATTCGGTTATACGTGAAGCGGCAAGCGGTAAACGTGACTTATATTCTGCATATTTGAGATACCTGCACAATCAAAAAACCAAAGTAGATACTGTTCAAAAAGCTGCTGAAGAAGCCGCATCGGCGAGTGCCGGTTCAATGGAAGCCGGCAATGTTGAGCACTTGTCGAGCGATGAACGACAGTTTTTAGCAGGTCTTTGGGATAAATAATTTTAAAAAAGGAAGGTAAAAAATTATGCCAAATTCTATTGCTTATGCAAGTAAGTACGCTCCTGAACTTGACAAAATGATCATTCAGGAATCTAAAACAGGCTTTTTGGCCGACGGTAAATTTACAGCGAAGTTTACAGGTGCAAGAACTGTACTTTTGCCACAACTAAATTTTGATGGTCTTGGTGATTATAACCGTGAAACAGGTTATTCAAAAGGCGCAACAAATTTAACCCATCAATCATATGAACTTTCAATGGAACGTAGTAAGCAGCTTGTTCTTGATGCACAGGATGCTGACGAAAGTGGTGTGCCATCACTTGCCGGCAAAATGGTGGGCGAATACACACGTTTAAAGGTTAATCCCGAAATCGATGCGTATGTGCTTTCAAAACTTTACGGTGTAGCAAATACCAAAAATCACGTTGATACATTTGTTGCTGCTAATGCTGTTGAGCTTATGCTTGCATCTATCAATAAAGCTGAAGCGGAAAATGGTTATACAAACGAGCAGTTAATTGCCTTTGTGGATCCTGTTATGTATGCGGCACTTATGACAAGCGATAAGCTACAGCGCAGTATTACCGTAAGTGATTTTAAGCAGGGCGAGGTTAACCTTAAGGTTAAAAATTTGAACGGTTGTGCAATTATTCCTGTTGCGGCCGACAGAATGAAAACTGCATTTACCTTTGGTGACAACGGTCATACTGCAACCGAAGGTGCAAAAACCGTTAATGCAATTGTTATGCCAAAGAGCGCAGCAAGTCTTGTTAAAAAGGTTGACAAGGTTGATGTATACGATCCTAGTGAAGTACAGGATATGGATGCATATAAAATCAACTTTAGACTTTATTATGATTGCTTTGTTACCGAAAGCAAAAAGAATCTTATTTTTGCGATAACAGGCTAAAATTTTAAAAAAGGGTAGCGAAAATGCGCTGCCCTTTTTTGGTGCATATATAGAAAGGTGAGAATTATGTTTGTTTTAAAAAATGAATTAGGTACCGCTTTCATTAAAACCGAGAGCAAATTGCGTTGTGATGACCTTATTAGACGTGGATGGACTCTTGAAAAAGATGAAAAAGAAAAACCTATTGAAAAAATGAAAAAGGAAGAACTTGAAAAATTTGCTGAAGAAAATGGAATTGATATTTCTGATGCAAAAAAATAATGAAGAACGTGTTGCAATAATTAAAGCGGCAATTTAAATGTTAGATTTAAAAGGCAAGAGAAGGTAGCTCTTGCCTTTTATGTGTGATATTTAATAAAAAAGAAAGGTGATAAAAATGAAAGAAAACATAAAAAACGAACCTAAATCAATCTGGAGTGAATATGAAGCGGGTCAGCAGTACAAAAACAGTATTGGAGACAAGGGCATTCACGACCAGGCAAGAATTAACGAGAGATTTTTTGTAGGAGATCAGTGGCACGGTGTTAATGCCGGAAACGAAAAACCACTGACAAGACGAAATATTATTAAACGAATAGGCGAATACAAGATGGCGACGATTGGCAGTGCACCGATTGCCGTAAACTATAGCGCTGAGGGTGTGCCGGATACGACCGACGTTGGCGCACAAAACGAAGTGAAGCAGCAGCTTTTAGAGGGAAATACCCCAAAAGGCGCTGTAAACGAGGCTGAAGTATCGGTTGTGATGGGAGCGCTTACCGATTATTTTAAAATTACTGCCGAGCGACTTAAATATGATGACAAAAAGGACCAGTTGCTTAGAAATGCATATATTTCGGGCACGGGTATTTTATATACATATTGGGATAGTGACATACGCACGGGGCTTTATGCCGATGAAGGCAGAACCACTGCTATAAAGGGAGATATTGCCTGTGAAGTGTTAGATATAGAAAACGTGGTGTTTGGTGACCCCAATAACGAGGACGTTGAAAGCCAGCCATATATAATTATTGCAAGACGATTAGACGTTGAAGCGGTAAGAAGAGAGGCGGAAAAATATGGTCAGGCAACCGACGGCATAGTGCCTGACGGTTGTGACGGATATTACAGGAACGCAGGCGATCGTGGTGAAGACGAGCCAAGCGATTCAAGACGAGTGACGGTTGTTACAAAGCTATACAAAAAGTATGACAAAGAGGGTAACGTTACAGTATGGGGTAAGACGGTTACCGAAAAGGCAGTAATAAGACCTGAGTGGGATTTGCTTATACATAGATACCCAATAGCAAAGTTTATATGGGAGCGCAGACGTAGCTGTGCTTATGGGGATAGTGAAATAACGTACCAGATTCCAAACCAAATTGCGCTTAATCAGGCGCATTCTATTTCGGTGTGGGCAATGCAGAACACCGGTATGCCAAAGACGGTTATAAACGGTGACCTTATACCTGACGGTATAAGCAACGACCCTGCCGAAGTGGTAAAAATTTACGGTAGTGCAGAGGATATGATGAGCGCTATACGTTATGTAGCACCGCCTAACTACGGCGCAGCATTTATAAACTTTACCGATGCATTTGCACAAAACGTGCTTATGGATAACGGTGCCAATGATGCGGCGCTTGGTAACTTTAGACCGGATAATGCAACTGCTATTGTGCAGGCACGTGAGGCGGCTATTGCACCGATGCAGATGTATCAAAACAGGTTTTACAGCACTAACGAGGACGTGGCACGAATATGGGCAGATTTTTGGATTACCATGTACGGCAGACGCTCAATTAAGATAAACGACGGTGGTGTGACGAGATATATGACGTTTGATGCCAAGCGTTACCGTGACCTTGTAATTACGGCACGTATTGATGTGGGTGCATCTACGCTTTGGAGTGAGGCGGTATCTATTGCCAACCTTGGTAATCTTTTGGCGGCTCAACAGATTAGCTTTATTGAATATCTTGAACGCATACCAAAGGGACTTATCCCCGACGTGACGGGTCTTGTAAACGCAAGAAAGCAACAACAGCAAGCACAACAGATGTCCGCACAGCAACAGGCTATGAATATGCCGCAGGCCAAAGCACAACCGTCAGAACGTGAAATATCACCCGATGATATAAGCGACGAGGAAGTGCTGGAATACATAAAGCAAAATAACCCGGAGGTTTATGAAAGACTTATGGCGTTGCCGCCTGAGGACCAGCAAAGAGCAATGGCAATGATGCGTAGCGGCGGCGCATCGGCACAAGGTGGTCAAAATACAGAAAGGGAAGCAGTAGGTGACCTATAATGAAAGCAAATATACTTTTAAATAATGCATTAAAGATGCTTGGATATACCGACAGTGACGGTAACACAGAATTGCCACAACGAATAAGAAACAAGGCTGTTGTGACGGTGAATTTGGTTTATAGCGAATTGTGGAGAATATTTAACACAGGTGAATTTACACCGATTAAATCGCTGAGTGAAGAGATAGAATTGCCTGAAAAGGCATTGTCAGAGGCGTTTTTATACGGTCTTGCAATGCACATTGCAAGAAGCGAAAACGACGGGGACCAGCAACAGTATTTTGCGTATTTGTATAATGCCAAACGGGCAGGGCTGACACAGTATGATAAGGTTAGGAATGTGATTCCTAGTCCTGAGCGTTGAGGTAGGTGGCACTTATTAAGAAGAGGGGGCGTTATCCCCTCAGTCAACTAACGTTGACAGCTCCCCTTGATACTAATAAGGGGAGCCTTATATGAAAATCTTATATGAAAGGACAGGAAAATGAAATATCCAAAGATAAACAGACAAGCAAGCAGAGAAGTAAACGTTCCGTCGCTTGCGGGTGGATTGAATTTAAGAGATAGTCTGACTGGAATTAGGGATAACCAGATGACCGAATGCGTAAATATGTGGTTTAAGGATGGAAAACTGAGAACAAGACCGTCGTTTGATACCACTGAAGATATGAAGGTTGCAATCGACCGTAACACAGAGGAGTTTTTTGGTGAAATAAAGGTACATTCTAACATAAGCACCGATAAGGGTACACTTGTTAGTGTTAGCAGATGTTTTGGCACTAAACTGGATGGAGCATCATGGGAATTTTTAATTAATTTTTGGTGGCAGGATAAGGACTCTTTTTGTGATGCGGGTAGTTTTTCGATAGGTATTCCTGAATTTGAATGGGGTGCTTCCGATGGAGAAACAAATCCTGATAAATCAAGTAATTATAATGGTGAGCAATATAGCGTTTCAATTAAATGGGGTAGTATTATTGCTGATAAAAAGAAGGAATATCTGTCGTCGACAGGTAGTGTTACAGGTAATAACAACATTTTTGAAAATGACTGGTGGTATGAATATGACCTTATTTTGAAAAGAATGCGTGATTGTTCATATTTTTTGGCTTTTAAGGATGGTGTTGTATATTGCTATGTATCAAACGGAGAAGAGTTTTATATATACAAGTTGGATTGCAATAATGAAGAACCCATTTGGGAGCAGGTTAAAGATGATGGAATATATGCTCCGACAGTATATGCGCATTGCCAAAGAACCGGTTGGGATGATTTTGAAGG
>JAZSCF010000094.1:0-3226 GCA_045602785.1 Acutalibacteraceae bacterium
GTCATGAAGAGAATCTGGATGTCCAACAGGAGGGACCAGTTTTCGATGTAATACACATCGTGCTTGATCCGGTCTTCGATGGATGTGCGTAGCGAGCAGCTTCCTTATAAGCTTTGTTAGCCCACTGACCTGTGATAATAAAGTCAGCCTTTTTGTTTTTGTTCATAAGGTTTAACGGAATCATAGCAAATTGGGTAGAAGCACCGCCTTGTAAGAACAAAACTTCGTAATTTTCGGGGATGTTCATAATCTCGCGAAGATTAGCTTCTGTTTCATCAAAAATTGCTTGATATTCTTTAGAACGGTGTGACATTTCCATAACGGATTGTCCGCTTTCACCGTATTCTAACATTTCTGCTGCAGCGGTCTTTAAAACTTCTTCAGGTAACATAGAAGGACCGGCGCTAAAATTATAAACTCTTGCCATAATAATGACCTCCAAAAAATAGTTTTTAAAAATATGTATCCTATTATATGCGTATGAAATCATAAAGTCAATAGTATTGTTAAGAATTTAACAAAGGATTTTCAAAATTTCGCATTTTTGACAAAAACATCGTTATTTTTTTAACAAATCAAAAGTTTTACCGTTATTTTTAGGTGCAGGGAAGCATTAAAATAAATATAAAAGCGGTATTATCTTGATATAACGACAGGGTGGTGGTATAATGAATTTAGTTACAGCAATGCAAAAAGGAGAAAATAAATGCTTACTAACTATCATACCCATACCATCTTTTGCGACGGTAATGATACCGCCGAAGAAATGGTTATAGCGGCAATAGACAAGGGCTTTAAGTCGCTTGGATTTTCGGGGCATATGACTACCGAGTTTGATAAAAGCTATTGTATGACTGACCTGCCTGCTTATATAAATGAAATAAAACGACTTAAAGAAAAATATAAAAAGGAAATAGAGATATATTTGGGTATAGAAGAAGATACCTATGCGCTATGTGACCGCAGTCAATTTGAATATATAATCGGCTCTTGCCACGAAGTAAAGTATCAAAATGAATTTTATGCGCTTGACAGTAACTATGAAGATTTTTTAAAGGCGTTGGCGCTTTTTGATAATAACCCTATTAAGCTTGCCGAAGAATATTATAAAGAATTTTGTAATTATATACTTTTAAGAAAGCCTGATATTGTTGGTCATTTTGACCTTTTGACCAAGTTTGACCAAAAGGAAAAATCGATTTTCTTTAATAATAAGGAATATATTGCATTATCCGAAAAATATATAAAACAAGCGCTTAAGAGTGACTGCATTTTTGAAATAAATACGGGTGCTATTGCGCGGGGATATAGAACAACACCGTATCCTGCTGAAAATTTGCTTTATGTTATGAAAGAAAATAACGCTAAAATAACTATTTCATCCGATTGCCACGACAAGAAAAAGCTAGACTGTAACTTTACTGAAACACGCGCGCTTTTAAAGGATATAGGCTTTAAGCATACGTATATACTTTTAAATAACGAATTTGTAAAAGTGGAGATTTAACAAGAATGGATATTGGGGGATGTTGAATATTGCCTTATAAAAGAATTAATTGCGGCTTTGTGTTGGGTGTAGCGTTAGCGGTACTTTTAGTTCTTGTTTTGGTTTTTAGCTTGATTTTTGGCTTAAAAATGCGACCAAATGAAATTTTAACAAAAAAGTTTTATATTCCTATTAAAGAAGAATATGAAATAGTGAAATTTGAAGAAGAAGAAAGCCTTGAAAAACACTATAAAGCGGAATTGAAGATTAACGAAAGAGATTATTATGCCTTTTTGTCCGAGCTTGAAAAGGCAGGGTATTACAGTGAAGCGTTTGATGAAGACATTTATTTAGAAGATTGGGTAGACGGTAAAAATGTTGTAAATATTTATACAAAAGCAACAACGGAACGATATCTTTTAATATACGGCAACAGAATTCATATAAATATAACTATAACTGAAGCAATAGATGGCTACTATCATATTTATATGTCACGGTAAAAAAAGACGGGTTTTTCTATATTAAATGGACTTTTTAAATATTGTTTTCACAATTGGCGGGAGAACACTGGGGACGGTTCTGTGTGTTACGTGCGCTTTTAAAGGATATAGGCTTTAAGCATACATATATACTTTTAAATAACGAATTTGTAAAAGTGGAGATTTAATATATAATATGGGAATGGGTTCCTAAAAGTTGTGTTCTGTGTTCTTTAAAAAAGATAGGAGAGTTACTATGAAAACTAAATTAACAGATGAACTAAAGAAAAATATTTGTGACAGAGATATCGAATTACTTGAAAGAGCATTAGATGTTCTTGAAAGCAATAAGTATTGCATTATGAATAAATTTTTTGACGGTAAAACAATGATATCACCCGGAATAAAAAATTTCCACGGTATATGGAACTGGGATACCGCTTTCCACGCTGTTGGAGTTTCACGGTTTGATAGTAAGTTGGCAACTGACCAGATTGAAGGCTTTTTTGACTATATGCTTGAAGACGGTATGCTTCCGGATTTGGTAGATAAAGACGGAAAGAGTAGAATACATAGCTCTAAACCGCCTGTTTTTGCTTGGGCGACGTATGAAGTATATAAACACACAAACGACGTAGAGTTTTTAAAGCGAATATACAACAGACTTGTTTTGAATGAAAGATTTTGGAGAACACAGCGTTTTGACGGTAAACTTTTTTACTATGATTCATATAAAAAAGGAACCGAGCAAGAGAATCTTACTTGGGCAAAATGGGAATCAGGTCTTGATAATTCAGTAAGATGGGATAACGGAATAGTAGAATATTACCCCGTGGATTTAAATTGCTATATGTTTTCGTTTTATGAAAGTATGAGTAAAATCTCACGTTTGATTGGCGCAAGCTTTGAAGAGTGGGATTGTAAGGCTAAAGAAATAGCAATATTGATAGAAGAAACGTTTTGGAATGAAACGGTTGGCGCATATACTGATAGAAACCGCTTTACAAATGAGCTTTCAAATTGTATTACCCCCGCATCATTTATGCCGCTTTTTATAAAAACTGCATCACACGGAACACAAGCGGAACACAAGGGAACACAAGGGGACGGTTCTCCTGTGTTAAGTCCGTTCCTAAAATTGTTTTCACAAATGGCGGTAGGCGAAAGCTTACCGCTTTTTCTTGTGTCAAAAAAGATTTTTCGCATTCGCTCGAAATGACAAAAAACTGTCACCCCGGGCCTAGCCGAGAGGTCTTAC
>JAZSCF010000095.1:0-28794 GCA_045602785.1 Acutalibacteraceae bacterium
AAGACTGCTCCCCGTCGTGGCGACGCTGCTGAAATGGCAATTATTGAGTTAAAATAATTTCTCTGATTTTAGTACTCACATTGTCAATGACAGATAAGTGTATCTGTCAAGGCGCCGATAATGTGTGTACTAAAACACAAAAAATAAAATCCCGCTTCGGCGGGATTTTTTTAATGCAGAATTCGTAATGCGTAATGCGTAATTGGTTTTCAAGGAATTTATACGGATATATTGTAGGGACAGGCGTCCCCGACTGTCCGTAATCTTTATATCAATTTTTAAGATTGCCGCGCTTCGCTCGCAATGACATAATCATTAAAATTTACAGATAGTAAAAAATTTAGCGGATTTTCCACTAAAAAACAGTGTTCATATTTTTGTGTGATATAATTGCTAAAAGATAAATTCATTTGATGCGACTCAAATTGTTACCACACAAAATAAAAAGAAGATACCGCATGGTATCTTCTTTTTCTATATTAGTATTTAGTTATGCATCAACTTTTTGTGAGCCTGTGGGGTCGATTATACTAAAGCCTACATTTACAAGGTGGTCAGCCACACGCTCCAAGCCTGATATAATTGATGAATAGTAAGGACTTACATCAGCACTGCAGTTTCCTTCGGCAAGGCGAGCGAAGTGACTTGAAATAAGCTTTTTCTTCATAGCGTCAACATCTTCTTCTAAAACGGTAAGCTCGGATAACTCGTCCTTGTTAAGCTTTTCAAATGCATCCTTAGAAATAGCAAACATTTGCATAATACGTTCGCGCATTTCTATAATACCGCCGCGCGCCGTATCGGAAAATTCGATATTCTTATCAACCATTTCTACACCAATCTCGTGGAAGTTTTCTGCATTATCACCAATACGCTCAAGGTCGTTCAAAACATGGAAATATGCACCAATAACCTTTTCGTCGCTTTCTTCAACATTTGCGGTTAGCTTAATTAAGAATTGTGTTAAAGCGCGGTTTGTAAAGTCAATAATTTCTTCGTTTGCTCTAATCTTTTCGTTGTACTCCATTGAACCGCTGTCGACCGAAGCAAAAGAAAGTTGAGTATTTTCTTCTACAAGACTTAACATATAGTTAATTTCTTTTTTCACCTGCATAAGCGCAATGGGCGGTGTTGTTAATAATCTATCATCAACATATTTAAGGGTAAGGGCTTCTTTTTCTTCGTTTTTATCCTTAATAACCGCACAGGAATAATTAACCAAGTGTTTTACAAAGGGTAATAACAAGCAGGTTGTTGTTACATTAAAGATTACATGGAAAGCAGAAACTCTCATCTGGAGTGACATCTGGTCATCGGCGGGGAATAGCGAAACCAAAAGATTAACTATTGGTTCTTTGAAAATTAAAATTAGTACGGCGAAAAGTGCTGTTCCAATTGTGTTGAAGGTAAAGTGAATAAGTGCCACACGCTTTGAATTAGCATTTGCGCCAACAGATGCAAGAAGCGCTGTGATACAAGTGCCTATATTAGCACCAAGTATAATAAACAATGCCATATCAAGTGGAAGAATACCTGTGCCAACCATTGTAATAACTACACCAGTCGCCGCGGAAGAGCTTTGGATAAGGCCGGTAAAAATAGCACCAACCAATATTAAAAGTAACGGAAAATCTATCCTACTAAAAATATCCGTAAACATATTCTCAACTAACGGATTGCCGAAAGCCTGTTCACTGCTCATTACTTCAAGGCCAACGAAAATAAGACCTAAACCACTACAAAGACTACCTGCAATTTTAAACTTTTCTTTTTTGGAAAAGCCCATCATTACACCCGCAAAAGCGAGTAGATACATTGCCATATTAAAGAAATCGTTCTTAAGGGCTACTAACACACCGGTAATTGTAGTACCGATATTTGCACCCATAATTATAGGTGTTGCCTGCATAATAGTCATAACTCCTGCGTTTACAAGACCAATAACCATTACTGATGTTGCAGATGAGCTTTGAATTATTGCTGTTACACCTGCGCCGATTCCTACACCTGAAAGGCGGTTGTTACTGATTTTTTCAAGCAAGTGCTTCATTCCGGCTCCCGCGCTTTTTTCCAAGGCGTCACCCATAAAGTTCATACCAACGATAAACACACCAACGCCTGCCAGCAGCCAAATAAGACTTCCGATTAGCTGCATTACTTCTTGTGAAGTTAACATAATTTCTTTCTCCTTTTCTTTTTTTACAAGGGTAATTATACCAATTGACATTTAATAAGTAAAATAGTATAATGTTATAAAGTTTATATAAATTTGGTTATGGAGATTGCTATGACTATACGACATTTAAAGGTATTTATTTGTGTTTGTAAACACGGTAGTATGACAAAAGCCGCCGAAGAGTTATTTATCGCACAACCGGCTGTTAGTAATACTATTGCCGAAATTGAAAAAAATTATAATGTAAAGCTTTTTGAGCGAATAAACCGCCGATTATTTTTAACCGATGAAGGAAAAAGCTTGCTTATAAAAGCGCAGGAGGTTATATCCGCTTTTGATGAATTTGAAGAGCAAGCGCTAAATTCATCCAAAAAGCCGCTTTTAAAAATAGGCTCTTCGCTTACTATAGGTAAGCAAAAGCTTCCTTGGTTATTAAGGAAGCTTAAAGAAAATTTTACCGATATAGATTTTCAGGTTTCTATTAACCAGACGTCAATAATAGAGAATAAAATTTTAAACGGCGCGCTTGATTTTGCCTTTATTCAAGGTAAGCCTTCCGACCCTAACATAAAATCCCGTCTGGTTGACTGCAACACTTTAATTGCAGTTTGCGGTAAGAAGTATAATATGCCTGACACCGTAACCCTTAAGGAATTATGCAGGTACGACCTATTGCTTCGTGAAGATGAGAGTGTATCGCGTGATTTTTTAGACCATATTTTCGCTCTTGAAAATTTGGTGGTTACTCCTGTTATGGAATCTATAAGTAACCAAGCGCTCATTTCGGCGGCGGCACAAAATCTTGGTGTTACTATTATGCCCGAAGCGCTTCTGACTAGGCAGCTTGAAAATGGCGGACTTCGTAAAATTACAGTTTCGGATTACGAATTTACCCGTAACTCTTACCTTGTTCACCATAAAGACAAAACCTTTGGCTCGGTTAAAAAAGAGATTTTTGATTATTGCTATAAAAGCTATAAAGCATCTAAAAAGTAAAAAAGCTACCCAAGGGAGACGCTCCGTAAGGAAGTCGTCTCCCTTGGATATATAATAATGACACTTTCAAAAAATGAAAGTGTCATAGTGGGTTACATACTTTGAACATCACCTATCTCAGAATTCAAAAAGTTTTATTATTATGAGACGGGTACGTTGTTTTGTAAAATATATAGTTATTTATCAAATTGTGATTTTATTTGTTCGTTAACTCTTGCGTCCATTTTAGGAATAAGTTTTAAGTCTTCTTCTTTTACACTTATTTCTGCAATGTCGTCCTTTTCGCCATACTGTGGGAAATTGACAAGCCAGGTTTCGTTTGAATTATCTTCAAGGCAAATCCAACCCTGCATCCCTTTATGAACGCCATCTTTAGCATATTTATCTTTTTCAACTATTACTTCTACACAATCCATCATTTTCATATTATTTACCTCCTAACGGTGTAGTTAATTGGATATGACCATTTGGATAAACCATCCATCCGGTTATAAAAGACACTTTGTCACCAGTATCTTTTCGAGCAATTTCTATTTTGATACTTAATCGTTGTCCTTTGTCATTAAGTTTGCCTAATGTATAGTCGCCATTGATATATTTCTCTAAAGCCTGATTTTCGATTTCTGCTTTTAAATATTTCGCATCTACAACCGAATAACCCCAAGATTTAAAAAGTATATCTTTTCCGTGTCCGTATTCACCCTTGGTATCAAATAGATATGGGTCAAATTTACTATAAGCACTATCGGATGAACTTTTGGTTAATACATCATTATATGAAATGTCTTCTAATACACAGTGGCAAAATAAATGATGTGGCCATATATTGGCTTTTTATCATTTAAAAACCAACAGCCATCAAGCTTTAAGCATTCCGGACAATGATTATCACTCAAATTACGATGTATCCATTTTTTCCATTTTGGTTCAGTAGGTGTTTTCTTACCCCACACTCCAGCGGAAAATAATTCATTTAAAAATCCCATTTGTATAATACTCCTTTCTATTTAATTTTTCAAGAATATTATACATAAAATAAAAACGACATTCACCGACATATTTTAGAAAATTCTAATTTTGCATTTATGACATAAATCGGTTTTATAAAACTTGAGGCACCTTCCTTACGGAGGGTGCCTCAACGGTAGCTTTTTTACTATATAGGATTATTTTATAAATTCTGTAATATCGCCGGTGCATTGCTCAAAGTTTACACCATAGAATGGGTGGCTTTCATCCGCTAAGGTGACTGCAATGCAGTGCTTTGTATAGTCGCAAGCGAATTTTACCGATTCTTCAAGTGATTTTCCGTTCACAAGACCGCCGTAAACCGCCGAAGAATAAATATCACCTGTGCCGTGGAAGTCTTTGATTTCTCTTTCGGTGTAGTATTCGTAAATCTCGGTGCCGTTTAAAAGACAAAATACGCCAACCTGTGTGTCACTTTTCTTTACACCTGTTATAACAACGTCACGAGCGCCGTTTTGGTGTAGTTTCTGACAAATATCTAAAAGATAATCCTTATCATAGGTGTCCTTATATTCCATATCAAGCATAAAGCAGGCTTCGGTAATGTTGGGGGTTATAACATCTGCCATAGCGCAAAGGGTTTTGGTTGCTTTAACATATTCCATATCAAAACCTGCATAAAGCTTACCGTTATCACCCATAGCGGGGTCTATAAGCACAACGCCGTCCTTACTTACAAAACGTTTTATAATATCCTTAACGCTTTCTATTAAATCTACACCGCCTAAGTAGCCTGTGCAGATACCGTCGAATATAATATTTTCCTTTTCCCAAGCATCAGTAATAGGGTCGATTTCGGAACAAAGGTTTTTAAAGGTCCAGTTTTTAAACTGGGTATGGGTAGAAAGCAGTGCGGTTGGAAGCGCGCACGCTTCAATACCGAAAGCCGAAATTATAGGTATAGCAACTGTAAGTGAGCATTTGCCTACACACGAAAAGTCCTGAATGGTGAGAATTTTTTTCATAAAAATGCCTTCTTTAAAAATTTTTATAATATAATAGCACAAAATTTCTATAAATGCAACAAAAAACATTATAATTTGATCACATAATCTTAGGCGGAACGTTTGGCTTGGTAACTTGTGACTATTGAAAAGACCGTAAGAATATGCTAAAATCAAGTAGAGTTTTGTTACAGGAGAAAAAGAATGAAAATAAAAACAAAAGAGCTCGCCTATAGCGAAGTTTTGAAATTAAAACCTAAAAAGCATAAAAAACCCTTAAAGCCGTTATTTTTATTGGCGCTTGTTATAAGGGTGTTATCCTTTTTCGAGCTTTTGGGGGTTAAGTTTTCTTATAAAAAAATAGGAACGGAAAGGCTTTCTAAAAAAGAGCCTTGCCTTATTTTAATGAACCATTCAAGCTTTATTGACCTTAAAATCGCTTCGGCGTTATTGTTCCCAAGAAAATATAATATTGTAATGACGTCCGACGGTTTTGTAGGTAAAAACCTGCTTATGCGACTTGTTGGTTGTATTCCTACCCAAAAGTTTATAGGTGATAGTCTGCTTGTGCGCGATATTTTTCACGCCGTTAAGAAAAACGGTTGCTCGGTGCTTATGTACCCCGAAGCAAGCTATAGCTTTGACGGAACTGCAACCCCCTTGCCCGAAAGTCTTGGCAAGCTTGTGAAAAAGCTTGCTATACCTGTTGTTATGATACGTACAAGCGGTGCCTTTGCTTACGACCCGCTTTATAATAACCTGCAAAAACGCAAGGTGAAAATCTCGGCAGAAATGAAATATCTATTATCGCCCGAAGATATTAAACTAAAATCCTTTGAAGAAATAAATGATGTTTTAAAAGCAGAGTTTCAATTTGATAACTTCCGTTGGCAGCAAGAAAACGGGGTTAAAATTACCGAAAGCTTCCGCGCGGACTGTCTTAACCGCGTTTTGTATAAGTGCCCTAACTGTAAAACCGAAGGCGAAACGGTGGGTAAGGGGACAACCCTTACTTGTAAAAGCTGCGGTAAGGTTTATACTTTAACCGAAGACGGCTTTATGAAAGCCCAAAACGGCGAAACCGAGTTTTCCCACATACCCGACTGGTACGCGTGGCAACGCGAATGTGTAAAAAGTGAGATTTTATCGGGCGAATATAAAATAGAGCGCGAAGTGGATATCTATATGATGATAGACACTAAATGCATTTATAAGGTGGGGGATGGCACGCTTACCCACACTAAAGACGGTTTTAGGCTGGTTGGTTGCGGCGGCGAGCTTGAGTACACCCAAGCGCCCGAGCTTTCTTACAGCCTTTATTCCGATTTTTATTGGTACGAAATTGGTGATGTAATCTCTATCGGTACGCCTAAGGTTTTGTATTACTGTATACCAAAATCCCAAAAGGATACCGTTGCAAAGGCACGTATCGCCGCCGAAGAAATTTACAAGTTAATACAAAAATGATTTAACAAATTATTCACTAAAATTTAGTATTTGTGTTAAAAAGATATGCTTTAATAAAATAAAGACAAGGACGCTGGTTGCAAACAGCCGCTGCGCTAAGGCGGTAGCCTTAGCAGACCGACAGAACCAAACGTACGGTTGGTATCCTTGTCAATAATACTCGCAAGGTCTTAAAATCGGTAGACCTTCCGAGACCAAAATTTCCGCCCTCGTGCTAAACGGGGGCTTTTTTAATGGGGTATTTGCTTAAAAGACAAAAAACACTTGACAAAACACCTGTGTTCGTGGGATAATATAAACATATTATGGGCTGCTTATACGCTCATTTACTTCTTGATTTTAGCTTTGGTGATTTTAATGCGAGTTATTACCGGCAGTTGTCGCGGTAAATTTTTAAAAACACTTGATGGAAACGATGTGCGCCCTACTTCTCAAAAGGTTAAGGAAGCGGTTTTCAGCGCTATACAGTTTGATATTGAAGGCAGGCGCGTTCTTGATTTGTTTGCGGGCTCGGGTCAATTGGGTATAGAAGCCTTAAGCCGAGGCGCTAAAAACGCGGTTTTTGTTGATAACTGTGCCGCATCTATTAAAATAATCAAGCAAAATATTGAAAGCACAGGCTTTGAAGACAGGTCTCGGGTATATAGTACCGATTATAGCTCGTTTGCGGCTATGAGCAGGGATGTATTCGACATAGTGTTTTTAGACCCGCCTTATAAAAAAGGTTTGCTTTTGCCTGCGCTAAAGGCGGTGCTTCCGCTTATGAGTGATTACGGAATTATTATTTGCGAATATCCCCCCGAAATAGAAATACCCGAAGAGATAGGCGGTTTTGTTATAACCAAGACCTACCGCTACGGTAAAATTAATGTTTCGGTTTACAGAAAAGGTGCAAAAGATTAAATGAAAAATAGTATTGCTATATGCCCCGGCAGCTTTGACCCTATAACCTACGGTCATCTTGATATTATATGCCGCGCGGCAGGTATGTTTGACAAAGTAATTGTTGTTGTAGCAAGCAATAAAAATAAGACTAATACCTTCACACCCGAAGAGCGTGTTGAGTTGATTAAAAAATGCATACCAAACCTTCCCAATGTGGAAGTAGAAGCTTTTGGTGGTCTTTTGGCGGATTTTGCCGCCAGTAAGGGCGCTAAGGCGATTATTAAAGGACTTCGTGCTATGTCGGACTTTGAGTATGAGTTCCAAATGGCATTAACAAATAAGAAGTTAAATCCCGATGTGGAAACTCTGTTTTTAACCACTAGCGCAGAAAATATGTATCTAAGCTCAAGTATGGTTAAGCAAATTGCGGCTATGGGCGGCGATATATCTTCCTTTGTGCCTAAGGTTATTTTGGAGGATATTCTCAAAAGGATAAATTTAAAAAAATAACATCCGCAAGGATTTATGGAGGAAATTAAAATGACACTTGACGAATTACTAGAACAATTTGACGAGGTGCTTGACAGCGGTATTAAAATCCCCGGTAAAAAGACCCTTGTTGACATTGACAAGTTAAGAGCAGTTGTAGACGAAATCCGTCTTAACATTCCTGCAGAAATTAAGCAGGCTAAGGGCATTGTTGCAGACCGTGCCGATATTATCACAAACGCTAAGCGCGAAGCAGATGCTATTATTCGCAACGCTGAAGAAAAGGCAAAGGCTATGGTAGCTCAGGAAGAGATTGTTAGACTTTCTCAAGCTAAGGCTGCTGAAATTATTGCCGCTGCTCAGGGCAAGAGCCGTGAAATGCGCAAGGCTGCTCAGGATTTTGTTGATGATATTATGCGTCGTGCCGATGAAGGTCTTACTGCTAATTTGGGCGAAGTTCGTAAAACCCGCGCTGCTTTAAAGCAACAGATTCCTACCAACAACCAGTAATTTAAAAAAACAATATACAAATGCTATGACGGAGAGCGCGGTTTTTAAAGAAAACCTTTTAGCGAGCAAGGGGTGGTGTAAGCCTTGCAGGTTTTGAAAATCGGTATCACTCCCGAGCAGAAGAGCTGAATTTTAAGTAAGCCCTTTCGTTTGTTTCACGTTATAGAAACCGCAAATGTTTGTTTGGCGTAATAGGTGGTATAACAAGGGGTCCCTTTGTCCTATTATGGATGAAGGGATTTTTTTACGCAAGCTAAAGCTATGCGTTGGCGTCGTGCGAAACAGAGTTGCGCACGACAGCGATATAAATTCCTTTGGGAATTTGCGATATATACTAAGGTATGCGATATATCTTTGATGCGATATATTTTCGAATATTCTCGCCAAAGGCGAGATATATCGAAAATGTAAAAAGGAATTTATATCATTTCGCAATCGAACGAAGTGAGATTATATCGCATTTGTAAAATATATCGCACGAGCAAAGCGAGTATATCGCAAAAAAGGATAAAAAATGAATAATAAGACAATTAAAGAACTGTCAATAGAGCTGATAACAGAAATAACATCGGTATGTGATACAATAAAAGGACGCTCGGTTTTTGTGAATCAATTATTGCGTTCTTGTTCTTCCATAGGTGCAAATTCGCATGAAGCGAAATACGCACAAAGTAATGCAGATTTTATAAATAAGTTAGAAATTGCTTTAAAAGAATGTTATGAAACTGAGTATTGGTTAGAAGTTCTTTTTAAGGTTAATTCTATTGATGAAATAACATACAAAAGGTTGGTTGACAAAAGCGGAACAATACGCAGAAAGCTTATTGCTGCTATTACCACCGTAAAAAATAAAAAGTATTCATATTAACAGCCTTGTATTGTAGGCGAAAGGAGAAAGAGAAGTGTACAAAAACATTTCACCTAATCTTAACTTTGTAGAAGAAGAGAAAAAGATTAAAAAGTTTTGGGACGACAATAAAATTTTTGAAAAAAGTATAGAAGAACGCAAGGGCGATGCGCCTTACGTTTTCTATGACGGTCCCCCTACCGCTAACGGTAAGCCGCATATTGGTCACGTGCTTACCCGCGTTATTAAGGATATGATTCCGCGTTACCGCACAATGAAGGGCTATATGGTGCCCCGTAAAGCAGGTTGGGATACTCACGGTCTTCCTGTAGAGCTTGAGGTTGAAAAGCTTTTAGGTCTTGACGGTAAGGAGCAAATTGAAGAATACGGTCTTGACCCGTTTATTGACCATTGTAAAGAGAGTGTTTGGAAGTACAAGGGTATGTGGGAAGATTTCTCAAAAACTGTTGGCTTCTGGGCAGATATGGACGACCCGTATGTTACCTATCATAACGATTTTATTGAGTCTGAATGGTGGGCGTTAAAGCAAATTTACGATAAAGGCCTTTTGTATAAGGGCTTTAAGATTGTGCCCTATTGTCCGCGTTGCGGAACACCGCTTTCTTCTCACGAAGTAGCCCAAGGCTATAAAAATGTTAAAGAGCGCAGTGCAGTAGTACGCTTTAAGGTAGTAGGCGAAGATGCTTACTTCTTGGCTTGGACTACCACACCATGGACACTTCCTTCCAATGTTGCGCTTTGCGTAAATCCTGATGATACCTATTGCAAGGTTAAAGCGCAGGACGGATATACCTACTATATGGCAAAAGAGCTTTTGGACAAGGTGCTTGGCAAGCTTGCAACTGAAGATGCTCCCGCTTATGAAATAGTAGAAGAATTAATAGGTAAGGACCTTGAATACAAGGAATACGAGCCGTTGTTCGACTTCGTAAAGCCTGTATGCGAAAAGCAAAAGAAAAAGGCTCACTTTATCACCTGTGACAGCTATGTTACTATGAGCGACGGTACAGGTATAGTTCATATTGCGCCTGCATTCGGTGAAGATGACTCTAAGGTGGGCAGAAAGTACGATTTACCTTTTGTTCAGTTTGTTAACGGCAAGGGTGAATTAACCGAAGATACCCCATATAGCGGTATGTTTGTAAAGGATGCCGACCCTGTAGTTCTTACCGACCTTGATAAAGCAGGACTTTTATTTGATGCTCCTAAATTCGAGCACGATTATCCGTTCTGCTGGCGTTGTGATACACCACTTATCTACTACGCGCGCGAATCCTGGTTTATTAAAATGACCGAGGTTAAGGATGACCTTATTCGCAATAATAATACTATTAACTGGATTCCTGAATCTATTGGTAAAGGCCGTTTTGGTGACTGGCTTGAAAATGTTCAGGACTGGGGTATCTCGCGTAACAGATATTGGGGTACACCGCTTAATATTTGGACCTGTGAATGCGGTCACCACCACGCAATAGGCAGTATTGAAGAGTTAAAATCAATGTCGGATAACTGCCCTGATGATATTGAATTACACCGTCCTTATATTGACGCTGTAACCATAAAATGTCCTGAATGCGGTAAGCAAATGCACCGCGTTCCCGAAGTTATTGACTGTTGGTTCGACTCGGGTGCAATGCCTTTCGCACAGCACCACTATCCGTTTGAGAATAAGGATTTATTTGAAGCGCAGTTCCCTGCAGACTTTATTTCCGAAGCGGTTGACCAAACTCGTGGTTGGTTCTATTCACTTTTGGCAATTTCTACCCTTATTTTCAATAAGGCACCTTATAAGAATGTTATTGTTTTAGGTCACGTTCAGGATGAAAACGGACAAAAAATGAGTAAATCCAAGGGCAACGCAGTTGACCCGATGGAAGCACTTGAAACCTACGGCGCAGATGCTATTCGTTGGTATTTCTATACAAACTCGGCACCGTGGCTACCTAACCGTTTCCACGGCAAAGCAGTAGTAGAAGGTCAGCGTAAGTTTATGGGTACCCTTTGGAATACCTACGCTTTCTATGTGCTTTACGCTAATATTGATAAATTTGATCCTACAAAATACAATCTTAAAGACTGCAAGCTTACCGTTATGGATAAATGGCTTTTATCTAAGCTTAATTCTATGGTAGAAGCGGTGGATTATAACTTAGCTAACTACCGCATACCCGAAGCCGCCCGTACTTTACAGGAATTTGTGGATGAAATGAGTAACTGGTATGTTCGCCGCGGTCGTGAGCGTTATTGGGTACAGGGTATGACTGATGATAAGCTCGCCGCTTATATGACCCTTTATCACGCGCTTGTAGTAACCGCTAAAACTGCCGCTCCTATGATTCCGTTTATGGCGGAAAACATTTATCAAAACCTTGTTAGCGGTATTGATAAAACCGCTCCCGAAAGTATTCACCTTTGTGCTTTCCCAGAGGTTGATAAGTCTGCTATTGATAAAAACCTTGAAGAGCAAATGGAAAAGGTTCTCGACATTGTTGTTTTGGGTAGAGCTGCACGTAACGGTTCTTCACGCAAAAACCGTCAACCTCTTAACACTATGTATGTAAAGCTTGACGGTGCACTTGAAGACAGCTTTATTGATATTATTAAGGAAGAGCTTAATATCAAGAATGTTAACTTTACAGGTGAAGTTGATAATTTTGTTACCTATACCTTTAAGCCGCAGCTTAAGACCTTAGGTCCTAAGTACGGCAAGCAGTTAGGCGAAATTAGAAACGCGTTAATGAATCTTGACGGCAATGCCGCTAAAAAGCAATTGGATGAGAGCGGTAAGCTAGTGTTAACACTCTCTGCCGGCGATATCGAGTTAGAAACCGAAGATTTGCTTATAGATGCCGCTCAGAAGGAAGGCTTCTTCACCTTAAGCGATAAGGGTGTTACAGTAGCGCTTGATACCACTCTCACAACCGAGCTTATTGAAGAAGGCTACGTTCGTGAGCTTATAAGCAAGATTCAAACAATGCGTAAGGAAGCCGACTTCAATGTTGTTGACCACATTGAAATTACCCTTTCGGGCAGTGATACTGTTTGCGATATTGCTATCCGTAAAACTGCTGATATCGCAGGGGATACTTTAGCAGATTCTTTAACAGTGGGCGAGTGCCAAGGATTTGTAAAAGAATGGGATATCAACGACCAAAAGGTAACGATAGGCGTAAAAAAGGTATAAAATTTAAAAGAGGTGCTTTAAATGCAGATATATGAATCCGGCGAAATGTACCTTGAAACAATTTTATTGCTATCCAAAAAAATGCAGTATGTCCGCTCGCTTGATATTGCAACCGATTTAGGCTTTTCAAAGCCATCGGTATCACGGGCGGTTGGGCTTCTAAAAAAAGCCGAGCTTATAAATGTTGACAGTAAGGGCTATATTACACTTACAGATGAAGGTGTAAAAATTGCCGAGCGTATGTATGAAAGACATACAGTTTTATCAAGCTTTCTTGAAAAGCTTGGCGTTAGCTCGGAAACTGCGGCTAAGGATGCTTGCAAAATTGAGCATCACATAAGCGCTGAAAGCTTTGAAGCAATAAAAAAGTTTAACGAAAAGATATAACAAAAAAATCCCGCTTCGGCGGGATTTTTTAATGCGTAATGCGTAATTCGTAATGCGAAATTATCTTTTTGGATAAGGTAAATCGGGAAGACCTAAAATATAGTCTGCAGAAATGTTAAAATAATTGCACAACTGTATTATGTGCTTTGTTTTAAATTCTCTTTTACCCGTTTCGTATAACGAATATTGTTGTGTTGTAATACTTAAATAATTAGCTAAGTCGCTTTGTCTTTTATCACTATCTTCTCTTAAATCTTTTATTATCTCAAAAACCTGTTTCATAAAAACAACTCCTTTAAATGAATTATAACATTCATTTAAATAAATGACTTGACATTCATTCAAACGAATGATATAATATTTTCGCGAAGCTTCGATTGCTGCCACACAAAACGATTTTGTCGCTAAACGAAACATTAAAAGCCCCAGTTTTTACTGAGGCTTTTAGTGTTATAATTTATTTCAAACAATTACGCATTACGCATTACGAATTCCGCATTATCTCAGTCCCTTTGTAATAATGCGCCAAAATTTCTTTATAATCGCTGCCTTGCTGTGCCATATAGTTGGCTCCGTTTTGGCTCATACCAACACCGTGACCGTAGCCGTAAACCGTAAAGGTGAAAATGTTGTCCTTTAAAGCTACGCCAAAATTTGTTGATTTTAAGCCTAACGCTTCACGAACTTGGCTTCCGCTAAATTCTTTACCGCAAATTTTAACGCTTTTAACATAGCCACTGTCTGTACGTGTAAAATCAGAAAAGGTGCCTTTAAGGCCTGTTGGCACAGTTACCGAAAAACATTTTTCAATTTTTTCTTTTGTAGCATCTGCAGTGGTTATGTAGTTGGTTGCAAGCTTGTCACCAATACTTGAAACCGACTGCAAATAGGTGTAATCCTTACCCCAAACATTTTTTGCGCTTTCGGTCATACCGCCCGATACCGCGTGGTAAACCGAGAGTATAATCTCCCCGTTATAGTAAAGCGCCTGACCCTTTACGCCCTCAATTGCATCTTCAATTTTTTGGCTATATTCATCCGCCTTACTGCCCCATTTTTCCAAAGCACTTTCTTTAGATATGTAGCATTGGTCTACTTGAAAATTATCGGTAATATCGTAAGGTTTGCCGCTATTCTCCTTTTGGCGCCATTTTAAAAAGGTGTAGGCGCAAACGGCTTGTGCTTTTAAGGCTTCGGTTTCATAAAGGGCAGGCATTTCGCCCGCTATTACGCCAAAAAGGTATTCTTCGCGCGTAAGGGTTACGGTTTTGTTTGTATCACTAATTAAAACCTTAATGCTTTCGGCGGTGGTTTCGGGTGCGGTGGGCTTTGAAGCGGTTGAGCTTTCGGCTAAAACAGGGGAAGACAGCGGATTTTCAGTTAATGCGGTTAGTGGTAAAAGTAATAAAAGGGCTAATAAAAATACCGAAAGAGTGAAAAATTTTTTCATAAAAGGACCTTCTTTTTTTACATTGTTATTGACATTTTTAAACTTGCATTATAATATTAAATATATGATCAATTTTTTATTTTAATGTTAATATAGGAGAATAAAATGGATTTAAAAAAGCTTACAATTGGTTTAGCAATAGCCTTGCCTTTATGTACGTTGGTAAGGATAACACAAATAATTTTTTTGGTTGAGCACTCTAATGGCTTTTATTTTGCCGGTGGAGATTTGGTGGGTAATTTATGCTTGGTGCTTATAGCGTTAATTTGTGCGGCACTTGCGTTTTTAACATTTCAAATAGATAAAATTTCTGTGGCTCTTCCTAAAAAAGATTGGGTGCTGTCAGCGGCATCGTTTATAGTGGCTATCACCCTTTTTATAGAGCTTTTTGCCGAAAATATGCCTATGACAATGCTTGCAGGTCAGGTACTATTGCTAAAGCTTGTTACAGCATTTACTGCGGTGTATTTTTTAGTGGTTGCTTTAAAAAGCGTAATACGCTTTAAAGTGCCGCCATTACTTCATATAATGCCCATTATTTACGCTATAATAAAAACGGTTTTCAGCTTTATAAATCTTTCTTCATTGGCACTTATAAGCGATAATGTGCTGCTTTTAGCATCGTATTGCAGTTTAATGCTTTTCTTTATAAGCTGCGGTAAGCTTTATAACGGTATAAAGGAAAAAGGCTTTAAAAAATATTTAGCAACAAGCGTTGTGACTATAGTTATAACAATAACCGCTTCTTTGCCCAATTTAATTATAAATATTTTTGGCAAAGAACCATATATTCACACTAATACTAATGTGTTAATAACACTTTTAGCCTTTGGTATTTTTGCAATAGTATTTACTTATAAAATATTGAATAAAAAAGAGCATATTTAAACCATAAATATGCTCTTTTAAAGTAAAATATAAATTAGTGCAAACAAAAGCCGTTTATCGGCTTTTTCGCTTAATAGCAGTAATAATATTCCAATAATAAGGGTTAAATCGCCATCGGTTTTAAGGTTTTCTAAAAAAGGAATATTGAAACCGCTAAAGGCGGAAGTGTTGGTGGATTTTTGATTGGAGTTTTCTTTTTCGGGAGGCGGTTTTAGGTTAGTGCTTCGGTTGTTCATTTGGTGCATTTGATTTATGGCATCCTGACGTGCTTTGTTAAAATCTTTCTCGTTCATAGCAGTTTACCTAAAACACCACTTTCTTTTAGTAGTGGCAAAAGCTCAAGCAAACGCAAAATTTTAATTGCGGTGTCAACCTTTTCGCGTTTTCGTTCGCTTAAATGGGGCTTTAGTGCCGCAAGTAAGGCGGTTCTTGGGTCTTCTTTTTGTTGGTTGAGCTTTGATACTATAGACATTATGTTGCTAAGCTCTGCGCCGTTTAAATTTCCGAAAATTGATTCGTCAGTCGTTTCTTCCTTTTGATTATTATCCGTTAGTATACTCTCAGCCATTTCGCGAACGCGGTTCATACTTTCGGGGTCGTTTAAAATTTCTGTAAGCTTTTGGTTTAGGTCATCCATTTTTTCCACCGCTAAATAGTTTTAAAAGCATCTGCGCTTGCGGACTTTTTAAAACTTCCTGAAGCTTTTGCTTGTCGGATAAAATGTCGTTTAGCTTTTGCTTGTCGCTATCATTAAGGTTTTTTAAAAGTGCAGAAGCATCACCTGTGCGCTTTGCGTGTTCAATGGTTTCTTTGCTGATGTTTTTGCCTTTTTCTTTTAAAAGCTTATCAATATCTATATTGTTCATAAAAATTCCCCCTTGTAATATATTTATGTTTAAATTTCAAGTTTAGAATGAAAGGTGATTTTTTGCGGATAGTAGTTATTTCGGATTCGCATAAAAGAAGCGATGTTATAGAAAAAATCCTTTACAGTCAGCCCGACGCGAAAGCGGTTTTCTTTTTGGGTGACTGCGAAGCCGATATGGAAAATATGGAGTATATATTCCCTGATAAAAAGTTTTATATTCTTTCGGGTAACTGTGACTATTATTCCACCTATCCGTCCACGGCGGTTGCGACAGTTGGCGATAAAAAGATATTTTACACCCACGGGCATACCTTGTCGGTTAAATACGGTACTACTAGGCTTTTGGAAGCGGCGAAACAAAACGATTGCCAAATCGCACTTTATGGGCATACGCACGTGTCTAATATAGTATATGAAGACGGAATTTATCTTGTGAATCCGGGTTCTTGCTCGCGTGGGCGCGATTTTCACGAATCCTACGCTATAATAGATATTGAACCGAACGGCATTATGCCCGTTATTATCAAAATTTAAGGAGATTTTATGAAAGTATTACTTCATTGTTGTTGCGCCCCTTGTTCACTTTCGTGTATAGACCCGCTTTTATCGGAAGGGGTAGAGTTATTGCTTTTTTGGTACAACCCTAACATTCACCCCTTTAAAGAATATGAGTCAAGACGCGACTGTCTTATAGACTACGCAAAGGAAATAAACTTAAAGCTTTATGTGAAAGAGTGCTACGGGCTGCGCGATTTTGTAAAGGCGGTAGCAAGGGATATAGATAACCGTTGCGGCTATTGTTACGAAAGCCGAATGGAACAGGCGGCAATATTTGCAAAGCAAAACGGCTTTGATGCGTTTACTACAACCTTGCTTGCAAGTCTTTATCAAGACCACGATAAAATGAAAGAAATAGGCGAAAGGCTTGAACAAAAATACGGTGTAAAATTCTTATACCGCGATTTTAGGGCGAACTTTAGAAACGGCAATGCGCTTGCGCGCGAAAAAGGTTTTTATATGCAAAAATATTGCGGTTGTATTTTTTCTGAAGAGGACCGTTACCAAAAACAAATAAACCGCGATAAAGAAAAGTATAATATATAAAGTAAGACGGCAGTAGGGAAAAACCCTACTGCCGCCTTGTTATATTAAAGACAAAGGAAAAGAAATATTAAATATTAAAACTGCGGGTGCGTCTTGCTTTAACAACGCGCAAACGCTTACGGCGAATAGCCGCAAAAACCTTTTCTTCAAAGGCAACTAAAGTGTCCTCATGAAAGATGCACCAAATAAGGCCTACAAAAGCCGAAATCTCTAATAAAGTTGTAATTAACTGAATGAATGTCATAATTTTTACCTCCCGAACATTTGTTCGTTATTCATATTATAGTCTATAAAATCCACTTTGTCAAGTGTTTTTTTAATATTATTTATATTTTTTTGTAAGCGCAAATATTACACCAAGCGGAAAATATAGTAATGCAAGAATCACACCCAAAACGCCTTTTTTATTGTTTCTTTTAGGGGTGAGTATAGCGATTATAATAAGTGCTGAAAGTAATAATACAAATAACATTTTTATTTCTCCTTTGTGTTTGTTGTGTCTTTATTATAATACTGTGTGTGTCCAATAAACAGGACACCTAAAAAACTTGACAAAAGTTTTTTTATGGTATACATTTATTAATGTAATGTTATATAATTTATATTTGTTGGAGTAGATTATGAAAAATAAAATAAGCAAAATAATTTGTCTTTTAATGGCGGTTACACTTATTGCAGTTTCGCTTTCTGGCATTGTGACTGTTAAGGCAGAAACTAACGATTTTTCAATGAAGAAGTTCGACAAGGCTTACATAACCTTTGTTTTTGATGACGGTAGGATGCCGTTTTCAAAACAGTGCTATGAACTGTTTAAAGATTTTAATATGCCGGCAGGCTTTGCGCTTATTGCCAATAAGATTAGCACAGATGAAGAAACTGCCGACTTTTTCAAAAAAATTGAAGCGGAAGGCTATGAAATACTTTCACACACATTAAGCCATGATGCTTTACACGAAGATAACTGTAATCTTGCTACTGTTGAAAAACAAATTGGTGATTCGTTTAAGGTTTTAACTTCACTTGGATTTACTGTTAATGGTATTATTGAAGTTGGCAACGGCGGGCAGGAAGCAACCGCTAATTACGATTTAATTGAAACAGTTACTAGAAAATATTATAAATATTCCAACGCTTACGGTGTATCGCCACAATATAAAAAAGAACGCATTTGGCTTAAGGACAATACTTTAGAATCTATCAAGTCGCGAATAGATAAGGCTATAAGCGAAAAAGAATGGTTGGTTATATCTGCGCACGATTTTACCGAGTTTTCAAAAAACAATATGACCGAGCTTTTATCCTATATTGATTCTAAGGGGGCTAGCAAGGTTAAGGTTGCAACCTGGAATGATGTTTATAAAAGCTTTGGTGTGTATACAGGTGAAAAGATTCCTTCTAAAGAAGTAATCGAGTCGGTTTGTAAATCCTTTGGTCACGATATAAAAGATGGCGAAATAAAGAAAAAGGCTACCTGTACCGAAAATGCTATTGCAAAGGGTAAATGTGAAAGATGCGGTAAGAGTGGCACCTATGAAGTGGCATATACTGCAGGTCATAAATTCGGCAAATACGAACAAAAGACTATTGCCACCTGTGAAGAGCTTGGAACCTTGATTGCAAAGTGTACCGTTAAGGGTTGTAACGGCACAAGCATTATATACGATAGCGAGAGCGGATATGCAAAGCATAGTTATAGAGCCGTTACCGTTAAGGAGGCAACGCTTAAGGAATCGGGCCTTGCAGAGAATAGATGCGAATACTGTTCTAAGGTTAAAAATACAATAATTATTCCTAAGGGTAAAACGCTTTACGATGTGCTTAATAAGGATGATGTTACATCAAGCATTGATGATAGCAGCCAAGAGCAAACCAGTGATACTTCAAGCGACGACAAAGCCGAATCTTCGCAAGTAACTTCAAGTGAAGAAAAGGAAGAAAACGCCGTTGAAGAAATATCCGATTTTGATAATAGCTTCAACGAAGACACAATGGCCAAGGTATTAATAATTGTTGTAATTGTGGTATGCGTAGCATCTTGGATAGGTATTGGTTTATTTGTGTATAAGACAATTAAAAAGCGCAATAAAGAATAAAATTAAAAACCGTAAGGGCAATTAGCTTACAGCCCTTGCGGTTTATTTTTTTAGTAATTTATAAAAAGTATTGACAAATACAGGAAAGCGGTGTATTATTGTAGTAGTACACTAATACATTAAAAAGGAGTGATACAATGGCTTGGAGCTTTTTGGCGGAAAAACCGGTTTATTTGCAAATTGCTGAAAGAATAACCGTTTCTATTCTTTCGGGTAAGTATTCCCCTTCGGAGCAGATACCAAGTGTTAGACAGTTAGCGCTTGAGGCGGCAGTTAACCCTAACACAGTACAACACGCTTTTAGCGAGCTTGAAGATGAAGGAATTATTGTTTCTAAAGGTACGCAGGGCAGGTTTGTAACCGAAGAAAAACAGATTATTGAAAGCTGTAGAAAGAAGCTTGTAAAACAGCTTTTCAATGATTTTGTGACTAAATCTAAAGAGCTTTCTGTTACAAAGGAAGAGCTTTTATCAATTGTTGAGGAGATGGAACTATGAACGTTTTAGAGGTTAAGAATATAACCAAAGCTTACAAAAAGAATTTTCCTGTTTTAATAGACTTGAATATTTCTATTGAGAGCGGAAAAATCGTAGGCCTTTTAGGACCAAACGGTTGCGGCAAATCTACACTTATTAAACTAATATCGGGCATTTTGCAGGCCGATAAGGGTGAAATTTTGGTAGGTGGCGAAAAGGTTGGCGAAAATACCGCCGCTATGGTTTCATATTTAC
The DNA here is from genome assembly GCA_045602785.1 of Acutalibacteraceae bacterium. Taxonomy (GTDB): domain Bacteria; phylum Bacillota; class Clostridia; order Oscillospirales; family Acutalibacteraceae; genus UBA737. The sequence continues at coordinate 20,070 of JAZSCF010000095.1, forward strand.
CCGAAAGACCTTACTTTAATCCACGCCAAAAGGTTAGCGAGCTTTTAAAGTTTTTTGCTGAATTTTATGACGATTTCCGCATCCAAGTTGCCGAAAAACTTTTAAACGACTTAGGAATAAATGTAAACAGTAAAATTTCGGCGCTTTCTAAAGGTAATAAGGAAAAGGTACAGTTAATACTTGTTATGGCACGTAATGCAAAGCTTTATTTACTTGATGAGCCAATAGCAGGTGTTGACCCCGCTGCCAGAGATTATATTTTAAGCACTATCGTTAGTAACTATAATCCCGAAGCTTCTATTATAATCACAACCCACCTTATAAGTGATGTAGAGCAGGTTTTAGATGATTTTATGTTTATAACCTATGGCGGTAAAATTGTTTTAAGCGGTAATGCCGAAGAGGTAAGAAACGAGCGCGGTATGTCGCTTGACGCTATTTTTAGGGAGGAGTTCAAATGTTAAAAAAGCTTTTAAAACACGATTTTAAGGCATTATTTAAATATTGGTGGATAGTAGCAGTTGTTACTGCTGGTTTAAGTGCCTTGTCGGGTAAATGTATTACAATCATTGAGTCCGAGAAAGAGCTTCCCGCCGTTTTAGATGCTTCTGCAGGCATTGCGTTAATGCTTACCTATATTGGAATAATAGTTTTTACAGTATTTTCTACAGTAATGATTTTTGTTAGATACTATAAAAATTTGTTTACTGATGAAGGTTATCTTACCTTTACGTTACCTGTAAAGCGTAGCGATATTTTAAACTCTAAACTAATTTCGGCGGCTGTTTTAGAATTTGCAACCTTTTTAGTAATAGGCCTTGATGTTTTACTAATGCTTTTTGTAGCTTATTATAAGGAAATTCTAAAAAAAGAATTTTTTGTGGGTCTTAAACAGGCTGCAGCGGCAATTTGGAAAGAGCTTGGCGGCTACATATTTGTATATTTATTAGAAGGCATTTTAATTATGCTAGCACTTTCGGTGCTTGCTTTGTTACTACTTTTTATTTGTATAACAATAGGCTCTATTATTACAAAAAAGGCAAAGGTTATAGCTTCTATAGGTATTTATTATGCCGCAAACTCGGCATTTTCGTTTGTAACAACGCTATTGGTTATATTCGGTACAGTGGCGCTTGGAACAAAGTTTGAAACCTTGCCCGAAGGTGACATAAAGCTAATAATAGCGCTAATAGCCTTGTGCATACTGTTGTTTATAGCTTTAATTTGCGGAATTTTTTACATCATTAACTACTACTTGCTTGACCGCAAGCTTAATTTAACTTAAGGGGGGAATGGCAAAATGAAAAAAATATTAAACATAATACTTTGTGCTTTGGTTGCTGTTTCTCTTTTTACGGTATCGGTAAGTGCTGTAGAAGCCGTACCGCTTGGCGGCGCAAGTGGGACCGCAACTTTTAATGAAGATTACACCCGCTTAACCTATAAGGGTGAAGAGTATTCACTTATTGACGGTAATGATATTGGCTATGCTGATGCTTATGATGACTTCGAAAAAGAGGGCGCAATAGGTATAAATTTGACCGAAGAGCAAATGAAAACCGTTGCCGAGTTGGACCTAACACCAATGACAAACGGCTTGGTTATAGAGGCGGACTATAGGCTTAATACAGGTGTAGAGATGTCTATTACTTATTTGAATGACAAGTATATGGACAAATTCCAAAGTGCCTTAACTCGTGAAGAAGATAAAGTTGGCATTGATTTTATGTACCCCGAAGGTAATTACCTTGAAACCACACTTACTAAGCTTAAAGAGACCAAAACAACCAAAAGAATAGATTATTCAATGGCAGAAAGCTTTACCGTTCAGGTTGAGCTTGATGAAAAGCTAAAGAACAATGTATATGTTGTTATTGGTGAGATTATTCTGGTTGATGATGCTTATTACTATCTTGATTTTATGGATGCGGGAATAAATAACGATGAAGGGGCTTATGCATACTTTGAAGGTGTAGCGAGAGAATGTACCGTTTATCAAATCTCCGACCCGGATACTTTATGGAGCCTAGAAAACTGCTATAACCTTTATAATGAAGATATGGGCATTATTAACGATGAAGAAGCTGCCGAAGCGGTTGTGAATTTTTTAGCAACAATTGTATTTGCGGTGTTACCGCTTGTAGTTTTGGTGCTTTCGGTAATTTTTGCAATCCGCTTTAAAGAAAAGTACAGAAAATTGTTTATCGCTTTAGGCGCGGTAGCAATAGCGGAAATTATAGTATTTGCAATAATAAGCGTATTGCTTTAAAAAACGAAAAAGACTTCGGGTTTACCGAAGTCTTTTTGCATATAAAAATATTTAATTTTGAATTTTTAAAACCGAATATCCGTAAGGGGGAAGGGTGATTTGGTTTCCATTTGGATTTTCACCCAAAAGGCATTCGGCGTTTACAAATTCATCGGGTATAGTGACCGTACTGCCCTCGTGCCAACGGGTTGCGGCTATTAGTACTTGCTCGTTGCCCGATTTGCGAATATAAACAATTTCGCCAAAGTTTGCATAAACGGGTATAAACTCGCCCGAACAAAATGCCTTGTTATTACGGCGTATTTCACCCAATGCTTTATAGTAATCTAAAAGATTTGTGTCTTCCTTGCCCCAAGGATAGGTTGCACGGCAGAATGGATCGCCGTAGCCTTCTACACCAGCTTCATCGCCGTAGAAGAGCGATGGAATACCGGGTAAAGTATATTGTATAAGCGCGCCAACCTTTAATAGCGCCGAGCCATGCTCGAATTCTTCCTTTGATAAGGACTGCTTGGCTTGCCAATCACGTTCGTTGCACGCTATACAGCCTTTGCCCAAAAGGGTAAGAATACGGGGTGTATCGTGTGTGCCGATATGGTTCATTAAAAGCTTAACTGCTTGCGGTGGGTAGTTTTCTAAAATTTCTAAAACGGTATCAATTAAATTGCGCGAATTACCGCCAAGCAAAAACTCTATAATAGCGTTTGAAAAGGGGTAATTCATAACCGAATCAAGCTGTTTGCCCCTTAAAAAACGGCGGCGCACATCGTAGCTGATTTTGTTTGTAGCATCTTCCCACACTTCGCCTAAAAGGAAGTTGTCCTGGGATTCTGCTTTAATAGCTTTGCGTACATTGTCTAAAAATTGGTCAGGCAGCTCATCCGCAACATCTAAACGGAAGCCCTTTATACCTTTTTTAAGCCAATGGCGTATAACACCGTTTTCGCCTGTTATAAAATCGGTAAAGCTTTTGTTGTTTTCATCAACTTCAGGTAGTGATGGCACACCCCACCAAGCTGAATAGCCTATTTTACTGTCATCAAACCTATACCATTTGTAATAAGGTGATTTTTTAGAGTTATATGCCCCTGTGTTTTGGTAGCGGTTATAACGGTTAAAGTAAACACTGTCGGCGCCCGTGTGGGAGAAAACACCGTCAAGTATAATATAAATACCAAGCTTTTTTGCCGATTTTACAAGATTTTCTAAATCCTTTGTAGTGCCTAATGATGGGTCGATTTTCATATAATCGGCGGTGTTATAGCGGTGGTTTGAATGTGCTTCAAAAATGGGGTTTAAATAAATACAGTTTACACCCAAGGATTTTAAATAGGGTAGCTTTTCTTCTATACCCTTAAGGTCGCCGCCGTAGTAATCGTTACCTAATTTATAATATGGGTCATCCATACGGTATTCGGGTTGCTTTTCCCAATCTTTTACAATGAAGCGGTCCTTAGGTACACCTAATTTGCGTTTGCCTGAAGCAAAAAATCTATCTGGAAAGATTTGGTAAATGATACCGCCATCAAGCCAATCGGGTGTAGTGTAATCTTTTGAATATACTGTAAGCTGCCAGCTATTGCCATCGTTTGAGATTGCGCCTAAGCAGTGGTCGAACTTCTTTATACAAAATTCGCCAAAGTTGTTTTGGTATTTAAAGTGGTACCAATAAAGCCCTTCCGTTAATGTGATTTCACATTCGTAAAAGCGGTAATCATTTAAATACCCTGCAGGTTGCATAGGAGTATCGGTCCATTCGCCCGTTGTATCGTTTTTAACGGTTAAGAAAACCGCTTGCGGACAGGCGCATTTATGTAATAACACCTTTAGCCGAAGGTTTTCACCCTCGGCTAAAGCACCAAACTTATTTTTATATAATGGGTTTCTTGAATCAAACGGATAATAATTCATAATTACTTAAGTGGTGTTGCGTTCCAAATATCGCGAGCGTAATCTTCAATAGAGCGGTCTGCAGCGAATATGCCCGATTTTGCAATATTTGTAAGCGACATCTTTTGCCATACTTCAGGATTGTTATAGGTTGCGGAAGCCTTGGCCTGTGCGTTTTTATAGTCAGAGAAATCTGCCATAGCCATATAGGTATCGTGATACTTAATGGTATTATAAATGTTGTCAAAACGCTTACCGCCAAAGCCTGCACCGATAAAGTCAAGAGCTTCGCGCAAGATGGGGTTATTGTTATAATACTTTTCAGGCTGGTAGCCTCTCTTTTGAAGAGCTAATACTTCGGGGGTTTGCATACCGAAAATAAAGATGTTATCATCGCCTACTGCTGAATGAATTTCAACATTTGCGCCATCCTCGGTACCTAAGGTAATAGCGCCGTTCATCATAAGCTTCATATTACCTGTACCTGATGCTTCTGTAGAGGCGAGTGAGATTTGTTCGCTTATATCGGCGGCAGGAATCATAAGTTCTGCCATGGTTACGCGGTAATCTTCCAAGAATAAAATTTTAAGCTTATCCTTAACAGCGGGGTCACTTTCAATAAGCTTTGAAAGGGTATAAATCATTTGAATAATTTCTTTTGCAAGCAAATATCCGGCAGCGGCTTTAGCACCAAAAATATAAGTTTTAGGTGTAAAGTCGGCATTGGGGTTATTTTTAAGGAATAAATATTCGCTTATAATGTTAAGCACATTAAGGTGCTGACGCTTATATTCGTGTAAGCGTTTAACCTGCATATCGAAAATAGAGTCGGGGTTTAAAACAGTGCCTGTTTGCTTTTCAATATATTTTGCAAAGCGTTCTTTATTATCGCGCTTAATTTTAGCAAGCTTTTTCAAAACGGCGGTATCATCCTTGTAAGCCATAAGCTTTTCAAGCTCTGAAGCATCGGTGATAAAGCCGTCACCAATAGTTTCGGTTAAGAACTTGGTAAGCTTAGGGTTAGCGCAGCAGAGCCAACGGCGGTGCGCAATACCGTTAGTAACGTTCTTAAACTTATCGGGTGTCATTTTAGAGTAATCTTTAAAAAGCTCATCCTTAATAATGGCACTGTGAAGCTTGGAAACGCCGTTTACTGCGTGACAGGTTGCAACGCAAAGGTTAGCCATACGAACAACGCCGTGTGAAATAACGGCAGTACGCTCTGCCAAGCCAAAGTCACCTGTTGTTTGAACAACCTCACTACGATAGCGGCGGTCAATTTCTTTAATAATTTGGTAAATACGGGGTAATCTTGATTTAACAAGGTCTTCAGACCAACATTCAAGTGCTTCGGGCATAATGGTATGGTTGGTATAAGCAACTGTGCCCTTAACAATATCCCAAGCTTTTTCCCAATTGTAACCGCAGTCATCTAAAAGGAAACGCATAAGCTCAGGTATTGCGAGTGTGGGGTGGGTATCGTTTATATGAATAGCTACCTTTTCGGGTAGGTTTTCTAAGGTGCTGTAATGGCGCAAGTGGCGGCTTAAAATATCCTGAATAGATGCCGATACTAAGAAATACTGTTGGCGAAGTCTTAGCGACTTACCTTCAATGTGATTATCGGCAGGGTAGAGTATTTTAGAAATGTTTTCAGCCATAGCGCGACCTTCGATGGCGCGTAAATATTCACCCTGATTAAAGGCAGACATATCAAAATCCTGACATTCGGCACTCCAAAGGCGAAGTGCATTTACGGTTTTACCATCCTTACCTGCAACACAAAGGTCGTAAGGTACTGCGCGTACGGTCTGGTAATCCTTATGCTCAATATGGTGTTGACCTGCGTCATCCCACCATTCGTTTACATAGCCGTCGAAGTTAACATCTACAGCCGATGCGGGCTTAGCTTCAAGCCAAACACCGCCGCCCGGTAGCCAAAAATCAGGCATTTCGGTTTGCCAACCATCAACAAGCTTTTGACGGAATATACCAAGCTCGTAACGGATGCAGTAACCCATAGCGGGATAGCTGCCGCTTGAAAGCGCTTCCAAGAAGCAGGCTGCTAAACGACCAAGACCGCCGTTACCAAGACCTGCATCAGGCTCGAAATCGTAAAGCTTTTCAAGCTTGACATCAAATTTCTTAAGCGCCTTTTCCATTGTATCGGTAAGGCCTAAATTATAAAGATTGGTTTTAAAGGAACGTCCCATAAGGAATTCCATGCTAAGATAGTAAACTATTTTAGCCTGCCTTTCTGCACGTTCTTTTTTAAACTCGGCGCGGCGCTCGTTCATAATATCTAAAAGGCTTAAAACCGCAGCTTTATAAAAAAGCTCGTTAGAAGCTTGTTCGGGTGTTACGCCAAAGTTGTGCGAAAGCTTTTTTTCTATTGCAGAAGCAAGGAATGCTGATGTAATTTTTGCCATTTTCTCATCTCCATGATAATAATGTTTATATAATACATTATTTACAGAAAAAGTGCAAGTATTTATTAATATAAAAAACACGGTTCATTGTAGTATTAATTTGTGCAATTTTTATGCAGTTTCTATAAAATTTTATTTTTTATGGTAGAATTTCAAGTATATTTTGGTTAAAACTAACAAAAAACAAGGCTTTTAGCGTTTCCGTACATATCTAAAAAAGGTATAATTGACAAAAAATTTTTCGTAAGGTATAATATTTTAAAAGGTGGGTGTGGCTTTATGCGAATAATGACAAGCAATATTTGGGGCGATTATTTTGGAAACCCCGTAAATGTTAGAGAAGATTTACTTTTTGGAATTTTTAAAAAATATTCACCCGATGTTTTAGGTATGCAGGAGTATAATAAAGGCTGGTATAACGGCAATATGCTAGAGTGGTTGTCAGAAGATTATGCCAGCGTTGGAACCGAGCTTTATAATTGTGATAATACGGTGGGCGAAGATGTTTTTGAAAAGACAAACTATGTTCCGCTTTGTTATAAAAAAGAGCTTGGCGTTTTAGCGTACGGATATGAATTTTTAACCGATACTCCCGATAAATCAAAAGCTATCACTTGGGCAGTATTAAACCAAAGCGGAAAGGTTTTTGCGGTATGCAATACTCATTTTTGGTGGAAAACAGGCCCCGAGCACGACCTTATAAGAAACAAGAACGCGCATCAGTTAGCAGAATTAATGAAATATTTACATAAAAAGCATAACTGTCCCGTTTTTGCTTTTGGCGATATGAATACAACTGTTTTAAGCGAAGTGTTTAAAATTTACGCTCAAAACGGTATAAAGCATCTTAACGATTTGGCAGAGATTAAGTGTGAAGTAAGCTCTCACCACGGGGACCCCGTAGTAACCGAGAGCGGTAGGTATAAGGGCAGCAAAACTACTAACGATAAGAACTATTCTATTGACCATATTGTAGTATTGGGGGATAATGTTATAGTGCGCGAATACAAGGTTATTGAAGATAGTGACGCATTAGACGCTACCGATCATTCTCCCGTTTATGCTGATGTAGATTTTTAAATTTAAAATTTGTAAAAATAATGCTTGCTTTTTAAAAAGCTTTGTGGTAGAATATATGAGCATTTGATTTCACCCGTTTCCTTACGGGTGTCTTCTTGCCGAAAAAATCGACATTGAAGCAGGTGGTCCTCTGGCAAAAGTGTTACGAACATCTGGTAAAAATTAAAGGAGGAAAAACCATGGACGTAATTAAGGAATTAGCAGCAGAACAGCTTAAAAAAGATGTTCCCGAAATTTTAATCGGTAGCACCGTTAAGGTTCACGTTCGCATTAAAGAAGGCGAAAAGGAAAGAATTCAGATATTTGAAGGTACTGTTATTGCTAAGAATAACAGCGGCATTCAAGAAACCTTTACCGTTCGCCGCGTATCTTACGGTGTAGGCGTTGAGCGTGTATTCCCTGTACATTCACCTTCAGTTGCTAAGGTTGAGCTTGTACGTAAGGGTCAGGTTCGCAGAGCAAAACTTTATTATTTACGTGATAGAGTTGGTAAGGCTGCAAAGGTTAAAGAAAAGATTTAATCTTAAAGGGGGACAGGTCAAAGGCCTTGTCCCCTTGATTTTTATTTAAAAGCTGGAATGGTTTATGAATAACGATTACAATTACAATTTTAATGACAACGGCTTTAAGGTTGATACTGATATCGAAGAGGTTAAAAACCTCAAACCGAGAGAAGAAAAGTTTTCAAAGAAAAAGGAATTTTTCGAATGGTTAGATGTGGTTTCAATGGCGCTCATAACTGTGGTGGTGATTTTTAGTTTTGTGTTTAGAATCGCCACTATTTCAGGCACCTCTATGCTTGATACGTTGCGACATAATGAAAAGATTGTAATAACCAATCTTTTCTACACGCCAAAGGCGGGAGACATTGTTGTTATTTCCCGAAATACCTATAATTCTACTGAAGATATAATTGAAGGAAACGGCCCCATAATAAAGCGTGTAATTGCCACTGAAAATCAGACTGTTGATATAGATTTCGAAAAGGGGATAGTCTATGTTGATGGTGTTGCCCTCGATGAGCCGTATACCAGTACACCCACAACCAAGTCGGATC
>JAZSCF010000096.1:0-4928 GCA_045602785.1 Acutalibacteraceae bacterium
GGCAGGCGATCTTCAGCGCAAGGCCGGGAAAGCCCGCGCCGGTGCCCACGTCGATGAGCTTCTTTCCGCCGAGGGAAAACTCCCGGGCGATCTGCACACAGTCGAGAAAATGCAGCTTTGCCACATCCTCCTCGCCGGAGATGGCGGTGCCTGCTTGCGGTAAATACAGAGACCGTGAAGTTGTAGCAATTTCTGAATAATTCGAACCGAATCAGAGAGGGGAAATTCCTTCTCTGATTTTTTTCTACTGTAATAGTTTAAAGGAAGTGATAAAATGTCTGTAATAATTGATTATGTAGAGAAGGGAAGTCCTGCGTACAAGCACGGTATAAGGGCAGGCTATACCCTTTTAAGCCTTAACGGTAATGAAATTATAGATATGCTTGACTATCGCTTTTATCAAAATGCGGAGAAAATTACGGTAGAATTTATAACAGATAAGGGAAAGCTAAAGCGAAAGCGTATTAAAAAAGGTGAAACTGATGAATTAGGACTTGAATTTTCAAGCTATTTAATGGATAAAAAGCATTCTTGCCTTAATAAATGTGTTTTTTGCTTTATCGACCAGTTACCAAAGGGTATGCGCGAAAGCCTATATTTTAAGGATGATGATTCGCGCCTTTCCTTCCTCTTTGGAAACTATATAACACTAACCAATATTACCGAGCACGAGATTGAACGCATTATAAAAATGCATATAAGCCCTATTAATATTTCGGTGCATACAACTAATCCTGAGCTTAGGGTTAAAATGATGCGCAATAAGAATGCCGGCAAGGTTTTAGAGCTTATAAACCGTTTTAACGATGCTGGGATTAAGCTTAACTGCCAAATTGTTTTAGTGCCCGATATGAACGATAAAGATGAGCTTTCAAAAAGCCTTAAGGATTTAACTAAACTTCAAAATGTAGAAAGTATCGCGGTAGTTCCTGTAGGACTTACTCGCCATAGAGAAGGTTTGGCAGAGCTTAGAAGCTTTACACAACAAGAAGCCGAGGAAACTATTGATATTATTGACAATTTCGGCAAAGAAACCTTAGAAAAATATGGTAACAGGCGCGTTTATGCTTCTGATGAATTTTATTTAATTGCAAAACGATATATGCCGAGTGCCAGCTTTTACGGCGAGTTTTTACAGTTAGAAAACGGTGTGGGCTTATGGTCGCTTTTAAAAACCGAAGCAGAAGATGCTATTAAACTTACTGACTATAAAATTGCATCGCCGCGCAAAATATCTATAGCAACAGGTGTGGATGCGTTTCCGCTTATTACGCAAATAGTTGACAAATGTAAGAAAAAATGGGATAATTTAGAGTGTAGCGTTTTAAAAATCGAGAACGAGTTTTTTGGCCCTAAAATCACTGTGGCAGGGCTGATTACCGCTACCGATATTGAAAAACAGCTTAAAGGCACCGATTTAGGCGATGAACTGCTTATTCCTTCAGTAATGCTAAGAAGTGAAGGCGATATGTTTTTAGATAGCATTACATTGGAAAGTTTAAGCGAAAACCTTAATGTGAAAATTACCCCTGTAGATAATGATGGGTACGAGCTTATAAGCAGAATTATAGGCGAAGAACTTTAGTTTAAATATAAGGAGAATGGTATGGCAAAACCGATTGTTGCCGTTGTGGGCAGACCAAATGTAGGTAAATCTACATTATTTAATAAAATACTCGGCAAACGGCTTTCTATAGTTGATGATACGCCGGGTGTTACACGTGACCGTATTTACGGCGACGGCGAATGGCTTGGCAAAAAGATGATGTTTGTAGATACCGGTGGTATAGAACCTAAAACCGATGATTTTATACTCAAAAGTATGCGCAATCAAGCCCAACTCGCAATTGATACCGCTTCGGTTATTATTATGGTAACCGACATAAAAAGCGGTGTTACAGCATCGGATATGGATGTTGCGGCTATGCTTCAAAAAAGCGGCAAGCCTATTGTGCTTTGCGTTAATAAATGCGATAACATAGGTGAAACTCCATTAGAATTTTACGAGTTTTATAACTTAGGTCTTGGTGAGCCTATAGCCGTTTCTTCGGTACACGGTCACGGTACAGGCGATTTACTTGATGCGGTTCTTGAGAATATTCCCGAAAGCGAGTTTGAAGAAGAGGATGAAAACATTATAAATGTTGCTATTATCGGTAAACCTAATGCCGGTAAAAGCTCGCTTGTGAATCAAATTTCGGGTGAAGAGCGTGTTATTGTATCCGATATGGCAGGTACTACCCGTGATGCTATCGACACTAAAATAGTACGTGACGGCGTTACCTATAACTTTATTGATACTGCAGGTCTTCGCCGTAAGAGTAAGGTTGAAGAAAAGTTAGAAAAATATAGCGTGTTAAGGGCTAAAATGGCAATAGAACGCGCTGATGTTTGTGTTATTATGATTGACGGTAAGGATGGCTTTACCGAGCAGGATTCAAAGGTTGCAGGCTTGGCTTTAGAAGAGGGTAAGGCTTGTATTATTGCGGTAAATAAGTGGGATGCTGTAGAAAAGGACGGCAAAACTATGGATGCTTACCGTAAAAAGCTTATGACTGATTTCTCGTTTATGCCGTATGCACCAATTATATTTATTTCGGCTAAAACAGGTCAGCGTGTAGACCGCCTTTTCTCACTTATTAAATATGTAAGCGAGCAAAACACAATGCGTATTTCTACAGGTAAGCTTAACGATATTTTGGCAGATGCTACCGCGCGAGTTCAACCGCCGTCAGACAAAGGTAAACGCCTTAAAATTTACTATATGACTCAGGCTTCTACCAAGCCGCCAACATTCGTTTGTTTTTGTAATAATACTGAGCTTTTCCATTTTTCGTATCAGCGTTATTTGGAAAATCAAATCCGTTCAATTTTTGGCTTAGAGGGTACACCTATACGCTTTGTTATTCGTGAAAGAGGTGACAAATAATGGCTATGACAGTTATAGTAACCATTGTTGCAGCTTATTTAATAGGCAGTATAAACTTTGCGGTAATTTTTGCAAAAGCATTCACTAAAAGGGATGTAAGAGAGCTTGGAAGCGGTAATGCAGGTGCTACAAATGTGCTTAGAAGCGCAGGTGTGTTACCTGGTATTTTGACTTTTGTGTTTGATGCTTTAAAAGGCTTTGTTGCTTGCTATATGGGTAAAATTATATTTGAATATATATTTACTCAAACAGGTGCCGAGCTTTCAAAAGGTATAATAGGCGCCTATATTTGCGGTGTTGCTTGTATGTTGGGTCATATTTTCCCGTTCTTTTTCGGTTTTAAAGGTGGCAAGGGCGTAGCTATAAGTGTTGGCATATTTTCTGTTTGCTGTCCTATTGCTATTATAATAGGTCTTTGTGTTTTTGCTGCAGTTACTATAATTTCTAAGTTTGTTTCCTTAGGTTCTATTTTGGCTACAATTACAGTAGTTGTACTTTCAATTTTCTTTACAGATAAGACTGCGCTTATTTTTCCGCAAATTATAGCTATTTTAATAATGGGCTTTATTGTAATAATTAAGCACAAGGATAACATAAAGCGCCTTATGGCAGGTAATGAATCGAAAATTAAAATCGGGAGAAAATAAATGGCTAAAATAACCGTTTTAGGCGCAGGCGGATGGGGTATGGCGTTGGCACTTTCGGCTTTCGCTAACCGCAACGATGTTACATTATGGTCCCCATTTATAGAAGAAGTAGAAAATCTTCAAAAAAACCGCACAAACGAAAAGCTTTTGCGCGGTGTGTTTTTACCTAAAGAAATTAATATAACAAATGATATATCTGTTGCTAGGGATGACAATATTACCATTATTGCAACGCCGTCTATAGCAGTTAGAAGTGTTGCAAAAAAGCTTAGCGAGTATAAAAAAACAGGTATAATAGTTAATGTTGCAAAAGGCTTTGAAGAAAATACACTTAACTTTTTGTCCGATGTAATTAGTGAAGAGTTACCGGATGCTACAATAGTTGCCCTTTCGGGACCTTCCCACGCGGAAGAGGTTGCGCGCAATATTCCAACCTCAATTGTAGCTACATCACGTTCACTTGCAGCCTCTCAGGTAGTACAGGATATTATGTCAAGTGAAAATCTTCGTGTATACACTTCTACTGATATTATAGGTGTAGAGTTGGGTGGCGCACTTAAGAATGTTATTGCTATAGCGGCAGGCTTTTGTGATGGCTTAGGCTTGGGTGATAACACAAAGGCGGCACTTATTACAAGAGGTCTTGCCGAAATGACACGCTTGGGCGTATGTATGGGCGCTAAGGAGCACACCTTTGCAGGTCTTACAGGCATTGGTGACTTGGTTGTAACCTGTACTTCGCGCCATAGCCGTAATAACCGCTTTGGTTATAAAGTGGGTAGCGGTACAGATGTACAAAAAGCACTCAGTGAAGTAGGTACTGTGGAAGGCTACTATGCGGCAAGCTCGGCTTATAAGCTTTCGCAAAAATATAAGGTAGAATTACCTATTATTAATGAATGTTACAATGTTTTATATTGTGGAACCGATGTTTCTAAGTCGGTTAAAAACCTTATGAACAGGCCTTCAAGAAGTGAGTATTAAAATAAAATAAAAAAATACTTGATTTTTATAGTTTTATGTGGTATTATATACCTTGCTATGCGGTCAGTTAATGTTAACTGGCAAAAAAGAAGGAGGTGCAGACCATGGCTAAATGTGATATCTGCAGTAAAGAAATTGCTTTCGGTATTCAGGTTTCTCACTCACACAGACGTTCTAATAGAACTTGGAAACCCAACGTTAAGAAGGTTAAGGCAATCGTTAACGGCGCACCCCGTCGTATCAATGTTTGCACCCGTTGCTTGCGTTCAGGTAAGGTTACCAGAGCTATCTAATATTTCTTGCAATTAAACCCTGAGCAATGCTCAGGGATTTTTTGTGTTTGCTTAAGGTGATTAAATGATTAAGGC
>JAZSCF010000097.1:0-4776 GCA_045602785.1 Acutalibacteraceae bacterium
TCTAGTGTAAAATGTGTATATGACAATATACTTCCCTCCGTGTTGTTGTATTTGTGGTTATTTACATTTTACACTTTGGGTTGTATATTGTCTATTTTTTATTTAGTGTTGCACTTCATATTATAATCTGTCCAGCTCCCTTTACACAAGGGAGCCGTTTTATATGTCGTTTCGGGCGTATGAGAGAAATCTTTAGGTAAGACACGCGGCTACAGCTCAGAAACGTTAGTTTTGTGCACATTGTCTTTTTTATACTTTTGTAACAAAATATTTTAAATTTTATATAATATATTTGACTTTTATCTCAAAAAATAATATAATTTATATAATATTTAGCCTGTTAAGTAGCAGGCTTACTAAAAAATGAAAGGGAGATTTTTTATGAAACAAAAAATCTACAACCTTTGTAGTATTTTGTTAACAGTGGCACTTGTATTTTCTACTTGCCTTTGTGCAGTGGGTACAGTAGCTGCTGCGAGTGAAACTACATACTATGTAAGTCCGAACGGCTTGGACACTAATGGCGGCAAGACAATCGATACACCTGTAGCAACCATAAAGGGTGCTATAGCGGCTGCTAATGCATCGGGTTGTGTTGAGGGTGATACTGTTTATGTTAAGTTAATAAAAACTATTGACCCCGAAACTTCAACCGAAATTCAGCATAGCTGGGGTGGTGCTTTAGATAAACATGGGTTTACACTCAATATATCATCGTATGCTGATAAAGCTTATCTTTTTACAGGGGCAGTTTCTTTAGTAGGACCGACTGAATTTGAGAATGTTAATCTTGCTTTCAAAAGTAATAACTGGCCTGTGTTCAACTTTGGCGGTCAAGATGTTTCCTTCCTTTCCGGTGTAGGATATAGTGGTGGTGTATTTAATAGTACTGTGCTTGCTAATTCAACCATTAACCACCGCGAAAATATAAATTGCTATTTTGAATCATTACCGAATAACAGTATTCGAATAGGCGGAGAGTATTCATCACCAAGCTTCAAAAATATTGCGATAACAATTAATAATTCTGCTTTTTCGAAGTCAATAAACTTTGGTGGTAAGGACAATGAACGCACTACAACTTATGGCGGAAATTTAAGTTTTAATGTTATGAGTGCTTCTTCTATTACTTTTGCTAATGCTTCAGGAAAACTTGTATTCACTTCTGACTTTGTGGCACAGCTTATTGATTCTTCGGGTAACGCTGCAATATCCGATAGTTTTGTAAAATTTTTCTCAGCTAAAACAATTAAAGATACATCAAATGCAGTTCCGTATTATGCAATTACTAATAACACAGGTAATAAAGATGCGATAAAATTCACCGATACGGTTGGCAAATACAAGGTAGATACTTCATTTACTGATTTTGATGTTGTTGCATACGATAAAGACAGAAATCAAATTAAGCCTGATGATCAAGGTTACCTTACTTTAACTCCAGGTGAATATGAAATTGCGCTTTATAAGGACCCTGAAATTGCTACCTACTACGTAAGCAGTAGCGGTTTTGATGATGCTGAGGGTACAAAGGATGCACCTTTAAAATCTGTTGTGGGTGCTATTGCCAAAGCAATTTTGGATAATATGATAAAGGGCGACACGGTTAATGTTGTTGTTCTCAGTGATACAACTTGGGCATCCGATACTGTTGAAGCGCCATCCTCACATGCGTTTGATTTGATTGTTTCTTCTAAGGATGCGCAAACTGTAGTCGGCATTAAAGTGAATAATTCTGTTGGCTTCTTGGGTGACACTACGCTTGAAAATATAAGTTT
This sequence comes from Acutalibacteraceae bacterium, assembly GCA_045602785.1. GTDB lineage: Bacteria > Bacillota > Clostridia > Oscillospirales > Acutalibacteraceae > UBA737. The sequence goes on from JAZSCF010000097.1 coordinate 1,779, forward strand.
CTCAGGTTTTGGTCAGTACAACGTATCGTCGTTTAATGATCACAATATTACCATAGGTGCGAATACTACTTTTGCTCCTTATGGTACTGCGCTTGGCAAGACCAACGGCAGTTATACTGCAGAAGGGCAAACCGTTGTATTTAACAACGCTATTAATTTAAGCACAAATATTACTATTGGTAACGTTAATAACGGTAACAAGGTTTATAACGGAGATATTAATATTGTGCTTAACAACCGTAACGCAGCACCAAAATTTGCCGTAACTATGAAATACGGTATGTCTATTACTTATAAGAAGAATATCAACCTAAATGTTAAGGATGCTGATTCTGTAGCCTTTGTATATGGCTCTGATGCTGCTTATCCCGGTAAAGTAGTTGCAGAAGGCGCTATGCAGTTTATTGTTGATAAGCCTTACACTGTGATAAATGATGCTACTAAGGATTATCTTGCAAGCGTTAATTTTGCAAAGGGCGTTTACTATATTCGTAACGCTTCGGGTATTGATGGATTACTTTCCTTTACGGAAACAGCAGGTAAATATGCCGTTGATACCGAAACCTATATTGTAAAGGCTACAAAGAACGGCGTAGACACTTTTGCTGAAAACGGTTTCTTAACTCTATCGGAAGGTGGCGAATACACCGTTACTGCAGAACTTCGCCCTGCTACTACACTTGAATATTTTGTAGAAGCAGGCAGTGACAATGATAATACATTTGACACTATTGCCCAAGCGATAGCAGCTGCAAAGGAAGCAGGTCTTACAAAAATCGATTTCCTTAATATTAAGGTTGCAGGCACAAATGTTGCAGTAGGTGAGCTTCCCGACTATGCATTTACTGTAATTGTTGAATCAAAGCAAGAAAAAGCAACCTTAAATGTAGAAGGTTACTTTATTGCAAACGGTAAAACAATTTACCGCAATATCGATTTAAGCGGTGAAAACTTAGACCTTAACGGCAAGGCAGTTACACTTGAAAATACAGTAGGCTTTAACGGTGTTACTATTGATGCATCAGATGCAAAAGCTATAATCAACGCTAAGCTTGCTTTGGTTGAAATTATAGGTGAAGGTAACCTTGATATTGTTGTTAACAACCCAGAATCTGAAATTACAGTAGCTTTAGATGTTGTGGAATTTAACAATATAAAAATCAATGTTAAATCGGCAAAAAGTGTTGTATTTACAGGCACACCTGTAGTTAAGGGTAATGTAGAAATTGCTGTTCCTAATAGTGCTACAGTTACCGGTAAAGCAGTAATTGACACTATTGCCAGTGACAACAAGTGGTATATTGTAAATAAGACAGATAAAGCTGATGCTATTGACTTTACAAGCGTTGCAGGTACTTATGATTATATAAGCGGTTATCAAGTTGCTATGGTTGACGGTGATAAAACTTACGAACCTATTAATGCCAAATTAACCGTTCCTGCAAGTGAATATGAAGTTATATTTATAGCACAAGGCGAGACTAAATACAGCGATTATATTAAAAACCGCGGTACAGGTCTTAAGAATATCTATGCAAAGCTAAATGCAGGCGAACAGGTTAATGTTCTTTATATGGGCGGTTCTGTTACTAACGGTACAGGCGCTTCGGATAAGGATAATACCACATGGCGTGCTAAAGTTGGTAAATGGATTACTAACGCATTCTCGGCAGCTAACGTAAATAATGTAAACGTTGCTTATGGCGGTACAGGTACTTGGTTTGGTGTGTATAGACTTAAAGAAGAAGTTTTGAGTCAAGCACCCGATCTTATCTTTATTGAATTTTCGATTAATGATTTTTATGATAGTGCAACAAAAGACGAAGCAGCTATGCGCTTTGAAACTCTTGTTAGACAGATAAGAGTTGCATACCCTGAATGCGATATTGTGACTTTGTTTACAACAGAAAAGAGCCATATAAATAATAACCACCAGGGAAAATTACACCTTCAAGCACAAGCTCATGAAGAAATGGCAATAGCTTATGATATCCCAAGTATTCATATTGGTCGCGCTCTAGCTGACCATTTGTACGCCGAAGCGGGTAGTAACTGGTCGACTATTTGGGCTGAATATATGACTGATATAGTTCACCCAACCGATAAAGGCTATGCAGTATACTATGAAGTTATTAAAGAATACCTTGCAAACGAATTAGTTTACGGTGAATACGATGGTACAGTTACCAATCACACTGTACCCGAGCTTCAATATGATGTGCTTCACGATGGCGACGTAACCTTTATTGACGCTACTGAAGAATTAATTGCTAAATCTGAAGAGCTTGGTGGTAGTGGATTTGCTTTTGCAACCACAAATAACTTCCGCGGTAGCTTTACCGGTGCTGCAAAGACTTCAAACGGTAAATTTGTTATTAAGTTTACCGGTACCGAGCTCGCAGTATTTAGTGGTTCCGTAAATGGCGTTAAGATAAAGGTTGATGGTGGGAATGAAACCACCTGCAACCTAACAGGTACCTATCCTGATGTTGTTGCTACAGGACTTAAATTTGGTGAGCATACTGTTGAAATTACTTCAACTGCAAGCATTACAATTTACGGTTTCTTTACACGCGATGAAACCAAGGCGACCCATAATCATAAATATGGTGCATATACTTCTAATAACGATGCAACCTGGACCGCAAACGGTACCGAAACTGCAATTTGTTCTATTTGTGGCGGTGAAGATACCAGAGAAATTGCAGATAGCATTGTTGAATGTAAGTTTACAACTTACGCTCCTAAGGATGCTGCAGAATGTGAAAAGAACGCTACCGAAATCGCTGTTTGTGATTACGGCTGCGGCACAGAAGATATCCGCGAAGTAGAAGGCTCTGCACTTGAGCATAACTACAAGTGGGTAACTGATAAGAAGGACAACTGCGGCGTTAAGGGCGTTAAGCACGAAGAATGTGAACTTTGCCATGCAAAACGCAACGAAAATACAGCAATTGCTGCAACAGGTAAGCATACCTATAGCAACAACTGCGATACT
>JAZSCF010000098.1:0-12312 GCA_045602785.1 Acutalibacteraceae bacterium
AAGAAACATTAGACATTTATTATGGGGACTTGGATAAATATTCTTTGCAATTAAATGAATTTAAAACAACCATTTCTTCTTCTGCAGATGAAATTATTAATAATTATGAAGTTGCAGCAGAGGAGAGAGCTAATGGTACTGCAAATGGTTATTCACCTACTGAAGTTTTAGTAACCTTTGAACCTGGAACATCAGATAATACTATTAAATCAATTGGTGAAAATTTGGGTGATGGTTATGAAGTTATTTTCGATGGCTTTTTTAATCCTGCTGATGATATACCTGAAATTAGAAAAAAGCATTTAAACGACAAAATAGATTATGGTGCTATAGTTTCTATCAATGTCGATTTAGATAAAACGACAAATCAAACAATTCAGGAAATAACTAAAATTGATTGTGTAAAATCAGCTTCTAGAAATCTATTATATGAAAATGATTCTAGTGCAGCTCATCTCTCTGATGAACCGCGTGTCGGTGAACAACATTATTTGGATAGAATAAATATTTTTGATGCATGGAAAGCAATTGAATATAGTAGGGTATTCACAGAAGTTTGGGTTGCAGTATTAGATTCTGGCTTAGATGTCGACCACGAAGATGTAGTTGGTAATTTTCAGAGCAAATACTCTGTTGATGTAACTAAAACAGGTTACCCCAAGCTTATAGACTCTTCTGTCCCGGATTCAACTGGTCACGGCACTGGAGTTTGGGGAGTGATTAGAGCTCGGCCTTTGAACAAAAAAGGAATAACAGGCATGCATTTTCCCATAATTGAAGATTATAGCGGTATGATAAAAGTTATGGCGATAAAAGTACGTAGAGACGACCTAATAACTGAAGATGACGTAATTGAAACAACTGATACAGAAAATTATGTAAAAGGTATCGTGTATGCTGTTGAAAAAGGTGCTTCGATTATTAATATAAGCGCATCAGCACCTGGTTATAATTCTGAAATACATAATGCAATAAAAAATGCGTATTCTACAGGCGTAACTTTCATTGGAAGCGCAGGAAACGAGAGTTCGACTGCTAATTATTATCCTGCTTGTCATCCCGAAGTTATTGGTGTGGCGGCAACAGATACAAGTAATGAAATAGCCTCATATTCAAACAATAATAACAATATTGATATTTGCGCGCCCGGTAGTAACATACTTCGTCTTTTGCCAGATAATCAGTATGGTTTTGATAGCGGAACTTCATTTTCGGCTCCTATGGTGGCTGGCACTGCCGCTTTAATGCAATCACTTTATATTCACGACACTCTTAGTCCTGCAAAAATTAAAGATATTTTGCAAGATACTGCCACAGATTTAAGTGAAGTAAATCAATTTGATAACGATATGCTTAATACGGGACTCGCGGTTGAATATGCGCGTTATTTAGCAATGAAAGATGATACTTTAAGAATTAGATCTGTGGTACTTTCAAATAGTAACAAATCTAAATTGAGATGGTATGATTTAGATTATTCTTCATGCGATGGTTATAAAATTTATCGTTCAACTTCAGAAAACGGTACGTATTCAGCGGTTGCTGATATAAAATACGGTGAGACACTGTGGGATGAAGAAAAAGGTTGCAATTATTGGTATGATAATGCATCACAAAGCGGAAATACATATTATTATAAAGTAAGAGCATATGTTAAATATGGTTATAGCAAAAAATACAGTAATTACACATCGGTGAAATCAATAACAATACCTTAAATATTATCTAAGGAGGGCAACTAATTATGAAAAAAATTGTTTCTATATTACTTGCAATAACGCTTCTTTTTACATCAGTCGGTGTATCATCGGCGGTATCTGCCGCATCAACGTCAAGTGCACCTAAAAAAATAACAATTTCAAAAACTTCTAAAACTGTTTATATAGGTCAAAAATATAAATTAAAAGTTAAGTCAGTTTCTCCAAAAACTGCCGATGATTCGGTAAAGTGGAAAACAAGCGATAAAAAAATTGCAACCGTTGATAAAAATGGTGTGGTAACAGGCAAAAAAAGTGGAACGGTAACTATAACCGCAACTTCTAAAAAGAATAGTAAAATTAAAGCTAAATGCAAGGTTAAGGTTAAAAAATTTAAAAATACAACAATAAGTTATAAGAGTAAGGTTTATGCTTGCGAACCTGAGTTATGTAAAACAAATGGTAACCCCGAAACACACGATGATCCGCACATTATTAAAACCTACGACCAATTAAAAGCGCTTAAAAAATCTATTAAAAAATATTATGACATAAGCGGTTATTATGGTTCAAGATCTCCTTGGAACGGAGATGAAGAGTACGCTAAAAAGCAAAATGGTGATGAAATTTTAGAAATGCTTGATAAATATAATAAAAAATTCTTTGAAAAGAATGCACTTTATTATAACTGCATTGATTTTACCACCGAAGTCGATAATGAGAATTATACCTATTCTTTTAAATGCAAGAAGGTTGAGAAAAAAATCAGTTCAGACGGTAAGTTAACATGTTATATGCATATTGAAAGAAAAATTAAAAAAATAACCGAAAAGGAAAGCTTAACAACAGAATATGACACAGCATCAACAATAGATTATGACACAGCGGTATATTTTATTGAGTTAAAAAAAGATAAAATTAAGGGAGTTCAGGATTTTAAGCTTAAGCATTATGGTTATTTTGATTTAAATTTTATATCAACATATCTTTAATGCATTAAATAATGGCGGTCAGTTTAACTGACCGCCCGTCTTATATTTATGGGTTACACATTTTACAGGGAACATAATTATAACTAATAAATTCTTCGCGCGTTTTATAGAAAACCTTGTTTTCATCTTTTGTACTTTTAAGCGCACTGCAGCTTGCTTTATGAAATTTTTTAGAATTTTTATTACCAAAATATTTATAGGTTTCAGTAGTTTCGTTAAGTATAATTGAGCCTTCTTCAATATTAGAATTGGTTTCTCGATAACCGTTCACACTATTATCAGTTGGTAAGTGTACTTTTATAGGTGTTTTCTCAATATTTGTATTTTTGCATCCACAAATTGTTAGTGAAATTATAAATATAATTAGTAGTGCTAAAATTCTTTTCATATAATCACCATCTATATTATACAAAAATTAACTATTGAAGTAAATAACAAAATATTATAAAATGTTATATAAGGCAGGTGAAATAAGTGAATTTACAAGAATTAAAGCAAAAAGCTAATAATTTACCCTTAAAACCCGGCGTGTATATTATGCGCGATATTGATGGAAAAATTATATATATTGGTAAAGCAAAGGCGCTTAAAAACCGCGTTACGCAATATTTTGGCTTAGGTAATAACCATACCGAAAAGGTTAAGCGAATGGTAGAAAATGTTAATGATTTTGACTATATTATTTGCGATAGCGAATTTGAAGCACTTATTCTTGAAAATTCACTTATAAAGCAAAACCAACCTAAGTATAATATTTTATTAAAAGATGATAAGGGTTACTTTTATATAAAAATTACCGATGATAAATGGAAGAAAATTGAAGCGGTAAAAAATGTTACACGCGACGGTGAATATATAGGGCCATATAATTCGGGCTTTATCGTTAACCAAACGGTTGATGAAGTTAGTAAAATTTTCAAATTACCCGATTGTAAACGAAGCTTTGATAAACCAACAAAGCCGTGTCTAAATTACCATATTGGCAGATGCTTTGCACCTTGTAAAAACTCTATTTCGCTAACTGAATATTTAGATATTATAAATAACGCTAAGGAATATATTAAGCACGGTGAAGTAGCGGAAGATACAGTTGAAAACTTGCGTGCCAAAATGGAAACGGCAGCCGAAAACCTTGATTTTGAAACGGCTGCGCGTCTTCGTGACCGCATAAACGCTATTTTAAAAATTTCCGGTAAGCAAAAGGTTGTATCTATTAGTTATAGAGCGCAGGATGTTATAGCTACAGCTCTTTTCGGCGAAGAAGCTTGTGTAGAAGTGCTTATTTTCCGTAACTTCCGCTTAACCGATAAAAAGCACTTTTTTATTAGTGGGATTATCGATAAAAAAGAAATTTATAACGAATTTTTACAACAATATTATTTAGATAATAACGATATTCCAAACCGTGTTTTACTTGATGTTGATACTAATGATTTTGAAGTTTTGGAGCATTGGCTTACTGAAAAATCAGGTCATAAGGTTAATATAATTAATCCAAAACAGGGCGACAGCAAAAAAATTATTGATATGTGTCTTAGTAATGCAGCTCAAAACCTTTCAGAGCACACTAAACGCGATACAAAAGAAATGTCGGTTTTAAATGACCTTAAAGAGCTTTTAAATCTTGATGTTCCGCCAAAGTATATTGAGTCTTACGACATATCTAACACACAAGGTGAAAACAATGTTGCGGGTATGATTGTATTTAAGGATGCCAAGCCTTACAAAAAGGCTTATAAGCGCTTTAAAATAAAATCATTCATTGGTCAAGATGATTATCGTTCTATGGCAGAAGTTTTAGATAGGCGATTTACTGAATATGAAAAAGGGGAGGACCCTTATTTTAAAACATTACCTGATTTAATTTTATTAGACGGTGCTAAAGGTCAAATATCAGCAGTTATACCCGTACTAAAAAAACACAATATAAATGTGCCCGTTTTTGGCTTGGTTAAAGACTCGAAGCACCGCACTCGTGCCATTGCAACAAGTGGTGGTGATATTGATATTAAAGCTAATAGAAAAACCTTTAGTTTTATAACATCAATTCAGGATGAAGTGCACCGCTTTGCAATAACTTATCAACGTACTTTACAATCCAAAAAAATGCTTGCTAAGGAACTAACACAAATTAAAGGTATAGGTGAGAAAAAAGCAAATACATTACTTAAGCACTTTAAAACGCTTAATCGTATAAAAAATGCTACAAAGCAAGAACTTTTGGAGGTAAAGTCCATTAACCAGGATAATGCCGAAGCAATTATTTCTTATTTTGGCAGTTTTTTGCACTAATTATTGACATTTTTTGATGTATATGATATTATGTACTGGATAGAGGCGCGGTTTGCCATTAGTAGTATACAAAAATGACTGACAGGTCAGTATGCGAAAGGGACAACCGCCGAAATAAAAATTTTTCTGTCAGAAAGTTTTTGTTGGTTTGCAGTAAAATATACTGCCGACTGTCACTAATTGTGGAGAGCTATCGGTTTATTTTTAAACTACCGTAATCGGCTCTGTCGGTTACGGTTTATTTTTTTAAAAGGAGATATTAAAATGAAGGCAAAATCTATTATCCCAAAACTGCTGATTATAGCATTTGTTATCGGTTTTGGTGTCCTTTGTGCTTTTACAGGCTCTATTACAAGCCCTGTAGGAACCTTATGGTCATTATTCCCACCGGTAATAGCTATCGGCTTGGCACTTCTCACTAAGGAGGTTTACTCCTCACTATTTGTAGGTATTCTTGCAGGTGGCTTATTAGCTACTGGCTTTAAACCTATAAAAACTATTGACGGTATTGTTAATGAAGGCTTAATTGCTTCTGTTTCAGGTACCGCAGGTATTTTTGTATTCCTAGTAATACTTGGTGTAATCGTTGCTTTACTTAACAAAGCAGGCGGTGCACAGGCATTTGGTAGCTGGGCGGCAAAACACGTCAAGGGCAAAATTGGTGCATCTTTAGCAACATTTGCTTTTGGTGTATTAATCTTTATTGATGACTATTTTAACTGCTTAACTGTTGGTGCAGTAATGCGTCCTGTTACTGATAAGGCTAACATTTCACGCTCAAAGCTTGCTTATCTTATTGATGCTACTGCAGCACCTATTTGTATGATAGCTCCCATTTCTTCTTGGGCGGCTGCTGTTTCTGAGTATGCACCTGAAGGTGTAAGCGGTCTTAATATGTTTATTCAAGCTATTCCTTACAACTTCTATTCATTAATGACATTTGTGTTTATAATAACTTTAACACTTATGAAGTTCGACTACGGTCCGATGAAGCTTCACGAATTTAATGCTGACAACGGTGACCTTTTCACTTCTGGTGAAGGTTCTGCTAATGATGAAGAAGAGGTTGTTTCTTCACCACGCGCTCGCGTTATTGACCTTGTTTTCCCAATAATTGTACTTATTGCAATTTGTGTTTATGCACTTTATTACATAGGTCAAAGCGGCGGTCTTTCTTTTGCTGATGCTTTTGGTAATACCGATGCTACCGTAGGTCTTCCTTGGGGCGGTATTATTGCATTAATTGTTGTAATTATCTATTTTGTTGCTCGTCGCCTTGTTTCCTTTAAGGATGCGATGGCTTGCATTCCTAAGGGCTTTATTGCAATGGTGCCTGCAATTCTTATTTTAACAATGGCTACAAGCCTTAAGAATATGACTGGTCTCTTAGATTCTGATGGTTTTGTTAAAGCTGCATTAGCAGGCGCTAGCGGTCTTAACAATTTCTTACCTGCTATTATTTTCTTAGTAGCTTGCGGTATTTCTTTTGCAACCGGTACTTCTTGGGGTACATTTGGTATTCTTATTCCAATTGTTACAAGTATTTTCGAAATTGGCAGTCCTTTAGGAATTATGAGTATGTCTGCTTGCCTTGCAGGTTCTGTTTGCGGTGATCACTGCTCACCAATTTCTGATACAACAATTATGTCTTCTGCAGGTGCACAGTGTGACCACATCAATCATGTATCTACACAGTTGCCTTATGCGTTGACTGTTGCAGGTATTTCATTTGTAAGCTATATTATTGCTGCATTTATTCAAAATGCTTGGATTGCTTTGGCAATTTCTACTGTACTTACAATTGCAACATTATTTGTAATTAAAACTATTACTAAAAAGAAAGCTTAATTTTACTTGAAACTTAAAGCCGTTACAGTTATAATAGCTGTAACGGCTTAATTATTTTGAGGTGAAAAATGGCTGAAAGAAAACTTGAAAAACATATTGAAATTGAGCGTAGCATTATAAAAAAATACCGCAAAAGTATTTGGAGTAATTTTATTGCCGCTGTGCAAGAGTACGAACTGATTAAAGAAAATGATAAAATTGCGGTTTGTATTTCGGGCGGTAAAGATTCTATGCTAATGGCAAAATGCATGCAACAGCTACAAAGACACAGCGATATACCTTTTGAGCTTGTGTTTCTTGTAATGGACCCAGGTTACAACCCTGAAAACCGCAAGCTAATAGAAGAAAACTCAAAACTTATGAATATACCTGTAACAATCTTTGAAAGCGATATTTTTGATGTTACAACACGAGTTGGTGGGTCGCCATGTTATCTATGTGCGCGTATGCGACGTGGTTGTCTTTATAGCAAGGCTCAGTCCCTTGGTTGCAATAAAATAGCTCTTGGACATCATTTTGACGATGTTATAGAAACAGTTTTAATGAGTATGTGCTATTCTTCTGAAATTAAGACAATGCTTCCAAAGCTTCACAGTACTAATTTTGAAGGTATGGAGCTTATCCGCCCACTTTATAAGGTTAAGGAAGAAAGCATTATTTCTTGGGCAAATTATAACGAGCTTAGATTTTTACAATGCGCTTGTAAATTTACGGAACTTAGCACTGAACGTGAAGATTTATCTAAACGTAAAGAAACAAAGGCGTTAATAAAATATATTAAAACCTTTAATAAAGAAGCGGATGATAACATTTTCCGCAGTATTCACAATGTAAATCTTGCTACAATCCCAGGTTGGCGCGATAGTGATTCAGGCGAATTACATTCCTTTTTAGAAAAATACTAATATTTCTTTAAAAATTAATGCATATTTTCAATAAATTCCTTGAAAATATGCATTTTTTATGTTAAAATAAATAGAATACAATTTCGTTTCGAGGTGGCTTATGACAAGAAGACAAGCAAGAGAAGAAGCTTTTATACTTATTTTCGAAAAACAGTTTAATTCTTTAGATATTTCTGAAATTTTGGAAATCGCAAAAGAGGTTAGGGATTTAGAACCTGACGACTATATTACAAGCGTTTTTTCAGGTGTTTACGAAAACCTTGAAACCATTGACAGTATTATTGCTGAAAAGGCTATCGGTTGGAAATTAAACCGTATTTCTAAGGTTAGTCTTTGCGTTTTAAGGCTTGCTATTTTTGAAATGAAGTATGTTGAAAATATTCCTGTATCTGTTTCTATTAATGAAGCGGTTGAGCTTGCGAAAAAATATGCAACAAAAGAAGATGCTTCTTTTATAAACGGTATTTTATCTACCGTAGAAAAAAACAATTAAAATGCAAGCTGTTACAGTTAAACAATTAAACCTGTTTGTAAAGTCTATTATCGAAGGTGAACCAAGGCTTAACGATGTTTATGTAATAGGTGAGATTTCTAACTTTAAAAACCATTATGCAAGCGGGCATCTATATTTTACTTTAAAGGATAATGATGCATCAATCCGCTGTGTAATGTTTAAAGGGTACGCTTCTCGCTTAAAGTTTTCGGTATCTGATGGGTTAAAGGTTATAGTTCGTGGTAGGGTTTCTCTTTACGAAAAGGACGGTCAGTACCAATTTTATGCCGAAGAAATGTATCCTGACGGTTTGGGCGATATTTCATTACAGTTTGAACAAATTAAAGAACGCCTTACTAAAGAAGGATTATTTGATAGTCAAAATAAAAGACCTTTACCCAAATTTCCAAAAAGCATTGCTGTAATTACAAGCGAAACAGGTGCTGCTGTCAGGGATATTTTAAATATTCTATCTCGCCGTTATCCAATAACAGAAATTGTGCTATGTCCCGTTTCGGTGCAGGGTGAAAATGCTGTTCCCGAAATGCTTGATGCTTTAGAGCGCGTATATTCCTTATCCCGTTGTGATTTAATTATAATCGGGCGTGGGGGAGGCTCTATTGAAGATTTATGGGCATTTAACAGTGAAGCGTTAGCGCGCAAAATTTTTGAGTCACCAATACCTGTAATTTCAGCAGTAGGTCACGAAACCGATTTTACAATTTGCGATTTTGTAGCAGACCTCAGAGCGCCTACACCTTCTGCTGCTGCAGAGCTTGCAGTGCCTGATATTTCGGATATTAATAAAAGACTTTTAGCTTGTAATAGAAGTTTAAAATCCGCTTTACAAGATAAACTCAATTACTTAAAACTGCGTTTTGCGGCTATAGAAAATTCTCCGTATCTTAAAACACCGCAAAGATCACTAATATATTCGCGTCGACAAAATATTGATATTTTGACCGATAATCTTATAAATCGTTATAACGGTGTGTTAAGTCACTGTTCGCTAAGATTAAAACAAAGTATTGCCTCACTTGATGCTTTAAGTCCATTAAAGGTTTTGTCTCGTGGATATTCTGTTGCCGAAATAAACGGCAAAGTTTTAAAAAGCGTTAAAAATGCTAATGTTGGCGATGAATTAACTTTAAAACTTTCGGATGGCAGTCTAATATGTACTGTTGATTCAAAAGGAGATAATAATGGAAAATAATTTTGAAAAAAGCCTTACTGAGCTTGAAAATATAATTAAAAAGCTTGAAAGTGAAGATGTTTCACTTGATGAATCTATTGCCCTTTTTGAAAAAGGTGTAGTTCTTTCAAACGAGTGCCGAAAAACACTTGAAAAAGCTGAAAACAAAATAATAACTTTAACCGATGCAGAAGGTGAAAATTTAGATGACTGATAACTGGATGAACGAATATAAAGCATTGGTTGAAAAGGAAATAGACCGACTTGTGCCACAACTTAACGATTGCGGTTATGCAACAGTTAACAATGCCGCACGTTATAGTCTTACTTTGGGTGGAAAGCGTATTCGCCCAATAATTATGCTCGAATGCACAAGAATTTTTGGCGGGGATATTAATGATGCTTTAAGCTTTGCTGTAGCGCTTGAAATGATTCATACCTATTCATTAATTCATGATGATTTACCTTGTATGGATAACGATGATATGCGTCGCGGTAATCCTGCATGCCATATTAAATTTGGTGAAGATACCGCTCTCTTAGCGGGCGATACTTTACTTACAGAAGCATTTAATGTAGCGGCAAATTCAACTATAGATGACAGCCGAAAAATTAAAGCCATTGCAATTTTGGCTAAAAGAGCAGGGCTTCACGGTATGATTGGCGGTCAGGTTTTAGATTTATCTTTTGAAAAGACTAAGCCTACACTCGAAAAACTTAAGGAAATGTGCCGTCTGAAAACCGGTTGCCTTATTTCTGCTGCGGCAGAAATTGGTGCAGTTGTAGCAGGTGCATCTGAAAATTATGTTAAATCTATATCCGAATATGCATTTAATGTCGGTCTTGCTTTTCAAATAATTGATGATATTTTGGATGTTACAAGTACTGCCGAAACTTTAGGTAAACCTATTAACAGTGATATAGAAAACGACAAAACCACATTTGTTACATTGTTAGGTCTCGAAAAAGCAAAAGAATATGCAACCCAGCTTACTAACAATGCACTAGATATTTTAAATTCGTTAAATATGGATACAAAGCGACTTTGCTCGCTTACTAAAACACTACTTCAAAGAAATTTTTAAAGGACTGTAAGTTTTGAGTTATGAAATTTTAAGTAAAATATCCAATCCTTCGGATATTAAAAAATTGAATAATAATGAACTTTCTAAGCTTTGCGGCGAAATAAGGGAATGTATTATTGATACCGTTTCTAAAAACGGCGGTCATTTAGCATCTAACTTAGGCGCTGTAGAGCTTACGGTTGCTTTGCATAGAGCATTTAATTCTCCTACAGATTCAATTATTTTTGATGTAGGCCATCAATGTTATACACATAAACTTTTAACAGGCAGATTTGAAAGTTTTCATACCCTTCGCACCGAAAACGGTATTTCAGGTTTTATGAAACCAAGCGAAAGTGAGCACGACCCCGTAATTACAGGGCACAGCAGCAGTTCTATTGCTGCCGCTTATGGTATTTATACCGCAAAAAAATTATGCGGTATTGATGGTACTGCAATTGCTGTTATAGGTGATGGTGCTCTGACTGGCGGTATGGCTTATGAAGCGCTTAATAATATTGGTAATGAAAAAGGAAATTTTATTGTTGTATTAAACGATAATAAAATGTCAATTTCTCATAATGTAGGCGCTTTGGCTCGTTCACTTACAAAAATGAGAAATAAACCAAAATATCACCATTTTAAATTTGCTTTAAGTAATTTTTTACTTAAAATTCCGTTTATTGGTAGTCCTATTAACACCTTTATTTTCAAATTTAAAGAAGTTGTTAAAGGCTTTATATATAAAAATAATTTCTTCTCTTCTTTGGGGCTTAACTATTTAGGACCTGTCGATGGTCATAATATTGAAGCTTTGGAATCAATTTTTAATGTTGCAAAAAGCTACCAAAGACCAACTCTTGTTCATGTAATTACAACCAAGGGTAAGGGTTATCACTTTGCCGAAACAAGCCCTAATAATTACCACGGTGTTTCACCATTTGATATTGGTGAAGGTGCATCGAAAAACTCAAAATTAACATTTTCTTCTGTTGCAGGTAATACTCTTTGTGAGATTGCAAAAGAAAACACAAAAATATGCGCTATAACTGCCGCAATGACAAGTGGTACTGGTCTTTCGCGTTTTTCAGAAGAATTTCCCGAGCGTTTTTTTGATGTTGGTATTGCTGAACAACATGCAGTTACTTTTTGTGCTGGACTTTGCAAGGGTGGAATGAAGCCTTATTTTGCGGTTTATTCTTCCTTTTTACAGCGTGCTTACGACCAAATCATTCACGACTGTGCTATTGGGAATTTACCTATATGCTTACTAATTGATAGAGCAGGTATTGTGGGTGAAGACGGTGAAACTCACCAAGGACTTTTCGATGTTTCTTATTTAACCTCTATTCCCAATATTGAAATTTATTCTCCCAGTAGCTTTAAAGAACTGGAATATAATATTAAATCTTCTCAAAACAGTGATAAGATAACAGCAATTCGCTACCCAAGGGGTACTGAGAAAACTATTGATAATAGTTATAATTTTGAATCCGAGTTTACTCTTTTAAAGAAAGATAGTAATCGTGTAGTTTTAACCTATGGCAGACTATTCTCTAATGTTTACGAAGCACAAAAAACTGTTGATTTTGATATTATAAAATTGAATAAAATTTTTCCGTTTAGTGATGAATTAATAAATTCATTATTGACTTATGAAACAATTGATGTTTTTGAAGAAGTAGTAAAAAACGGCGGTATAGGTGAGCATTTTTTACCTCTACTAAAAGAAAAAGGATATAAAGGCGAATTTAAAATTCATGCTATTAATAACAAATTTGTTCCTGCAAGCAGTGTAGAAACTGCTTTAATGAAAAACGGACTTGATA
>JAZSCF010000099.1:0-5148 GCA_045602785.1 Acutalibacteraceae bacterium
GCTGTGAGCTTTTCAACCTTGCTTTCCTTCGGAACGATTGTGAAGTAAGCTGTTAAGGTACCGCTGTAGTTACCCTTAAGCTTAATAGTAACCTTATACTTGCCCACCTTCTTACGGCCTGTTGCGTAAGATACGGTGTAGTACTTAGAAGAAATCTTATTACCCTTGTAGTCATATACCTTAACAGATGGCTTTCTTGTCTTACTGCTTGAGTAGGTATATTCTGTGGTAGAAAGTTTAACTTTCTTAGCATAATAGATAGTAGATTTACTTGCTTGTACACCACATACTGAACACTTCTTAACTATGCTACCATTCTTCTTAGTTGTAGCCTTAGTTGTTATGGTCTTGTAAGTATGAGTAATAGTTCTTGTAGCATTACATACGTTACACTTAGTATCGCAGTTGTTGCTATAGGTATGCTTACCTGTTGCAGCAATTGCTGTGTTTTCGTTGCGTTTTGCATGGCAAAGTTCACATTCTTCGTGCTTAACGCCCTTAACACCGCAGTTGTTCTTCTTATCGATAATCCACTTGTAGCTGTGTGCAAGTGCAGTACCTGCTACTTCGCGAACATCTTCTTTGCCACATCCGTTATCACAAACAGCAACTTCAGTAGCGTTCTTACAGCATTCTGCGCTATCCTTTGCCACATAATTTGTGAAGCTATGCTCAAGTGCAGTACCTTCGATATCGCGAACGTTGGTTGCATCGCAATAAACGTTATCACACTTAGCGATTTCGGTAGCATTTTTGCCGCATTCTGCAGCATCCTTAGCTACATAATTTGTAAAGCTATGCTCACAATTTGCTTCTAGTGTTATTTCTCCAACACAACCGTAAGCCGAAGCGCTTAATGTGAACTGCGGAATATACTCACAATCAATAATAGCACCGTTATCATCTAATGCGGTAATTTCGGTGTACACTTGTTCATGTTCATGACCAACAAATACACCCTTAATAACATCGTAATTCTTTCTGATAAAGGTAGTAACTTCTCCACCCTTATTATTGTAGGTACGCATATCGGTGTAACCATCGTTATTACTTTCGGTACCAAAACTAATATTATCTGTGCTAAAATATACCTTCGACTCTGTTTCGTTGAAGGTTGGCATAGCAACGTGTTGGAAAATAAGTACAGGAATATTCTTTTCTCTGGCTTCAGCAACACTTGCCTGTAATTTTTCGAGTGTGCCATCTGCATAATATCCGCTTGAACGACCGTTATCCAAAAGGATAATCATTACATTATCTTCGCCTCTTGAGGTTTTGAGGATTTCGGAATAATAGGTTGGGTCATTAGACCAAGAGTTTGAAAGAAGCGCATATTTTTCCGCCAAGGTCATTTTCTCTGTAACCGCATCATCAGGCTGACACCATTCTGCAAACTCGTGGTTACCGGTAGTCATTAAGATACTGCCGTTAATGGATTTATCTGCTATAAGAGTTTTGGTTGCATATAACGAACCGAATGACAAGTAATCCACCATATCGCCGGTTACAATAGTTTTATTATAAACCTTATTCATATAGTTTACTTGATCTATAGCGCTGTTGATTGCCGAACCGTCTCTAAGCCATGAACGACCTCTATAAGCTGAAAGTGCATTTGTGACATTTTTATCAATGTCGGTTTGGTTGATATAATTAAAGTGACTATCGGTAAGCCAACCCAAATTAACTTCTTCCTTAACACCAGAATCAGTTAGAACAGAATTTCTCTTGTACTTAACATTACTTCCCGCGCCCGAAATTTTGCTAAATACATCATAGCTATCGGTATTACGCTTATAAGAAGTATTAGATTTATCATAAGTCACTACAACAGTTTCATTAATACCCTTAACAAAAGCTTCGTTATCGGCTTTAACCTTTTCAATTATTGTAGTGTAAATATCCTTACTATCTGTAGCCTCTTTAGCAAGCTTATATGCACTTGTGCTTTCTTCCTCACTATAAATTACATTAGCTATGCCGTTATTATCGGTATATTTAATATAACCTCTTGCAGTATAGAAGGTATTATAATCGCTTGAAGAAACATCAATAGCAACGCTGTTGGAATTTGCGGATTTATTAGGAACACCAAGTGTGCTTCCTGCACTAAACTTAGTTTTATCTGCCGAATCCCATTTCCATGTCTTAACGATTGGTTCATCTACGCGAATTTCTCTACCCCCTGCAATATCTGTCTTAACCCAAATAACACCTTTTTCACTGATGTTTGGAATAGCATCTATTGCAGTAGTTTGTGCAAAGCCCATATTAAGCTTTAAGCCGTTTTCATTTGTTAAGTTAACATTGTAAATAGCGAAATCTGACTCAGTTAAGTCAATATACTGTGCAGTTAATACATCGCCTGCTGTATATTCAGCATTGGTTTCAGGCCAAGTTCCATCAGCCTTTTTCCAACCGATAAATAATTTTCCTTCTTTATTTGTGTGTGATTCTGCGCTTAAATCAATTGTACAATTCTTATAAACGCTGATTTTTTCACCATCGTTTACATATTTGTCTACAATTCTTAATTCATAATAAGCGTTAGAAGGTAAGGTTAATTTACCATCTTGTGAAATAAACTCTTCACCTGTTGCAGTATTTTTAGCAACGCCAATATAACCTTCTGCAATATTATAAACACCTGCAGTATCTGTTACCGAAACTGCATTTTCAATATCTGAAACAACCTTAACAATGTTTATACCGCCTTCTGCAGTAACATTTTCCATTGCATAAAGATCGCCATCAATATCTATACCGTTTAATAAAATATTAATTGCACCTTTAACGGTCATAGTGCCACCTTTATCCCAAAAGGCTAAAGACTTAGCTGTTTTAGCATCAATATTTAAGTTTTTATTAATGGTTACAGCGCCATTTATAGCAAATGATGCTGCTACATTACCGTTTAGTACAACATTTACATTATTATCCCAAGTAACCGTTTTGCTGCCTGCACCAAAGTAGAAAGTATTATTTTCATCTGTGGTACTGCAGGAAACATCGGTTTCATATATTACGGTAAAATCTTCATTATATGTTGAGTTACTGTTTTTAGCAAAATATGTAGCTAAAACATTATAAGACTTAATATTTGCATAATTATATACTAAGTTTGAGCTGTAAATATCGTACGGGAAGTAAGCAAACTTTGTGCCTGCAGCATAGGTAATACTGTTTCCATCATGCTCAATTTGACGCCAACGGTTTCTTACAGCTAAAAGAGTAATATCATTTAATATTGTAGTGCCGTTAAATCGCATATTGGTATTTGCACCAACATTATTTTCATAAGCTAAATAAACCTCTTCATCGCCATAGCCTTGTACAAGCAAGGTAGCATTATATGCGGGTACTGTACCGTCATCACTCCAAGCAGCATAGCCGTGTTCAAGATTTACTGTTTCGCCGTTAATTTTACCAAAGCTAGCGCCATTATTAAGATTACGCTGAGTACTTGGAATAATGTTAACTATAGCAGTATCAACACTTCTTAAGCCGTCTTCATTAATTGAAGCTATAGCTGCGGCAACGTCCTTTGCAGGAGCTTCAATTGAACGTCCGTCACCTGTACCGCCATACTGTACATAATAATCTTTTGTAGTGGGAGGAACTTCTTCACCAACTGTATATGTTCCTGCAGGGAGTGTAAGTAAACCATTTTCAGAATAATACTCTACGCCGGCAGCCGAAGTAGCCTTTACATCATTTTCCGAATTTACCTTAAATGTACCCGCAGTTTCGGTGAATTCAACTAATTCGGGGTCGCCGCTTATATTGTTTATATAATAAGCGCCTTTTGTTAAGGTTACATTTGTGAAATCTTCAATTTTGCCTTGGAATTCGCCCGCACTTACAATTACTTGAACTGCGTTTGCGGTAAGAGGACGAAGAACGCTTCCATCGGCTCTTGTATTGTATAGTTGAACACCTGTAGCCTTTTTAATATTAATGTTAATATTTCCGTTAACGGTTGTGGTTCCTGAAGTTTTGTGACCATCGCCAAAATAGATATCTGCATCTAAACCACTGTTGTTCATAATAACATTAATGTCTTTTTCGTATACGCCTGTGGCATGAGAAGGGGAACCTACAATAACTGATGTTGTTTTGTCAGCGCTCACATAGGCACTTTCCAAATTAATGGTAACTGAATCATTAAATGTATCGGAAAGCTTATAGCTATCGGTACATACACCTAAAGCTGTTCTTTTTGATACACTAAAAGTTGCAGGCTCTGTATTAGAAGGTATGCTCCAACTTTGATAGCAACCAAATAAAACATCCTTACCAAGAGTTAATTCGTTTCCGTTTGCTGCAATACAAGATTCAGTATAACGAGGACAAACTAAGGTTAAATTATCAAATTCTGTAGGACCGCCTAATATAAACTCGCTGTTTTTACCTAAAGTATCGAAAGAAACAAGATAAGTACCAACGCTTGCATCATACGGTTTTACTACTAACTTTGCAGTGTGTGCGGGTGCTGCGCCAGCTGCAACACACCAATAAGCCATATTATGAATACCTGCAGTTTGATAATTAAAATCATCGCGTTTCATAATAAGGACTGTAGCAACATCATCAGCATCAAGACCGTCAGTATTTAAAGTTTCAATAACTGCGCTGACACTTGCTGCCGGTGTTTCGACAGTTTTGCCGTCACCTGTGCCGCCATTTTTAACATAATATGTTACATTTTGTGGCGTGCCACTTGTAGCTTCGGTAGCAGATATTGTACCTATTGCGCAAATGCATGTAGACATAACAATTGCTAAGGTAAGCAAAATACTACAAAGCTTGTAGATTTTTTGTTTCATAAAAATCTCTCCTTTATAAATTTCCCAATTGCAAAGCCACATACATCAGTAATTATTAGGAAGTAAAAACCACCGACATTTCGCAACACCACTATAAAATACAGTAGTTATGATTTCTGCAACCGGTTGCTTTTTAATTATAATACACAAAAACATAAATGTAAATAGTAAAATTTGTATGCAACATTAATATTTCTGCAAATTTACATAACATTTATATCCGTGCTGATTTCTTTTTAATTTATTATTTAAAGTAATTAGTAAAGATTTCTCGCATCCGCTCGAAATGACAACGGGCGATTACTAATCGCCCCTACGTTGT
>JAZSCF010000100.1:0-1509 GCA_045602785.1 Acutalibacteraceae bacterium
ATGACATTTATTGATTTTTTAAATATTTACCGCCTTCAAACAGCCTTAACACTTTTAGAAAATGACGATAAAAGCATAATAGATGTTGCCTTTGAAAGCGGCTTTAAAAGTGTTCGAAATTTTAACCATTGCTTTAAAAAAATGATGGGTATGTCCCCCACACAATACAAAACAGCATCCCGCAAATAACGGGATGCTGTTTTTTGTATAACGAAAACCACGCGATAGTCGCGTGGTTCAGTGAAGGTTTACCGATGAAGAAAAACAAAATCCTCCATTTGTGTTATTATAGCAGAGACCTGCCAGTCAAGCCAAAACATAAATGGAGGATTTATAAATGAAAAAAGAAGAAATCAGTACAAATAGTTTAGCACACACAAAGTGGAATTGCAAGTACCATATAGTTTTTGCGCCAAAGTACAGGCGAAAAGTTTTTTACGCAGATAAACGGTTAGAGATACGAGAAATATTGCGAAAGCTCTGCGAATGGAAAGGTGTAGAAATAATTGAAGGGGAGGTATGCCCAGACCATATACATATGCTGGTAAGTATCCCGCCCAAAATGAGCGTTTCGGGATTTATGGGATATTTAAAAGGGAAAAGCTCAGTAATGATATTTCAAAAATGGGGCAATATGAAGTTCGCATACCGAAACCGCGAATTTTGGTGTAAGGGATATTACGTAGATACCGCGGGTAAAAACACAAAAGCCATAAAGGAATATATTTCAAATCAATTAAAGCACGACCAAGAAAGTGACCAGTTGAGTCTCTTCGACCCGCGGAACCCATTTAATGGGTAGTAAGTAAACAATGCATGGCTGGCAGGCCAACTAGGAAACGCACTTGTGCGTCGCCTGTAACGATTAGGGCTATGCCCGAAAATGAAAAACCACCCGCTATGCGGGTGGATATTTATTTATGCAGCTTAAAGTTCAAATCTTATATTCCTTATTAAATTCAAGCACTTTTCCGCCATCAATATTTTCTGAAAACAAATACGGATTTTCAGAATTTGAAGCAAACATATCATAATGATTGGGAATATTTATTTTTGCCCCGATTCTTTTCGCAGTTATTAACGCTTCTTTTACATTCATATTACCAAGTCTGCCATTTATACAAATAAATGTAATATCGGGTTTATATTGTGCAATATCAAACAGTTTTTCATTATAAAGGGTATCACCGCTGAAATATAAGGTTATATTTTCGGCTTTAACAATTAAGCCAAAAGCCTCTACAGTATGATCTGCAAAAACAGCGGTTATTTCGATGTCACTTACAACTATACTTTCGCCAACATTTAGCGAAACAATATTATTCTTGCCAAGTTTGTTCAGCTCTATTTTACCCTCATTTGTGGTGATAAAAAACTGTTCATCGTTTATTTGTGCTACCGTATCGGGATCTAAGTGATCCAAATGATTGTGGGTGCATATTACTGCTTGGCAAGATATGTTTTGAGGGTTAATCGGTATAGGTAAGGTTCGCGGTCTTCCTGCAACAC
>JAZSCF010000101.1:0-19433 GCA_045602785.1 Acutalibacteraceae bacterium
CGACTTGTTGTTTCGGAAGATTTTGAAGAGACAACCAAATTTTTAATCCCCGGTGACTTAAATGCCAACGGTGAAATTGAAAATGATGATTATACTGAGCTTCGCGGTTTAATTTTAAATGGCAAAACCGCACAGTATTCCGATGTAAACGGAACCGACGGCACCGATATTCGCGACCTTGTGCTTCAAGATATAAACTCAGAAAGTGATTTTGTTGCAAATGGTGTAATGAACCTTAACGGTAAAAGCTTTTATAACGCTGAAATGGGTTCAGTTCTTAGCACCGGTGCTGAATACAAATTAACCTATAACGCATTAGAAGATGTGGAAGTTAAATTGGTTGGTATTAGCGGCGCCGAAGTAACCGCTTCGGGCGATACCTTTAAAACACCGCTTAACCTTTCAAACGCTGAAATACAGCTTTATGTAGTAGGCGAAGGCACAGTCGAACAGATAGCAATTACCCGAATCAATATGGATAACGATTACGCGGTAAACTAATCGGCTTAAATTGATGAAAGGAAGATTACAATGAAAACTAAGCTTAATAGAATTCTTAGTATCTTATTAGTGTTTGCGCTTGTATGCTCTACAATAGTTTTCTCTGCAAGTGCGGCAGAAGATTTTACATGGTCTGCTTACGATAAAGGCTATGTCACTTTAGTTTTTGATGACGGTAAAATGCCTATAACAGAAGAAGCAGCACAGCTTTTTGAAGAATATGATATGCCTATGAGTGCGGCAATTCCTGCTAAGTTAGTAGAATACGGCAACGATTTGTACAACGCGCTTGTTAAAATTCAAAATAACGGCGGTGAAATATTATCGCACGGATATGACCATATACCGATTGTTGATACATCTAATCCCGAATATGCGAATGCGACAAATAACGCAGGCAAATATATTGATACGTCTAAATCAACTGCGGCTGATGAAATTGACTATCAGTTAGGCGAATCATGGCGCAAGCTTAACAATTTAGGCTTTAAAGTTAACGGTATGATTCAGGTTGGCTGCGGTGGTGCGGAAGGTACTGCCGATTACGACATGGTAGAAAACATTGCCCGTAAATATTATAAATACTCGGATTCTTCGGGTGTATCTGCACAATATAAAATAAGCCGCCGTTCAACCAGTTGGGACACAATGGAAAATCTTAAAAAACGTATTGATAGTGCCGCTACCAATAAATCTTGGGTTGTTCTTTACGCACATACCTTTAAAGAAATTTCGCGTGATGCCGGCACAGAAGACAGTAGCGCTTTAAGAGAAGTTTTACAGCATATTAAGGAAACAAACGGCGCTGTAGAGGTTGTTACATATAACGATATGTATGAAAAGTTTGGCAATTACACAGGTGATGCCGTTCCTACACAAGAATCAATCGCGACCTTAGACCCTAAGGTGACTAAGGATTACTATGTTAAAAGTATGGGCTATGAAGCGCTTAATGCAGGTAAGTACGACGCTTCAAAAATAAACGGTTCGGGCAATTCTGATTATGCAGTTGGTACTAAAGAGAACCCTGCCGCAACTGTTTTGGATGTTATTAAGGCTATTAATGCTGAAGGTCTTAGCGTAGGCGATACCGCAAATGTTTACATTATGCAGCGCGATGACTGGAATGTATATGATAATACTGCTATAGGTCATGAAGAGGTTGACGGTTCTAATGTATTTTATATTCCACACCATAATATGACCGCTTGGGCGCATTCTACAGTTAGGGATGACAATAAAGTACCTGAAGCACACGCATGGACTATGGTGCTTAAAGCGGACACATCTTCTACAACCGATGATGGCAAGGTATACCTTACCTATGGCGATCGTTTGGGAACAAACCATTCAATGCAACTTGGCGGACCTACAGTATTTGATGATGTAACCGTGGTTACGATGCGTAGGTCTTTAGACAGAGCAGTAATGTTTAATGGCAACGATGTTACTTTTGAAAGCGGTGTCACTTATGGTTATCTTAATATTGACTATGCCGATAAGGGGACAAGTCGTAAGGTTTGGGATGGAACAGTAACCTCATATAAATCCTTAGCGCATCAGTTAATTAAAGACAAGATAAGCGGTACTTTTGGCGGTATGACCGTTAATATGAACAACCCTTATGTAACAAGTTATAATGCTAAGTTCTATGTTGTGGCGCCATCAAGCGACAACAGTAAAACAGTTACCTTTACAGATGATGTTACTATAAATATTAACAATTCATCGGCTAATCCAACAATGATTTTTGGTGTTAGCTCCGCAACAAGCAAGGTGGAATTTGATAACCTTAATATCAAACTTAAAGCAGGTAAAATAACAACAACAGCAGTTACAACAGGTGTTATGACCGCTAACGCTGTTCAGGCTATTTTGGAAAAGGACACAACCGCTACAAACCTTGAAAGTAATATATCGGCTCTTGGTATAACAAATTATTATCTTTTAACAAATGCCACTAGTCATAAGGATGTAATAGACTTTACATCCACAGGCGGTGTATTTAAGGTAGCAGACGGTTATGTTGTTACCGCAACCCATTCTGACGGAACAACCGTTAAATCTGACGGTACACGCTTAAAGCTTACAAAACCTGGCGCTTATACATATTCTATAAACGTAACTAAGGATTACTATGTAAAGAGTATGGGTTATGAAGAGCTCGATGCTAAAAAGTACGATGCTACTAAGATAAACGGTTCGGGCGATTCGGCCTATGCTATAGGTACAAAGCAAAACCCTGCCGCTACTGTTTTAGATGTTATTGCAGCTATAAATGATGACGGCTTAGGCGAAGGCGACGTTGCTAATGTATATATTATGCAACGAGATGACTGGAATGAGTATGATGGCTCAAAGATTGGTAAAAATGCTGATGGAACATTTGCTATTCCGCACCATAATATGACTGCTTGGGCACATAGCGAAACCCGTGATGACAACCAAAAACCCGAAGCTCATAAGTGGACTATGGTAGTAAAGGGTGATACATCCTCTGCGACCGATAGCGGAAGAGTATATCTAACTTACGGTGACCGTTTAGGTAGTAACCATTCGCTTAATGTAAGTGGACCTACCGTATTTGAAAACGTAACCATTACTATGATGCGTTCTTCAAGGGATAGAGCAGTATACTTTAATAATAATGATGTATCCTTTGCAAATAGCTGTACTTACGGTTATATAAACAACTCTTATCATACTACATCGCTTGCAGTATGGGACAAAACGGTAAGAACAAGCGCAACCTTTTCTTTACCTAACGGTTTAATTGCAGAGGGTGTTAGCACTGCACAAGGCAGTATGACCGTTAATATGGAAAATACTTACACCAGTAATGTATATGTTGCTTCTTCAAGCGCGGGTTCAAACAGAACAGTTAATTTTACCGGCGATATTAATATAAATCTTAACAATTCGGCAGCAACCGCAAAGCTTTTATGGGGTGTTAACGGAAGCACATCAAGTCCTCCGAAAAACACAAAACATAACCTTAAAAATGTTAATATACATATTAGTGATGGCAAATTAAGTAATGAAGCAGTTGTAAGGGATGCCAGCAACGTTATAACTGCTAATGCGGTTCAGGCTATTGTTGAAAACGGCGCGTCTATTGTTGATTTAGATACTACACTTACTACACTGGGTATTTCAAATTACTATGTGCTTAATAACACAGGTGACCGCGGTTTACTCGACTTTGTACGCGATGCCGACGGTAATTCTGTTGCAGGTCAGTTTACGGTTTCGGGTGATACTACTGCAGTTGCCGCAAATAGTGAAGGCGCAGTTGTTGCGGTATCATCGAACGGTTTGCTTAAAATAACGACACCCGGCGTTTATGAAATCAGATTTATTAATGCTTTCGATAACGATGGCAGAACTTTAACCGTTTACGAACCCGGTAAAATAGACCTTTCGGCAATCGAGCACGATGAAATTGAAGGTAAAGTATTTATAGGTTGGGCGTTTAGTAACGGTACTTACCCCAATAAAGATTATGAATACAAATACGGTGATGTTATAACCGCACAGTATGTTGATATTACTTCCGAAGATTTTAAAACCGAAGAAGTACAGGTAAGAGATGACGGTTTTGAAGGTGACCCTGCGCTTAGATTTGTACAAAGCTTAAAGAAAGGCTTACTACCTAATATAACCGAACGCGGCACACTAATGCTTCCGTTATCACAAAGCTACGGTTATGAAATGTTTATTGACGAGCCTGTAATATATACCTATACAGCTAATAAGGAAATTACCGACTTTAACATTAATGCAACAGGCGCTACACCTATAAAGATTTTGGGTACAAATACTCTTGTGGAAACCGAAGATGCTGTTAAATATACCCTTTGCTTGACAGGTATTACTAAAGAAAATTATACTACTTCCTACGCAGTAAGAGGATATATTAAGTTTAAGGATAATAACGGCTTTGACAGTGTATTCTATGCAGACCAAGAGGTTTCAAGTCTTTACAAAGCGGCAGCAGAGTCGAGCGAACAAACCGCTACGGAAAAAGCGATTGTAGAGTATGTTGATACCGAGCGCGTAGAAAATTACTGGACAAATAACGGATTGACAGCTGACGGTAAAATCACCGCTTCTACTACCGCGCAGTATGTTGACGGCGGTTGCGGATGTTTTGGTGAAGATACCTGCGACCACAAGCTATTTACCTTGAACAATGGCAAGCTTTATGTAAGAGATGTTATTCTTGATACAGGCCTTAATATTGAAGAAACTCAAATCGGCTTTATTACCGATACCCACTTTAACAGTGTTAATGAAATGGACCTTGCTGAAAATAGTGTTGCACTTTCTTCGTACCGTGGCAGACCTGAAAGCTGGCGAAACCATCAACGTCAATACTTTACTCACGGCATAAACGATTTTGCAAGTATGTTTAAAAAGACTGTTAACGGCGGCGACGTTATGGACTTTCTGTCTTGGGGCGCGGTTCAAAGTGCTGATAGAATTTTCACCAAACAATCTGTAAGCAATTTACCTGTTAAGAAGTTTGTTGCAAACGAATTGGGTGAATTTAGTCTACAAAATGCCGTAAGCGGTAATATGGGTATGGTTATGGGTAACCACGATCCTAAGCAGTTGTCTTCACCTGTAGATAATTCGCTTAAGGAAATGCGTACTATTGAAGAGCGCTATGCAATGGCTCAAGCACACTGGACCAATGATGTTTACTACGATTCTGAAATTATGCTTGACAGCAATGGCAAAGAAAATATTATGATGATTTACATTGATAATAGCCAGCATAAATATTTAGAGTCACAAATCGCTCCTTTAACACGCGATCTAGCTTACGCGAAGAGTCACGGAATTCCTGCGCTTATCTTCCAACATATTCCAATGCTTAGTATGAACCCCAATGAGACTGAATGGAAGTATCTCGACGGCTTCCACAATTATAATAAAATTGTTCCGCAGGATAATTCTTATTATGATACTGCTAATGGCAAATATACTATTAAGGAAGGCCATATTGGTGCAGGAACACAGGTTAAAGTTATTAATATGACAAATGCTTCGGATTATATGGGTGACGCCAGCAGTGATGAAGCTACACTAACAATGTGTCAACTTATTCGTAAAAACGCTGACGTTATTAAGGGCGTGTTTGCTGGTCATATCCACGCGCACACCAAGTCTGAAATAATTGCTATTGATGAAAACGGTGATCCAAACGGACTTACCATTCCGCAATACACAGGCTACCTTGCAAGCCAACGCGGTGTTATGAGAATTACTGTAAAATAATTTGTGAATAAAAAATCCTTCCCTTTGTGAAGTTAGTTAAGCGAGCAAAAATCCCTTATGGTAGCTTTCTACCATAAGGTATTTTTTTATTTTGTAACAACTGTGAGGAACGACAAGGCTAATGTCACCCCGAGCGTAGCCGAGGGGTATTATTTTTAAGATTCCTCACATCCGTTCGGAATGACACCTCAACATTTGAAACAGAAGCAATTTTATAAAGCCTTAAATACGGACAATGAACAAAATACCCTATGGTAGTTTTATTCTACCGTAGGGTATTTTTATAATAATTTGTATTAGTACTCTGCAATTTCTGAAAGTGCGGCAAATGCTTTTTCGTAAAATTCGTTAGCGGTATAAGAAGCGTATGTATTTAACATTCCGTGGCGGTTGCTTTCAAGCATAAGCGTGCCTTTAAAGTTCGCGTTGCGAATATCCTTCATAACGCGCTTAAAATCAATTGTCGCATCAAGCGGAATCATATGGCAGTCGCCATGTAAAACAGGGGTTACAAGGTAGCTTAAGCCGTAGTTATCGTGAATATGGGTGCAGGTTAGTCTGTCACCAAAGATTTTTGCAAAATGGATTCCAGGGTCATTTGTAGATTCGTGACCTGTATCATAACAGAAACCAACATCATTTCCAAATTCTTCCATAACAATTCCAAGCATTTCAGAAAATTCAACATTCTCGAAGCAGATTTTAACATTTTTCGAAAGTGATAAATCAACAAGCTTTTTCCAACGGTCAATACCAACTTTACAGCTATATGGTACCGAATCGCCTGAAATTGGATGCATTACAACATACGGAATATGAAGATTTGAAACATCGGTTATACATTTTGAAAGATATTCTACATAATCATCCCCCTCAGCACCATCGCGCCACATACAGTTAAGTTTTGAAAACGGGGCGTGTAGGTTGTCAACTTCAAGGCCGTATTTATCGTAAAGGCGCATACGCTCGTTAAAATCAAGGTCGGGTTTCCAACCGAAAAATGTAGACTTAAAGCCTGCCTTAGCTATGGCTTCAATCGTGCCTTCAAGACCTACTTCTTTAAAATCAGGGGAAGTATAAATACCAAGCTTATTTGTGTTTTTCATTTTATTTACCTCCATCTATCATTGCACGAAGTTTTTCGGCAGCAGCAAAAGCTTTTTTGTAAAATTCTTCTGCGGTAAGGTCTTTATAATAGCAGTAGGGCTCTCGGTTGTTTACTTCAAGTGTAAGTGTGCCTTGGTAACCGCTTTCTCTAATTTCTTTACAAACGCGTTCAAAATCAATTATTCCATCAAATGGGATACGGTGTAAATCATCACGGGCGGAAATATCTTTTGTTTCGGCAAGACCCTTATTATCGTGAATATGGGTAAAGATAGTTCTATTACCAAAAAGCGGCATAAAGCGGTAGCCGGGTGTATAGCACTTTTCGTGACCTGTATCGTAACAAAAGCCTACATTTTCGCTTTTGTAGTATTCTAAAAGCAG
The DNA here is from genome assembly GCA_045602785.1 of Acutalibacteraceae bacterium. GTDB lineage: Bacteria > Bacillota > Clostridia > Oscillospirales > Acutalibacteraceae > UBA737. Next base: position 7,276 of record JAZSCF010000101.1, read on the forward strand.
ACTCAAATGGCGAATAATACGGGTGTTTTCGAATGCAATTTTAACACCGCGTCTTTCAGCTTCAATAATAAGCTTTTTGTGTCTTAAAAGACCTATTGGTGAAGTTTTTGGAACTTCGTTGCCGGATGAAGTATGTAAAATTACTACAGGTATATTGTATTTTGCGGCGGTTATAATACAGCGGCGCATTTTTTCGGTGTAAACATCACCGTCATCACCTTCAACCCATACAGTATTAACGGTATTAAAGGGTGCGTGGAGTGCTTCAACTTCGAGCCCTAATTCATTGGCTTTTTCCATATATTTTTCAATGTCGGTATCATCATCCCAATAAAAAAATACAGATTGAAAGCCCGCTTTTTTAATAAGCTCCATATTTTTGAAAATATCATTCCCGAGTAAATCTTGGGCGTTAATTCCAAGTTTTCGCATAAAGTTACCTCCTGAAAAGTTTAATGATATTACATATTATACAACAAAATTTGCTTCAAGTGAAGATGTATTTAAAAAAAGAGCACGAAAATTTTTACTTTTCGAGCTCTTTTATATTTACTTTAAAAATCCGTTTACTATTTGTTCTTCGGCTTCTTGCTCAGTAAGACCTAAGGTCATAAGTTTAATAAGCTGTTCGCCTGCAATTTTACCAATTGCCGCTTCGTGAATAAGGGAAGCATCAATGTGATTAGCGGTAATCTTAGGCACCGCCGAAACATGTGCTTTGTCCATTATAATAGCATCACATTCAGTATGGCCGTTGCAAATATTGTTGCCGTTAATTTCTGATAAGAAAAGCTGACTTGAATTATCCTTTGCAACCGAGCGTGAAACCACATTGGCGCTTGAATCTTCACCATCTAAATCAACCACAAAGTCGGTTTCGGCATATTGCTCACCGTGGGTCATTAGCTTTTCGTGAACAACAAGCGTTGCTTCCTTTTTAAGCTTTGCCTTGGTTACGCGCTTTGTGTTGTCAATACCTTTAATTTGGGTGGTTTCCATTTCCATATAACCGCCCTCATCAATATTGATAACGGTAGTCGGGTTCATATTTTTGCCGCCCGTGCCATCGCCTTCACCAACGTGGCGCTCAACATATTTTACCTTTGAGTTTTTACCAACAAAAAAGCTGTGTATACCATCGTGGCGAGATTCTTCACTTCCGCAGTTATGAATACCGCAGCCGGCAACTATTTCTATGTCGCAGTCATCCCCTATAATAAAATCGTTATAAACGGTTTCTTTAATACCGCTTTCACTTATAATTACAGGGATGTGCACTTTTTCGTTTTTAGTGCCCGATTTAATAATAATCTCAATACCGGGGGCGCCTTCTTTTTCTTTTATAAGCACATTTTCAGTAACATTTCTTGAAGCTAAGGCACCATTTGCGCGAATGTTGTATGCGCCTTTTGGTGTGCCGTCAATATCGGCTATCATTTTCAGTAAATCTAATTCGTAATTTTCCATTTTATTCCTCACAGTTTGCGGTAAGTACCTTGCACGCCATATTGGCTTTGCCTAAAAGCTCGGGAAGAATATCTTCCTTTTTGCCTTCCTGCGCTACAGAGCCGTTTGCTACAACAATAACCTTATCGGCAATATTCAAAATACGTTCTTGGTGGGAGATTATTATAATAGAACCACCCAAGGTGTCGTTCATTTTTTCGAAAACCTTAATAAGATTGTTAAAGCTCCAAAGGTCAATACCTGCTTCGGGTTCATCAAAAATTGATACGGTAGTACCCCTTGCCATAACGGTTGCAATTTCAATTCTTTTCAGCTCACCGCCTGAAAGGGAAGCGTTAACCTCGCGGTTGATGTAATCCCTCGCACAAAGTCCTACCTGAGAAAGATAAGCACAAGCGTCGCCTACGCTTATATCTTGACCTGCGGCAAGGCTTATAAGGTCGTGCACTGTAATACCTTTGAAGCGAACAGGCTGTTGAAAAGCGAAGCTAATGCCTTTTTTTGCGCGCTCGGTTATAGAAAGGTTTGTAATATCTTCACCGTTTAAAAGTATTTGACCGCTATCAGGGGTAATAATACCTGCAATAACCTTAGCTAATGTGGATTTACCGCCACCGTTGGGACCGGTAATTACCACAAAGCCTTCATCAATTTTTAAGTTTATGTCTTTTAATATTTGCTTTTGTCCGTCTGCATTTTCGGCAGTGAATGAGATGTTTTTTAGTTCTAACATATATTCTCCTTTATTTCCCAATAGTATTTTCGGTTACTTTTTGGAAAATCATTCATAATTCCATGCTCGGGGTCATAAAAAATTCCGTCAAAGTAAAGCGACCAATGCCAACACCGCGGTGTTTCAAGGCTTAAAATCGCAATTTTGGGAAGCCCCGTTTTATCTTTTACTTCTTTTCGCTCTTTAACATAAGAAATACCAAAATGTTGTAGGCAAAAAAACATTTCTTTTAAAGTAGTTTCTTTTTCGTTTTGGAGTAAATTTATAATTTCCTTAGTTGTAACGCCTGCAAGCATAGCAAGTACGGCTTGTCCGCATTGCAGCGGCGTGGGTTCTTTTATATAGGTTGGTTTTTGCATACAGTTCCTCAAATAAGAAGTTTTTCCGCAAGGGTTACTATAAGTGGCATACTTATAATCGATAATAGGGTTGAAAGTGATACCATTGTAACCGAAAGCGAGGTGTCGCGCCCAAATTTTACGGCAAACATTGTGTTTATAGCTGCGGTGGGTGCGCTCGCACAAATGGTAATTGCTAACGGCATTGTACCCTTAAGACCAAAAGCAAAGAAACCTAATGTTACAATAATAGGTAGTACCACAAGCTTTAAAAAGGTTGCAAAAAGTAAATTTAAATCGGTAAGACCTTTTATAATATTACTGTTTGCCAGATGGTAACCAATTATTATCATTGGAAGCGGTGTGTTAAGGGATGCCATATACGAAATTGGCTCGCGAATAACCGTAGGCATAGGTATCTCGAAAAAGAAGATTACAAAGGCTATTAAAAAGCCTATAAGTCCGGGGCTTAAAAGCACCTTTTTAGGTGTTACGGTTTTAAGCCCGTCACCCATAAGGAATATACCATAACTCCAAATAACCATTTGGAAAACCGCTATATAGGTAGCACCATAGAATACGCCATCATCACCTAATACTGCCTGCAAAAGCGGAAGCGACATATAACCGCAGTTTGAAAATATAATACCAAACTGCAAAACCTTTTTGCGCGATATGTTGCGGCTTCTAATAAGTAAAAGCGAAATTAGAATAAATATTATGTGTGCTAAAAATGTGGCAACAATACCAATGCCCAAATTTTTAAGTAGCTGGGGACTATAGTCGCGTATAAACGACTTAATTATAGCGGCAGGGGTTACAATGTATAAAATAACATCGGTCATACCCTTTATAGCGCTATCGTTTAAAATTTTCACTTTATTGAGTATAACACCCAAAAGTATTAGGATAAAAAGAATAACAACTTGTGTGAAAACGGTTTCAAACATTATTTAACAACCTTTGCAAAGCGTAAAAAGTCTTGAGTATTTTTAAATACACCTGCATGGGATAAAACCTTGGCGAAAACAATACCGATTTCATCTTCTATTATTTTGTCTATGTTTTCTTTGGTTATATTGTTGTATTTTTGTTTGATTTCTTCTGCCCAAGCGGCATGCTTTTCTAGAACTTCGTCATTTTTAATGTCGCGGTTTTCAAGCATAGCGGTTTTAAGTAACGCCATTTCGGTTTTAAGTCGTGCAGGAAGAACAGCCAGACCCATAACCTCAATAAGACCGATCTTTACTTTCTTTATGTGGTGAAGCTCGGCGTGGGGATGATATACACCCATAGGATGCTCTTCAGTAGTGATATTGTTGCGAAGAACTAAATCAAGCTCGAAATTTTCACCGTTTTTGCGGGCGATAGGGGTAATGGTGTTATGGGGTGTGCCATCTGTTTCTGCAAAAATGAATGCAGCCTCATCTGTATATCCGCGCCAAGCAGATAAAATTTTATCTGCTAATTCAATTAGTCTTTCGCTATCGCTACAGGATAAACGAATAACAGACATTGGCCATTTAACAATACCTGCAGTTACATCACTAAAGCCTTCAAAGCTTAAAGCGGTTTCAATAGGTGCTTTTGCCATAGCAAAAGTGTAGTTGCCGCCTTGGAAGTGGTCGTGGCTTAAAATAGAACCGCCTACAATGGGTAAATCTGCATTAGAGCCTACAAAATAGTGGGGGAAAAGCTTAACAAAGTCTAAAAGCTTTCTAAAGGTGGCGGTGTTTATCGCCATAGGTGTATGCTCGGAATTAAAGACAATACAATGCTCGTTGTAGTATACATAAGGGGAGTACTGCATACACCAGTCGGTACCGTTTATAGTAACGGGAATAACGCGGTGATTTTGGCGAGCGGGGAAGTTAAGTCTACCCTTGTAGCCTTCACACTCTTTACAAAGCATACATTTAGGATAGCCTGATTGCTTAGCGTTTTTAGCCGCAGCAATAGCCTTGGGGTCTTTTTCCGGTTTAGAAAGGTTAATAGTAATATCAAGGTCGCCGTATTCGGTAGCGGTTACCCATTTAACATCCTTGGCTATTCGGTAGCGGCGTATGTAGTCACTGTCACAGCTTAGCTTATAGTACCAATCGGTAGCGGCTTTTGGTGACTGGCTATAAAGCGCTAAAAACTTCTCAGTAATAACGCTTGGCGCGGGCACTAATGCCGACATAAGCTTTGTGTCGAACAAATCGTGCTCGGTGATGTTATCGTTTATAATGCCATTTTCTACTGCAAAATCAAGAAGCTCTTTTAAAGTTTCTTCCAAATTTACATTTGAAAAACTCTCAGCGCAGTCATACTCATCAAGATTTAAAATTTCCAAAAGGCGATTGGTTACAAAAACCTCGTCGCGTTTATTTACAAGACCGCACTCGAGTCCGTAGCAAACTAATTTTCTTATACTCTTATTTACCATAATTCATCACTCCAAACATATCTTGTAAAATTATACTATATAATGCTGTTATATGTCAATACATATTCTATATATATGAACCTAAAAAATAGCACAAAAAAAGCGTATTTTTTTGCTTGACAAAGCGGTTTTGTTATGGTAGAATGGTTAAGCCGCATATTGTGGGCTTTTTAAGTTGCGCCTATTTTGGTGCACGCCTATTGTAGCGAGACTGAAAATAAGCAGGTGAAAAAATGTACGCGATTATCGAAACCGGCGGAAAGCAATACCGTGTTCAAAACGGCGATGTTATCTACATCGAAAAGCTTAACGCAGAGATTGACGAAGAAGTTACCTTCGACAAGGTTGTTGCTGTAAACAACAGAACTTTAAAGGTTGGTAAGCCCTATGTTAAAGATGCTTTCGTTAAAGGCACCGTTTTAAAGAACGGCAAGGGCAAGAAGATTACAGTCTTCACTTACAAGCCTAAAAAAGGTTGCGCTCGCAAAATGGGTCACAGACAACCTTACACTAAAGTACAAATTACCGAAATTGGCTAATTTAGTATGACAAGTGTAAAATTTTTAGCTGATGGAAATCTACTTTACGGGTTTCAAATCAGCGGTCACAGTAGTTGTGACTATAATGATGAAGTCGGTAAAATAGTATGTGCGGCAGTTTCCAGTGCGGCATATATGGCGGCAAACACAATTACCGAAATTATTGGCGATAATGCCGATATAACGGTAGATGATGCCGTAATGAGCTTTAAGTGCAAAAATCCCAGTGATGCTACTGTTAAGGTGCTCTCAGGGCTTAAGCTTCACTTAACATCATTATCCGACGATTACAGTAACAATATCAAAATTATTGGAGGTGCAAAAAATGTTAAAGATTAACATTCAGTTATTCGCTCATAAAAAGGGTGTTGGTTCTACAAAGAACGGCCGTGACAGTGAGTCTAAACGTCTTGGCGTTAAACGTGCTGATGGTCAGTTTGTTTTAGCTGGTAATATCCTCGTTCGTCAAAGAGGTACCCACATTCATGCGGGCAATAATGTTGGCCGTGGTTCTGATGACACTTTATTTGCCCTTATCGATGGTAAGGTTAAATTTGAAAGAGTTGGCAGAGACAGAAAACAAGTTAGCATTTACGCTGTTGAGCAATAAAAATTATGGCCCGAGTGCTTTACGGCATTCGGGCTTATTTTTTAAGGTTTAATTGTATATACTGACAATGGAGGGTTTTATTATGAAAAATTGTCATGTTTGTAATCAACTTTGTGATGATAATGCAGAGCTTTGCCCAATTTGTGGCGCCGATATATCGGGCGATGGCAAAGTTGTAGCAGAAGTTACAAAAGAAGAGGAGAAAATCGAGCCGGTATTACTTACTACTTTTGAGGATTTAGTTTCGGCAGAAATTTTTAAGGACGTACTAACCGATAATAAAATACCTTATTCCGATAGCGAGGACGCTATGAAAGTGGTCTTTGGCGGAGGTTTCTCGGCGGAAGAAATTTATGTTGATAAAACTGATTTTGATAAAGCACGCGAGCTTTTGGAAGAATTTTTAGCCAGTTCAGTTTCTTTTGATGAAGAGTTTGACGGTGAAATTGAAGATATTTAAAGGAAATTATAATGTTTGTAGATATTGCAAAAATACATTTAAAAGCAGGTAAGGGCGGCGATGGTGCCGTTTCCTTTCATAGAGAAAAATATGTAGCGGCAGGCGGACCTGACGGTGGTGACGGCGGCAAGGGCGGCGATATTGTTTTTAAAGCCGACAGTAACCTTTCCACTTTGGCGGATTTTCGCTATAAGCGTAAATATGCAGCACTCCCGGGGGATAACGGCGGAACTTCACGCTGTACAGGTAAAAGCGCTCAAAACTTGGTTATAAGCGTGCCGGTGGGTACTGTTGTAAAGGATTCTGAAACAGGCAGAATTATAGCCGATATTTCGGATGGTGAATCGGTTGTTATTGCTAAAGGCGGTAACGGCGGTTGGGGTAACCAGCATTTTGCTACTTCAACAAGACAAATTCCCCGTTTTGCAAAAAGCGGTGAGCTTGGTGAAGAGCTTGATGTAACGCTTGAACTAAAGCTTTTAGCTGATGTGGGTCTTATAGGCTTTCCTAATGTTGGTAAATCCACCTTATTATCTGTTGTGTCGCATGCTAAGCCTGAAATCGCTAACTACCATTTTACTACACTTACTCCTGTTTTAGGTGTTGTAAGTATGGGTGAAGGTAGTTCGTTTGTTATGGCGGATATCCCCGGTCTTATTGAAGGCGCGGGCGAAGGCGTGGGTCTTGGTCACGAGTTTTTACGCCATGTTGAGCGTTGCCGAATGTTATTACACGTTTTGGATATTTCGGGTAGCGAGGGCAGAGACCCTATAGACGATTTCCATAAAATAAATAAAGAGCTTGCAGTGTTTAGTGATGAGTTAAAGGACCGCCCGCAAATTGTGGTAGGTAATAAGTGCGACCTTATTGAAGAAGATGAAATCGAAAGAATTAAAGCGCATTTTGAAGATAAGGGCTATAAATTCTTTCCCATTATGGCTGCTATTGCCGAAGGCACAAAAGAACTTGTAGATTATGTTGCGGCCCAGTTGGCTAAATTACCGCCTATAAAGAAGTTTGAAGCAGAGCCTAAGCCTGTGGACTTTGCGCCCAAGAATTTGCGCAAGTTTAGTATTCGCGAAGCAAACGGTGTTTACTATGTTGAAGACTGCGACTGGTTAATGGAAGTTATGAATAATGTTGACCCCGATGACTACGAGTCGCTGCAGTATTTCGAGCGTGTTATCCGCGAATGCGGTATTATTGATGCGCTCTTAAAGGCGGGTATTGGCGAAGGCGATACGGTAAATATTCTTGACATAGAATTTGATTTTGTCAATTAAAGTTTGAGTAAAATTGCCCACAGCACCGTTTTTGCTCGGGGCGGTACAAAGAAGTACAGCACCGCTCGCTTTAAGCGGCACTGTGAACAATTTTCTTTCAAACTGAAGTTTAAAAATTGATTTACTCTAAGTTGTTTGGAGGAATTGGAATTTAAATATGGATAATCCTAATTTATTAAGCCCGTCGGTTTTGGCTTTTGTGGGCGATGCGGTTTATGGGCTTTATGTAAGAACATATTTAGCTAATGTGAATCGCCCTTCTGGAGAGCTTCATAAGGCTTCTGTAAAATTGGTTAATGCTACCGCTCAGGCAAAGGCGTTTTCGCTTATTGAACCGCTTCTTACTGAAAAAGAGCTTTCGGTTTTTAAACGCGGTAGAAACTTTCATACGGGCAATACCCCCAAAAACTCTACGGGCGGCGAATATCATACTGCCACAGGCCTTGAAACGCTTTTTGGTTTTCTTTATTTAAACGGAGAAGATGACCGAGCAAAAGAGTTATTTGATATAATATGGAAAACTGCAAATGACAGTCTCGCCCAAAAGTGAGACTGTTTTTTATTTGTTGTTGACAAAGGGGATTACTATATTTTATACTTATTAAAAAGCATTTTGGAGATGATTTTTTTGCAAACTAAGATATCTCAACAGATACTGAATGCTATGAATATCAGAAAACAGTTTGAAGAAAAAATTGAAAATGATACCGCTAAGCCTAAATGTCATTTTTCTAGTCCAAGTGGTTTGCTTTTAGATGTTTGGGGCGGAATTTATAAAGATAAGAGATACCACCTTTTTTATGACACCAATTATGATAATGACCCACGTCGTATGGCGGGAGCGGTAGCCCACTTGGTGTCGAAGGATATGATAAACTGGCAAGAGCTACCGTTTGCACTTGTGCCCGAAGAAGAAAAGCGTGGGGAACTGAATTTAAATGACGGTTTTATTGTAATGGATAAGCAAGATGAGCCGCTTATGTTTTACACTCGTTGTTTTGTAGACCCCAAGAAAAATCGTGAGCATGTTGCGGTGCGCGGCAGTGATGATATGCTGTTGTGGGAAAGGATAAACGATGGCGATGCCGTTCTTACAATGGATAATCATGGTGGTCCTGTTTTTCTTCCGACCTGGAGCGATGTAGTACTGTTTAACGAAAACGGCAGAACCTTTATGATAATATCTAAATGTACCCACGTTGATGATAAACAGGATATGATACCTATTTATGAGGCGGTTGATGATACCCTACTTAAATGGGAGTATAGGGGTGTTTTTTTAGAGCAAACGGGCGAGTGTATAAATTTTGTTAAAATAAAGGATGAATGGGTGCTTATTTATTCGCCGTTTGATAACCCGCAATATTTTGTTGGCAGCTTTGATATAAACACTTATAAATTTAATGTTGAAAAGCAAGGTACTCTTAGTTACGGATATGTAAGTCAAGGCTGTAAGCTGTACGATATTTCACGTGGATTTTACGCTACTTCTACCTTTAAGGGCGAATATGACAATACATATATAATAGGTTGGATTTCGGGATTTATAGATACTATGGATTGGAATGGATGTGTTTCATATCCCAGAATGCTTGATTTAGATGAGCAAAACAATCTTATAATGAAGCCGCACTCTGCATTAAATAATCTACGAAAAGAAGAAGTAACATTACAAGGCGCAACCGATTTGGGACGTTCGTTTGAACTGGATATAACCGCACAGTTAAAACAAAATGAAGGTATAGAGATATGCGTACAAGGTAGCTTTAACCTTCAGATTAAAAATAATCACTTTAAGTTCAATGATATTGAATTTGATTTTGATTACGGCGATAGCCTGAATATAAAAATGTATGTAGATGTAACTGTTGCTGAGATTTTTTTATGTGATGGTAAAGTTTCGGTTTCACGGTGCTTTGAACAAATTAAAGTCGGCGAGCCTGTTCTAGTGAAAACAGATGGCAAAATTACAAAAGCTAAAGCATACAACTTTTAAAATCAAATAAACATACCTGAAATGGATACACTAATATAAAGTGTATTCATTTAATTTTTTGGGGTGGTATTTTTGAAAATAAAAGCATTTTTTTGTGATTTTCTTTTATTTATATTTGGTAGTGCGGTGTATTCGGTTGCGGTACTTACATTTTTATCACCTAACGAAATTTCGCCCGGTGGTGTTACGGGTATTGCAATTTTGCTAAACTATCTATTTTCGCTACCTGTAGGTTTAATGGTGTTTGTTATAAACATTCCAATCTTAATTATTGGCTTTTTTAAGTTTGGAAAAGTGTTTATTTTAAAAACTGCGGTGGCTACTGCTTGTGTTTCGGTGATAATTGATATTTTCGAGCTTTTTATTCCTACACTTAAAATTGACTTGATTTTAGCTTCGGTTTTTGGCGGTAGTCTTATGGGGCTTGGCATTAGTATAATAATGCTTCGTGGTAGTACAACGGGTGGAGTAGATGTTATAGCTAAGCTTATAAATGAGCGTTTTCCGTATTTTAGTGTAGGTAAGTTAATGCTGCTTATTGATGCGGTGATTATAGCCTTGTCCGCGGTGGTTTATAAAAACGCCCAAAGTGCGCTTTATTCTATAGTTACACTTTATGCTTCTTCTAAAATAATGGACTTAATGCTATACGGCGCCGACAAGGGAAAGATAGTTTATATAATAAGTGACCATATACAAGATATAGTGTATGACATTTTACACGTAATCAACCGCGGAGTGACTATTTTAGATGTAACGGGGGGCTATAAGCAAGAAAAAAAGCAAATGATAATGTGTACTGTAAGGCGTAATGAAGTACACACCGTATATAAAAGCGTAAAAGCGCACGATAATAAGGCTTTTATAGTGGTTGCAGAAGCGGGTGAAATACACGGAAAAGGCTTTCAGAAATAATTTTTTAAAAAATTATAAAAAACTATTGCTATTTCAATTATTTGTGGTATAATAATCTTTGCTAATACAAGATATTGTGTTTTAGGGAAATTACAAAATCAAGGAAAATACTTAATTTGTGAGGGAATATTATGAAAATTATTAAACGAAGCGGCGCAGAAGTAACCTTCGACCCCGAAAAAATTGTTATAGCGGTTACAAAGGCGAATGAAAGCGTTGTTCCAAGTGAGAGAATGAGCGCAATTCAAATCAAAAGAATAGCAGAAGATGTAGAGAGCGCAGCAGCTAATATGAACCGTTCTTTAAGCGTGGAAGAAATTCAAGATATGGTAGAAGACCAAATCATGAATCAACGCGCATTTGATGTAGCAAGACGCTATATTACATATCGTTATAACCGTGCGCTTGTTCGTAAGTCTAACACTACTGATGAACAAATTCTAAGCCTTATTGAATGTAATAACGAAGAAGTTAAGCAAGAAAACAGTAACAAAAATCCTACTGTAAACAGCGTTCAGCGTGACTATATGGCAGGTGAAGTTAGTAAGGACATTACAAAGCGTATTCTTTTAAGTCCTGAAATTGTTGATGCACACGACCGCGGTCTTATCCACTTCCACGATGCTGACTACTTTGCTCAGCATATGCATAACTGCGACCTTGTAAACCTTGAAGATATGCTTCAAAACGGTACTGTTATCAGCGGTACTTTAATTGAAACACCACATAGCTTTTCTACAGCTTGTAATATTGCTACCCAAATTATCGCTCAGGTTGCTTCCTGCCAGTATGGCGGTCAAAGTATCAGCCTTACCCATTTAGCACCCTTTGTTGATATAAGCCGTCAAAAGATTTATAAGGAAGTTGTGGAAGAAACCACAAACGCAGGGGTAAATCTACCTGAAGAAAAGCTTCGCGATATTACCGAAAAGCGTTTGCTTGATGAAGTTCGCAAGGGCGTACAAATGATTCAGTACCAGGTAGTAACCCTTATGACTACTAACGGTCAGGCTCCTTTTGTTACTGTATTTATGTACTTGAACGAAGCTAAAAACGACCGCGAAAAGCAAGACTTAGCCCTTATAATTGAAGAAGTTTTAAGACAACGCTATCAGGGTGTTAAAAACGAAAAGGGTGTTTGGGTAACACCTGCTTTCCCGAAGCTTATCTATGTTTTGGAAGAAGATAACATCCGCGAAGACAGTAAATATTGGTACTTAACCAAATTAGCGGCAAAATGTACCGCTAAGAGAATGGTGCCTGACTATATTTCTGAAAAGGTTATGCTTCAAAATAAGATTGATAAAAATGGTGAAGGTCACTGCTATACATGTATGGGTTGCCGCAGTTTCTTGACTCCATTTGTTGATGAAGTCGGATCGTAGCCAT
>JAZSCF010000102.1:0-11568 GCA_045602785.1 Acutalibacteraceae bacterium
CTAACGAAGACCTTAAGCTTAAATGTCTACAAAACAATCTTCGTTTGCTTGATATGAATGTTAAGCACTTAGGTACCGATAAAAACTTTATCACAATGCAAAACCTTATTGCCGCTTTAAAAGAGATTGGCGTTACAATGCTTAGCCGTTACGACTGCGTTAATGTTGAAAAGGCAGATGGCTATACCCTTAACTTTGCAAACGGAGAAAGTCTTTGCGCCGATAAAATAATTATCGCAACAGGTAGAAGCGGTGCAAACTTTGTGGCAGATTTTTGCCGCAGCTTCGGTATTAAAATGAGTTCCAACCATATTGACATCGGTGTTCGCGTTGAAATGAAGGACGTTATTTGGAAAGAATTTTCCGACAAGATTTACGAGCCTAAAATCCTTTACAAAACCAAAACCTTTGAAGATCGCTGCCGTATGTTCTGCTTTAATAAGGGCGGTCTTGTATCAGCCGAAAATAACCACGGTATCATTACCGCAAACGGTCACTCTTATGCAGAGGATGAAAAGCGTACCGATAACTGTAACTTTGCAATTCTTTCATCAATTCGATTTACCGAGCCCTTTAACCAACCTACCGAATATGCTGAAAGCATTTCTCGACTTGCTAATATGATTGGTAAAGGCAGTGTTATCGTTCAGCGTTTCGGTGATTTAATAAGGGGCAGACGTACCAACGACCATCGTTTAGGACAAAATACCGTTGAACCTACATTAAAGGCTACCGCAGGTGATATTTCGCTTGTGCTCCCGCATAGAATACTTACCAATATTATTGAAACTATTTACGCACTCGATAAAGTAGCTCCGGGTACCGCTAACGACGATACTCTGCTTTACGGCTGCGAAAGCAAATATTACTCTATTCGTCCCCACTTTATGAACAATAAGTTTGAGCTTATCGACAACGTATTCATAATTGGTGACGGTAGCGGTATCTGCCGCGGTCTTTCACAATCGGGCGCTATGGGTATTTACGTTGCCGATTGTATAACAAAATAATTTTTTACAGCAGAATGCAAAAATGCATTCTGCTCGTTTTTTATCACAAAAAAATTAAAAATATTTAGCTATATTGAATGTCATATTTTGTTGACATTCTAAAACAAATGTTGTAAAATGATAATATAATTTTATTAATAAGTGTCGAGGTTATGATATGAAAGCTTTGGAGGAAAAAATTTTAAAGGAAGGCACCGTTCTTCCCGGTAATATTTTGAAAGTGAACTCCTTTTTGAATCATCGCCTCGACGTTGATTTTTTAATGGAAATCGGTAAGGAAATTGCCAGTATTTTTGAAGGTGAAGAAATCGATAAAATCCTAACAATAGAAACCTCGGGTATAGCTATTGCGGTGGCAGCCGCAAGCCAAATGCACATTCCCGTTGTTTTTGCTAAAAAGCACCAAAGTAAAAACCTATCAGCAGATCTTTATAAAACCGTTGTTCATTCCTTTACCCACGGCACCGATTACACTGTTGTTGTAAGTAAAGAATTTTTAAATAAAGGTGAAAAGGTACTTGTTATAGATGATTTTCTTGCACACGGCAAGGCGCTTATCGGTCTTATTGATATTATCAATCAAGCAAACGCCGAGACAGTAGGTTGCTGCTGTGTTATTGAAAAAGGCTTTCAGGGCGGCGGCGACGCTTTGAGAGCACAAGGTATTCGCGTAGAATCGCTCGCAATTGTTGATGAGATGACCGATACTACGCTAACCTTTAGGTAAGATGTAATTTTATTTACATAAAAATTTAAGGAGGAATTCAAAATGAAAAAAATTCTCGCAATTCTCCTCGTAGTTGCAATGCTCTTTAGCTTTGCTGCTTGCGGCGGAGAGAAACAAGAAGGTTCTGACTTGAAGGTTGGCTTTATCTTCCTTCACGACGAACAATCCACCTACGACAAAAACTTCATGGACGCTGCTAAGGCTGCTTGTGAAGAAATGGGCGTAGAGTACGCTCAAAAGACCCAGATCCCTGAATCTAAGGACTGCTATGATGCTGCTGTTGAACTTGTTGAAGTTGACGGTTGTGACATCATCTTCGCAGATAGCTTCGGTCACGAGTCTTTCCTTATTGACGCTGCTAAGAAGTACCCCGATGTACAGTTCTGCCATGCAACAGGTACTCAGGCTCATACTGCAGGCGTTAAGAACTTCCACAATGCATTTGCTTCTATCTATGAAGGCCGTTACCTTGCAGGTGTTGCCGCAGGCTTAAAGCTTAACGAAATGATCGATGCAGGCAAAATCACAGCTGACAAGGCTAAAATGGGCTATGTAGGCGCATTCACATTTGCTGAAGTTATGTCAGGTTACACTTCTTTCTACCTTGGCGCTAAGTCTGTTTGCCCTACCGTTACTATGGATGTTAAATTCACAGGTTCTTGGTATGACGAACAGAAGGAAAAAGAAGCTGCTCAGGCTCTTATCTCTGGCGGTTGTGTTCTTATCAGCCAGCACGCTGACTCAATGGGCGCACCTACCGCTTGTGAAACCGCAGGTGTACCTAACGTATCATACAACGGTTCTACCGTTGCTGCTTGCCCCAACACCTTCATCGTTTCTTCCAGAATCGACTGGACTCCTTACTTCAAGTATATGATCAAATGTGTTGAAAAAGGCGAACAAATCGCTGCTGACTGGACAGGCACTATTGAAACCGGTTCTGTTGTTCTTACAGATGTAAACGAAAAGGCAGCTGCTAAAGATACCGCTAAGAAGCTTGAAGAAGTTAAGGCTAAATTACTTGACGGTTCTATTAAGGTATTCGATACCGCTAACTTTACAGTAGGCGGCAAGAAGCTTGATTCTTACAAAGCTGACGTTGATACCGATGCTAAGTTTGAAAAGGATACCGAAGTTATTGAAGGTGGCATATTCTACGAATCTAAGCATCGTTCTGCACCTTACTTCGATTTAGAAATCGACGGTATTAAACTTCTTGACAGAAATTACGGCTAATATTTATTTTTAAGTTTAAGGCGAGGCAGCCCCTCGCCTTAAACTAATTTTGAAGAAATTGCTATAATAATTTTTAACAATTTCTTGAGAATTATTTGAACGGAGGTTTAATGTGGCTAAACAACCTGCTATCCAATTAAAAAACATAACCAAAGTGTTTGGCAAAGTAATTGCCAACAAGGATGTCAATCTTACTGCATACCGTGGTGAGATTCTTTCCATTTTAGGTGAAAACGGCAGCGGTAAAACTACCCTTATGAATATGATTTCGGGTATTTACTTCCCTGACGAAGGTCAAATCTTTATTGATGAAAAAGAAGCCCTTATTACTTCACCTAAGGATGCTTTTGCTTACAAAATAGGTATGATTCATCAACACTTTAAACTGGTTGATGTTTTTACTGCAGCTGAAAATATTGTGTTGGGGCTTGACGAAGGTAAATATAACCTTAAAGCTTCCACCCAAAAGATTAAACAAATAAGCGAGCAATACGGTTTCGAGCTTGACCCTAATAAGAAAATCTACACTATGTCGGTTTCTGAAAAGCAAACTGTTGAAATTATAAAGGTGCTTTACCGCGGTGCTGATATTCTTATCTTGGACGAGCCTACTGCCGTTCTTACTCCGCAAGAAACTGAAAAACTTTTCGCGGTTTTACGCCGTATGCGCGATGACGGTAAGTGTATTATCATTATCACCCACAAACTTCACGAGGTTTTATCCCTTTCTGACCGTGTATCCGTTCTCCGCAAGGGTGAATATGTGGGCACAGTCGAGACAAGAGAGACCAATGAATCTGAACTTACCGAAATGATGGTAGGTAAGAAATTCTCTCTTAATATTGAACGCAGTGAGCCCGAAAACGTAGAAGACCGACTTATTATCGAAGGTCTTGATTGCATTAACCGTGAGGGCGTTAAGGTGCTTGATAATGTCTCCTTTACTGCACGCTCGGGTGAAATTTTAGGTATTGCAGGTATTGCAGGCTCGGGTCAGCGCGAATTGCTTGAAGCCATTGCAGGTCTTCAACAGGTACAGCAGGGTGAAATCACTTATAACAATCCAAAAACAGGTGAGAGTGAGAACCTACGCAACAAAACACCTATGCAAATACGCGAGCTTGGTGTACGCCTTTCCTTCGTTCCTGAAGACCGTCTTGGTATGGGTCTTGTAGGTAATATGGATATTATTGATAATATGATGCTTCGTAGCTACCGCAAGGGTAAATCAATGTTCCTTGAAAGAAAGACTCCAAAGGATTTAGCACAGCATATTATTGAAGATTTAGGTGTTGTAACACCTGGCGCTACCACCCCTGTTAGACGTCTTTCAGGCGGCAATGTACAAAAAGTACTTGTAGGTCGCGAAATCGCCGCTTCCCCGACTGTACTTATGGCGGCATACCCTGTACGCGGTCTTGATATTAACTCATCTTACTTAATTTACAATCTTCTTAACGAGCAAAAAGCCAAGGGCGTTGCCGTTATATTCGTTGGCGAAGACCTTGACGTTTTGACAGAGCTTTGTGACCGTATTTTAGTTATCGGATCTGGTAGAGTTACAGGCGTTGTCGATGGTAGAACAACCACTAAGGAAGAAATTGGTCTTCTCATGACAAAATCCAAAAAGGAGGAGGATAACAATGGCTAAAGATACAGCAAAAACCACTCGCGAGCCGCTTTTCCACGTTGTAAAGCGCGATGATATGCCCACAGGCAAAGCGTGGCTTATTAGAATAGCGACAATCGTTATTTCCTTCATTCTTGTTGGTCTTCTTTGCGTTATAGTTACAGGTCAAGGCTTTGGCTCTGCATTTGAAATAATGTTTGCAGGTGTTTTTGGTCGCCTTTTTGAAGGCAACACCACAATGCTTTGGAAATACCTTCAGGAAATTGCCATATTGCTTTGCCTTGCATTAGCATTAACCCCTGCTTTTAAAATGAAGTTTTGGAACTGCGGTGCTGAAGGTCAGGCACTTATGGGCGGTCTTGCTTCAATTATTTGTATGATTGAATTGGGCGATACCCTTTCCTACCCTGTGCTTATTTTAGTAATAGCGCTAACAAGTATCTTAGCAGGTGCAGTTTGGGGCGTTATTCCCGCAATATTCAAGGCTTGGTTTAATACTAACGAAACCTTATTCACCCTTATGATGAACTATATCGCAACCCAGATTATTGCTTACTATGTATACATAAAGGGTGGCGGATCAAATGTTATTAACCCTGTATCTGCAGGTAACTTCCCAACCGTTATGGGTAACGAATACTTTGTAAATATAATTATAGTTACAGTTATCACTATTGTAATGTATATTTACCTTCGCTACAGTAAGCAAGGCTATGAAATCTCGGTTGTGGGCGAAAGCCAAAATACCGCCAGATACATAGGTATAAATGTTAAAAAGGTTATTATTCGCACTATGGTAATTTCGGGTGCTTTATGCGGTGTTACAGGTATGCTACTTGTTGCAGGTAAGGACCACAGCATTAACATAAACAGCGTTGGCGGACAAGGCTTTACTGCAATTTTAATGTCTTGGCTTGGTCAGTTTAATCCATTTATTATGGTAATTATGACTGCTATCGTAGTATTCCTTCGCTTAGGTGTTGCTAAGGTTGCCGATACCGCACTTCTTAATTCATCCTTCTCGGAAATTATGGTTGGTATTGTAATTCTTATGCTCGTAGGTTGCGAATTCTTTATTCACTATTCAATTAAATTTAAGCACAAGAAGGAGGCAAGCGTATGATTATCCAATTTATTTGTCGCGCAATTCTCCTAGGTGTGCCCCTACTTTACGGCTCTACAGGTGAAATTGTTACCGAAAAGTCAGGTCATCTTAACCTTGGTATTCCCGGTATTATGTATGTTGGTGCCATAAGCGGTGTAGTTGGTTCATTCCTTTATGAAAACTCCTGCGGTAATGATGCCGCTAATATGAACCCGTTTTTAGCAGTAATTATTCCGCTAATTTGTGCTATAATCGGTGCAGCCCTTATGGGTCTTGTTTACAGCTTCTTGACAGTTACCCTTCACGCTAACCAAAACGTAACAGGTCTTGCCCTTACAACACTTGGTATTGGTCTTGGTAACTTCCTTGGTGCTTCTCTTATAAATATCACTAAGAGCGAGCTTCCCTCTATCGCACTTACTAAAACAAGCGCGTTCTTCTCTGCAAAGCTTCCTTTTGCAGATGATTTGGGTTGGTTTGGCGAGTTATTCCTTTCGCACGATTTCTTGACCTATCTGGCTATTATAATTGCGATTGTAACTTCGTTTATACTAAATCGTACTCGCGTTGGTCTTAACCTTCGCGCCGTTGGTGAAAACCCTGCCACTGCCGATGCCGCAGGTATAAATGTAACAAGATATAAATATGTTGCAACCTGTATCGGTAGCGCTATTGCAGGTCTTGGCGGTCTACAATATGTTATGGCCTATGCTAGTGGTGTTTGGTCTAACAACGCTTTCGGTGACCGCGGTTGGATGGCTATAGCACTTGTTATCTTCGCTTTGTGGAAGCCATCAATTGCTATTCTCGGTTCGTTTGTTTTCGGTGCACTTTGCAATGCAAACAACTACATTCAAGGTCTTGGTACCGAAACTCAAGAGCTTTTCAAAATGCTCCCCTACATTGTAACAATTGTAGTTCTTATCATTACAAGTATGCGTAAAAAGAGAGAGCATCAACCCCCTGAAAGCTTAGGCTTATCCTACTTTAGAGAAGAAAGATAAAAAATTAATGGCAGTAACAAATCGTTACTGCCGTGTTTTTTATGGATGATTTTCCAACCATTCTTCAGCTTTTTCTTTTGAAATACTTTTAATATTTTCTTTAGTGTAAATTGAAGCTTCGCCACCATTCTGATAAAGAAAATAAAAACCGTCGTGGGTTTGGTATAAGGATTCTTCGTAGCCATCTTTATCACCAAAATTGCCTACGGCGAATTTTTTTACCAATACCGCATTATCGGTATCGTATTCTTTTTTTCTAATAATCTTTTTCATAAAAAATCTCCTTAAAAATATTTTGATATTCGGCACCCAAGGTACATTGTGATAATGATATCATAAATGAAATGAAAAAACAATACCTTTTACAGCGCCGAAAAAGATTTATTTTGAATTTTTAAGTCACATTCTATCGAATTTAGACCCAAAACCAATTTAGTACCTATTTACTATTTCTACAAGCTTTTTGTGCACCTTTAGATTGCCTGCAATTACCGAAGTAGGCACCTTAAAATCAACTGTATTTCCGCTATAATTGGTTATAATACCGCCAGCTTCAGCAAGTATTAGCGAACCTGCGGCAATATCCCAAGGTTTGAGTACACCTTCAAAATAGCCGTCTATTCTACCAATAGATATATAGCATAAATCAAGCGCAGCGCAAGAAACTCTTCTTATATCAACGCAATTTTCAAATACAGCTTTTGCTATTTTAAAGTTTTTATCCGCTTTTTCTTTATGGGCGCAGTTTATACCAAACTCAATAAGCGCATCCTTCATATCCCTATTGCTTACCGTAATTTTGGTGGTTTCGTTATACCAGGCACCTTCGCCCTTTATTGCCGAAAAAATTTCATCCGTAAAAGGATTATAAACTACGCCAAACAAAATTTCGCCGTTTTTATAGTAAGCAAGTGACACCGCACTCATTCTATAATCATAAACAAGGTTTGTAGTGCCGTCTATAGGGTCTAATATCCAACAGTTATTTTTTAATGTACCTTTTTCTTCTTCGCAAAAAAATTCAACATCAGGCGCTAAATTTTTAAGCTCCGCCTTTAAATAATTGCTAACCGCAATATCAATATTAGTAACAAAATCAAGCTTGCCTTTTAAATTTACATCAAAGCTGTCACGATTAAAAATAATATTTCTTGTCGATTTAACAAGCTCTAAAACCTTGTTATAATCCATAATAACCCCCCACTAAGTGAAACACTCATCCAATAGTATAACAAGTATTTCCACTTTTAAAATCACAAAACCCCGTATAAATACGGGGTTTATTAATAATTTAACTTCATCGTCCACAGGACGCGTTTCGCTTCGCTCCTTAATGTACCCTCTTGTGGTACCCGACATTGCGCACACCCCAACGCGGCGCACTTGTCGACCACGGCGCTAATAAACACTTCACTTCATCGTCCACAGGACGCGTGAAGTGTTTATTCCCACTCTATTGTGCCAACGGGCTTTGGTGTTAAGTCGAGTAATACTCGATTAATGCCGTCAACCTCGTTTGTGATGCGGTCGGTTATTTTATGAAGAATAGAATAAGGAATCTCTTCAATTGTAGCTGACATTGCATCAGTAGTATTTACAGCGCGGATAATTGCCGGCCAACCTTCGTAGCGGCTCTCATCCTTAACGCCAACACTCTTAATATCGGGAATAACTACAAAATACTGCCAAACCTTTTCAGCAAGACCCGTTTTATCGAATTCATCACGCAAGATAGCATCTGCTTCTCTTAAAGCGTGAAGTCTGTCGCGGGTAATGGCGCCCAAGCAACGAACACCAAGACCGGGACCCGGGAAGGGTTGACGATATACCATACCATGCGGAAGACCTAATGCTTCACCAACTACACGAACTTCATCCTTAAATAAAAGCTTAATAGGTACTACACGCTCAAACTGTAAATCTTCAGGCAAACCGCCTACATTGTGGTGAGATTTAACAGCCTTTTTGCCTTCAGCTTGTTTAACACTTTCAAGAATATCGGGGTAAATAGTACCCTGTGCTAAATAGGCAACGCCTTGGAGCTTTCTTGCTTCATCAGCAAAAACCTCTATAAACTCTTTACCAATAATCTTTCTCTTCTTTTCAGGGTCTGAAACTCCTACTAATAAATCTAAGAAGCGGTCGGTAGCATCTACATATATAAGGTTAGCATCAAGCTCGCCTTTGAAAATTTTAATAACATTTTCAGATTCATCTTTACGCATAAGACCGTGGTTTACGTGAACACACACAAGCTGTTTGCCGATAGCCTTAATAAGCAAAGCTGCCACAACCGAAGAATCCACACCGCCCGAAAGTGCGAGCAAAACCTTTTTGTCGCCTACCTGAGCGCGAATTTCAGCAACTTGTTCTTCAATAAAAGCATCTGCTAAAGCCTTAGTGGTTATTCTTTCCATATTTTCAGGACGTACATTACTGCTCATAAAATTTCTCCTTAGTTAGTGTAGTTATCAAAATAACCCTGAATGAGTATTACCGGTGTACCCTTGTCACCCGAACCGCTTGTAAGGTCACAAAGTGAACCAATAAGGTCGGTCAACTGACGAGGGGTTGTACCCTGAGCTGCCATATTACCAACAAGGCTGCCTTCCTTCTCCTTAATCTTTTTGGAGATAGCTTCTTTAAGCTGCTCGCCCGATAAATCCTTAAAATCATTATCTGCTAAATATTTAAGCTTTAATTCGTTAGGAGTACCTACAAGACCATCGGTAAAAGCAGGAGAAACGCACGGGTCTGCAAGCTCCCAAATCTTACCCTGTGGGTCTTTGAAAGCACCGTCGCCGTAAACCATTACTTCAATATGCTTACCTGTTCTGTCCAAGAAGCACTTTTGAATATCTAAAACTAAATCATTACATTCTTTCGGGAAAAGCTTAACAGTTTCTTCAGTAGCTTTGTTAGAGCCTAAAAGACCAAACTTTTCATTAAAGCCGCTGCCGTCAATACTCTCGGTCAAAATTTCATCAAGACCGTAAACTATTTTAGCGCCGCCTTCCTTTAAAAGACGCTTTGTGCGGACGCGAGTATGAATATCGCAAGCTAAAACGCAATCGGTATAATCTAAAATAGCTTTTGCTTGGTTAGCAAAAATAATTTCTACCTCTGCACCGCATTCTTCAATAAGGTCTTTGTAATACTGAACATAGTCAACACCAGTAAATTTAAGAGGATGTACACCGAAAACCTCACGATAGCGTTCTAACGATAAAACATCCGCATAAGGATTGATGCCTGCGGCATCTAGTTTATCCCAATCTGCCAATTCGTTACCAACTTCATCAGATGGATACGCAAGCATTAAAACGATCTTCTTAGCACCCTTTGCAATACCCTTTAAGCAAATTGCAAAACGGTTACGAGATAAAATCGGGAAAATTACACCTACAGTATTATCGCCAAATTTCGCTTTAACATCTTTAGCAATGGCATCAATTGTAGCGTAGTTACCCTGTGCGCGAGCAACAATAGACTCTGTAAGAGCTACAACATCGCGATCGCGAAGCGCAAAATTTTCACTTTCTGCCGCTTCAATAACACTGTCGGTTACAATCTTTACTAAATCATCTCCCTGGCGGATGATAGGGCAACGAATGCCCCTTGATACAGTACCAACTTTTCTTTCCATTAACATCCCTCTTATCTAAAATTAAGATTACATTACATTTTAACACAAACAATAAATAAAATCTACCTTTTTTTAAAATTTTTTTACTTAATTTATATACTTTTGTAAATTAAAGTACTTGACAAACATATTATAGTGTGCTAAAGTATATTGGTAAGATAGAGGCGCGGTCTGTTATCAGTAATGTTTGGATGCAAATCACGGCAGTGAGATGCCAAATATGAAAGGAACAACCGCCGAAGAGAGTTGCCGGCAGGCGCTACTCTGGTAAGACGGAATAATATTCGGCTTACTGTCGCATTTGCGGAGTGCTATCAACAATAGGAAAATCCCTATAGATATTTTCTAATGTTTGGTAGTCGAGCAATCGGCTATTTTTTATTGCATAAATTTTGGAGGAAGAAAGTATGAAAAAGACAGTTTTTGAGGGTATGGCTACCGCCCTTATCACCCCTATTACCGAAAACGGTATCGATTACGATGCCTTTGCACGCCTTATTGATTGGCAGATTGAGCAAGGCATTAATGCGCTTGTTGTTGCAGGCACTACCGGTGAAGCTTCAACCTTTAGTGATGACGAACACCGCGATGCTATTGACTTTGCAGTAAAATATGTAAACGGAAGAGTGCCTGTTATTGCAGGTACCGGCTCTAACGATACTAACTACGCGCTTGATTTAACCCGTTGCGCGTGTGAATCGGGTGCGGATGCAGTTTTGGTTGTAACCCCTTACTACAATAAAGCGACCCAAAAAGGTCTTATTAAGATGTTTACCGCTATTGCTGATGCATCCACAGTACCGGTTATTCTTTATGATGTACCATCCCGAACCGGTGTTTCAATCAAGCCTGAAACTGTAGCAGTACTTGCAGAGCATCCTAATATAGTTGGTCTTAAAGCGGCAAGCGGCAATATTTCCGAAATTGCAAAAACTGCTCACCTATGCGGTGATAAAATTGATATTTATTCAGGTAACGACGACCAAACTCTACCTATTTTATCCTTAGGCGGTAAGGGTTGTATATCTGTGCTTTCCAACCTTTTACCTAATGAAGCAGTTGAAATGTGCGAAGCTTATTTTGCAGGCGATATACATAAAGCCGCTCAAAGGCAGCTTGACTTTTTACCGCTTATTGATGCTTTGTTTAGCGAAGTTAACCCCATTCCCGTAAAGGCTGCAATGGCTAAAATGGGCTTCTGCGAAGATTA
>JAZSCF010000103.1:0-33651 GCA_045602785.1 Acutalibacteraceae bacterium
GTACACAAAATTTCTTCTCTTATTCTTTTGGCATGACTAGTACTATATCTGTAATCATCTGTTCCTAACAATTCAAAAACACTTAAGGCATTATCAAGGTTATTATTATTTGCTTCAATAATTGCTATTTGGTATCTAGATTCATTATACAATAGTTCCGCATCTTCAAAACTACGTATATTTGCCAATAAGTCATCAGCTTCATCATATTCTTTCTTTTGAAAATAGTCATATCCTAACAGATAATATGCTTCTTTGTCTTTTTCAGCTAAGTTCAAATCATATACTCGTTCAAACCTATTTAAAACTTTTTTATATTCATTTGCTGATAATTCTTTATTTATGTATTGTTTTGTTAAAACTAGAAAAATTTCATGGATTTTATTTAATGAATCTTTATACTCACCCAATTCTTCGAATATATCCATTGCCTCTAAATATTCATTTTTATTAACTAAATCCATTGCCATATAATACTTGCAAATATTCGATTTTTCAACACTATCTTTATATTCTTTTGAAATTGAAAATGCGTTTTCAGCCGCCACAAAATTACCATTTTCCAATAATTTAACTGCATCATTATACCTTCCTGCCATTACAATATTATTAATAAAAACCGTCGATGCAATAATTAACACAAGTGCTCCCGCAAGTACGTATAAAAACCATTTTTTCATCATTTTTTCCTCCTCATTTTAACGAAAAAGATTTATTTTAAAATTCTACACATATATTATACATCCCAAAAATTATAAAGTCTTATGCTTTGAGCATAGTTGAAAAATTTTGTCGAATATAGTATACTAATATCATAAGCTTTAGGGAGATGGGAATTTGTGTAAGGACACTACAAAAATTGTTGAAGAATTAGAGCTTTGCGATAATTTTAAAACCTTTTATGATGAAAATCGCGATTATATGATAAATGATTCCTTATCAGAACTTATAAATCGGCTTGTAACCGAAAAAGGACTTAAAAAGTCGCAGGTTATAAAAAACAGCGAACTATCCGAGGTTTATGCTTATCAGATTTTTTCAGGGCTACGCACGCCCGACCGCAAAAAGCTTTTATGCCTTGCAATAGGTATGAAGCTTAATCTCGATGAAGTACAAACCTTGCTAAAATGCGCAGGCTACCCTACTCTTTATGTAAAGCACCCATTTGACAGTATTATAACCTACGGTATTTGCAAAAAACTTTCGGTTGTAGAAATTAACGAATTGCTTTTTAACTACGATATGGAAACCTTGGGGTAGTAAAATATGAAAAACTGTCCGTTTTGTAAGGCGGAAATTGCTGAAAACGCGCGCTTTTGCCTTCACTGTATGGCAACACTTGAAGAAAAAGAAAAAGTTCAAATCCCAACAAATAACAAACGGTGGATATTTCACTTATCCGCCGCTTTGGTCTTTATATCTATTTTAACAATAGTCCTTTTAATTGTTGAGAAAAATTTAACTCCCAATACACCGCCCAAGACAGTCAGTACAGCTCAAAGCACTTATGAAAATGTATCTTCTTATACAAATACAAGCCACACATTAGTATCAAATTCTTCTGCCGCAAATTCCGAAATAACCGATACCGATAGTTTCGAAAGCTCAACTACTAAAAAACCCAAAAAGGCAAATAGCAGTAAGAGTTCTTCTGTAAAAGCCTCCTCTAAGACTAATATTTCAAGCTCTAAAAAATCAAATAGTAGTTCTTCTAAAGCCTCAAGCGTAAATTCTGTAATTTCAAGCAGTAGTTCTTCTGAAAATTCAAGCTCAAGCTCTTCTTCGCAAGTTCCTGCTCCCCCTTTTACTTATACGCTTATAGACAATGAAATTCACATCGTTAAAGGAAACGAAAACCTTAGCGGTGCTATAAATATACCTAATACTATTGATGGGTACCCTGTAACACAAATATTACAATACGCTTTTTCAGAAAACACAAAAATCACATCTGTAACAATACCTGAGAACATAAAAACTATTGAAGAGTACGCCTTTGCAAATTGCAAAAATCTTGCTGTTGTAAACTTTTCTGAAGGATTAAATTTTATTGGTGTCTATGCTTTCAGCGGTTGTAATATTAAAACCTTAACCCTACCTGACAGTATCGTTACTATTCGTGATTTTGCTTTCTACAGCTGTCCAAATTTAACCAGTGTAATTCTGCCAAACAATCTGGAAACTATAAAAATGGGATTGTTTGACGATTGTGCTAACCTTAGTAAAATAACACTGCCTGAAAAAGTAACTTTTATCGAAAATATGTCTTTTGAGGAATTAAGAAAACCCACCGCGGTTGTTTATGTTTATTATCCGGGCAGTGAAGCCGATAGGGAAAAAATTGAGTGGGAGGGTCATTGGGACGAATTAGTATATGCCACTTGGTATTATGAGATTGAAAGATAAAGTTAGGCAAAATATTATGACAAATGAACAATTTTTTAAAAACTTATTGAATGAATATTCTTTAGTATCCGTATTAAGCAATAAAAACGATTGTAAGGTTTACAGAGTAAGAAATAATACTTTTAAAAAAGATATGGTGGTCCGCTCTCTACCGTCAAGTATTACCGCTTACCAAGAGCTTTGCAGCATAAGCTGTGATAATTTACCGCTTATTTATGATGTAATTACACTTGATGATGGTCAAATTGTTTTAGAGGAATATATTTACGGCATAAATTTAGCACAAGCAATGGAATGCAAAAAATTTACATACAAAACTGCGAAACCTGTTATACTCTCTATATGTAACGCTTTGGGCGTATTACATAAAAAGGGAATTGTTCACCGCGATGTAAAGCCCGAAAATGTTATGATTGACAAAAACGGACGGGTTGTGCTTATCGACTTTAACGCATCACGAAAAATATCTAACGCGAGTAAAGATACCGTTATAATAGGTACTGTAGGCTACGCTTCACCCGAGCAATTAGGCATACGGGAAAGTGATGCCCGCACCGATATTTACGCTTTGGGGATACTACTTAATGTTATGATAACAGGAAAACACCCCAGCGAGACAATAGCCAAGGGCAAAGCAGGCAGAGTTGTTCGCAAATGCACAAATGTAAATCCCGATGAACGTTATAAAAGTGTTGAAAAACTTATTTTTCTATTATAAAACAATTATTTGAAACATTATGTTTGGTATATTACTGTATAAAAAAACTCCCTTTCGGGAGTTTTTTTACTTAATAAATCCAAAAAGTATCGCCTTTGGTTATATCTCCGATATAATCGAGAATATTTTCATCATACACCTTTATTGTGTTATCGGTTTTTGATACCATACCAAAATCATCACCGCGTTTTGCTAAGAAGTGGTTATTCTCAAGCGTTGGCATACTGTCGCTGCCGTCATGATTATAAAGGTTAGAGAAAATGTGAACAAGGCTATCGTTAGCATAAAGCATAAGGTTATTTTTTATATGGAAGTTGGTTGCGCGGTTACGCTCGGCAGGGAGACCGTACCAGGTTTTAATATGGGCGGCTTCTCCCCTATCGGGACGCTGTTCACAAAAGCCATGACCCGCATACCACATATAGTTATCTTCTATAAAGAAGTTTTCCATACGGCTTGGGTTACCGTGTCCTGCACTGCCCGATAAGAAGTACTCAATAGAATAGTTGCAATATTCAATAACATTACGGGCGTAGGTCATATTCTTTTGGTTCTTTATATCATCTTTACCAACGCCTACCTGTTGAGTAATACCTGCATCATAAATTTGGTATATGTAGTTATCGGTTACAGTAAAGTTATTGCAACCGCCGTAAATTTCAACCGCGTTACCGTAGCGTGTACCGTAATTTCTGCCAAAAATACCTTCTGACTGAATGGAACCGCCTATCCAACCAAATTCGCAATTTTGAACAGTAAGATTTTCTGCGGTACCTGCGCCAACACCGTGTGCACCGCCGTATTTAATGCAGAAGTTATCAATAGTAGTTCCGCCACCGGTTGTAATTATTCTATCCTTAACATTAAATTCAATAGAGCTAAAACGCTCGCCGGGGTTTCCTATACTATAAAGATACAAAATACCTGTATCATAATAATCGTGGAAGAAGTGTAAATCATCACATAAATCGGCGTAAGTTTTAAAGGGTTTGCCTGTAGTATTATTGTAGGTTGTGCCATCTTCTTCGGTACGAATAACACACTTAATTGCATGCTTTTCGCCGTGATTGAAAACAAGCGTACCAATATCCCTTTTATCAAACTGAATAGACCAAATATTCTCTGTTTCAGTCTTTTTCCAAAGAGAAGCATTGGCACCATTAAAGGGAGAGCCGTATATTTTAGGCTTGTCACCTTCACCGTAAGCGGTATAGGTAACCCCACGCCTTGCATTAAGCTGACCGCGCCAAAGACCGCCACGCTCGAAGCATACAAAGGCTGGTCCATCAAACGCTATAGTATTTACAGCCGAAAGTGTTGCAAGTGCCGTCTCGGGAGTTTTACCATCGTTATTATCATCCCCGTTATTAGAAACATAATAAACGGTAGCACCGGTCGGTATTTCCATATTAGGCTCATTTAAAATCTTTTTAATGCGCTCGTCGGTAAGCTTTCGCCATAGTGCTATTTGGTCGTTATTTATACTTTCAAACTTGCTAATTTTTTGCATAAACTTCTACCCCTTTAAGTTTATTTACAGGTATAGTATATAATACTTTTTTAGCAATAGCAAGTATAAAATAAGATTATTTTGCCAAAGTTCCGCCGTCGTTTTTAAGCAAAATTAAAATTTCTTCTTCCTTTAAATTTAATAGATTTATATAAACCAAAACATCGGTATCGCCATCACTACAGCTAAACTCGTAGCAGCGTTTTTCACCCGAATCTGTAGGAATTAAGGCTTTCGAAACTTTACCTATTTTAAGGTTTTTACTTACCCTTTCACGTGCTTCCTGCTCGGTATATTTTGCGGTTTCGAAAGCACGGCTTTTATGATTGCTTAAATACCCACTTGCTTCGTAAAACATAACTTCGCCACTATCCATAGCAATACCAACCTTTATTAAATCGGTATAGCATATTGTTTCGCCGTCTAAAAAGGCAAAATTTATAACACATACACCTTCATCAATATAATAATAGGTTTCTAAAAAATTGTCATAAGAGTGACTGGATAAAAACCTTTTTGCTTTAGTTAGGGCTTGACTATAAGAAAGTATTATTTTTTCAATAGGTCTGTACTTTCTAAAATAAATGGCATAGCCACCCCTTTTGCTTATTGCAATATCGGTATTACTGTCCCCTATTCTAAAGGCTTCAATCTCGCCGTCAATTTCCCCAAAAACCTTAAAGCTATTGTCTTCGCCAAAAAATTCATTCGCTTTTTCAAGCGCCGTATTTTCGGTTATATAGTCGGCATTTTCTATAAGCTCACCCTTACCTTCTTCTAAGCTATCGGAATAAGGTCCATCATAAATCAGGGTTGGATAATCGTTAAACTCGCTTTCTATTTGCTGCAGGTTACCGTTTAGCGAATCACTTACATTCGCATCAATTTTATTTTTAATTTCCTTTACCCAATAGTCGCTATTATCAAACCCTATTTGCGTGTCACTAACTACTTCCGAAAGCTTTTCGGCAGTTTCGCTTAAATATCTTAAATTACTTTCAAAATCCGCAGGTAATTCTTCCCCGTTATAAAGCTTTGTTGAAACCGCAAAGGCGTAATTCCCCGCTTGAGATAAAAACAAATTTAAAGAATCAAGGTTTCTAATAGACGGCAAAACCGATAGCGCCGATTTAGAAATTTCGGCTTCGGTTAAAATTTCCGCCGCCATTTTAGCTAATAGCTCAGGTCTAGTAGTATATCTTGCTTTTTTCAAAATAAGCGAAATATTGTTTATTGAGGCTGAAAACTCGTTAAGACCGCGGGAGTAACTGTTTTCTATTTGAAGCTCTAACTTCTCCGAATTTTTATAATTTTTAATAATCACACCCGTAAGCACAACTATAACTGCCGACAGAAATGAAATAACCCTTACAATATTCCGTCTTTTCATAAATATCACCTTTAAATAATTCTTTAAATGGTAGTATTTACAAAAGTTAGCAAAATATTATAGGCTGACAGATTTTCTGCCAGCCTATAACTTAATCTTTTTGTTTTAAATCTTTAATTATAAACGCAACCGCTACAAGACCAATAAACACGAATATTACAATACCTACCGATAAAAACGGTTTATAGTTAGTCTCGGGTTCAAATTGTTCTTGGAATGCTTTTTCAATATACTCTTCATCTTGACCGCTTGCGGTATAAAAAGCAAGTACAACCTTTTTAGCTTCTTTTACGGTTATATACTCGGTTAAAGTATAGTTGCCGCCACTATCCTTAGATTCTAACCTAAGCTTTAAAAATTTAAGACCCGCATGCTTCACAACTTCGCCCTTAGCGTCCGGAAAACCTGAAATATCACCTGTGAGTTTTAATATCTCATCATCATTTAGCACCGATAAATCTACCGCTTTTTGCGAAAATTCATCAACAAACTCTATTCTTTTTATCTGCTTAGTATTATCCTTATTCATTGCAAAATAGGTTATATTATTCTGCTCAAAATAATATTTTATTTCACCTGCATCCATATCGAAGGTTTTGCAAAAAAATTCAATATCATCTTCGCCGTAAACCAAAAAGTCTTCATCCGCTGAAACTGTAACGCAAAAGACAAGCAAAAGCACCGACAAAATGCAAATAATCTTTTTAAACACTAAAATCACCTATTGTTTTGTTTTTTGGCCGCAGTAAGTGTATTTTGCATAAGCATTGCAATAGTCATTGGTCCTACACCACCGGGAACAGGAGTAATAGCCGAACATTTATCCTTAACAGCATTAAAATCAACATCGCCTACAAGTTTTCCGTCAACGCGGTTTATACCAACATCAATTACAACTGCGCCTTCTTTTACCATATCGGCAGTTACAAAATTGGGTCTGCCAACAGCCGCTACTAGAATATCGGCTTCCTTACAAACTGATGCTAAATCCTTTGTTCTTGAATGACAAATAGTAACTGTGCCGTTTTGATGAAGTAAAAGCATACCCATAGGCTTACCAACTATGTTAGACCTACCTATTACAACACAGGTTTTACCCGAAATGTCAATATTTTCATATTTAAGCATTTCCATAATACCTGCGGGAGTACAGGGTACAAAATCATAATCGCCAAGCATAATTTTGCCAACATTTTGCGGATGAAACGCATCTACATCCTTTTCGGGTAAAATAGCATTGATAACAGCCTGCTCATCAAGATGTTTCGGAAGCGGTAACTGGCATAAAATACCGTTAATAGTAGCTTTATTATTAAGCTCATCAATAAGACTCAAAAGCTCTTCTTGGGTAGTATTTTCAGGCAAAGCATACTCTTCCGAAATAATGCCAAGCATTTCACAAGCCTTTTTCTTATTGGCAACATAAACCTTAGAAGCAGGGTCTTCACCAACAATAATTACTGCAAGCCCTGTAGTAATACCTTCCTTTTTTAAGGCTTCTACTTCTTCTTTAACGCGTTGTTTAACGCTCGCCGATATAATTTTACCATCAATTAGCTTCATCTTCATTACCTTCCATATTTTCACTAAATACCGAAACATACTCTGCTTCAGGCTTTATTTTTCTTCTTATAATAACTATTGTAGTAATGCTTGCAACCGATACTAAAAATCCTAAAAGACACGAAACTTTAATAGGTCCTAACATTAAACTGTCGGTACGTAAAAGCTCTATAAAGCCTCTGCCAAAGCCGTACCAAGCGCAATACATTAAAAATACTTCGCCCGAAAATGCACGCTTTTTGCTTAAAAAATGAATGAGTATAAAACCAATAAGACACCAAAGTGACTCATAAAGGAAGCAAGGGTGTACTAATCCTTCGCCCATTTCTGCTATGGTTTTTTGGCTTTCCATACCCCAAAAGCTACTGTTTGTGAAAGCACCGTAGGCTTCTTGGTTTACAAAGTTACCCCACCTACCAACACATTGACCTATTAAAAACCCTAGGCCTGCAAGGTCGAAAATATCGGGAATTTTTATTTTAAATAAGTAGCAAAGTGGTCCGCCAACCAAGAACGCACCAATAATTGCGCCGTAGATTGCGATACCTGCCACACCCGAAGAATCACCAAAACCAAAGAAATCGGCAATGCTTTCACATTTTACGCCATCAAAAATAACATAATAAATACGCGCGCAAAGTATTGCCAATGGTGCTGTAATTAAAACAACATCAAGCATTTTATCTTTATCAATACCAAAACGCTTTGCGTTTATGTTACCATAAATAAGCGCCAACATAAAGCCTAAAGCAATTAAAATACCATACCAATAAACATCCCATGTTCTTGAGCCTAAATGAAGCGTAAAGGCAATAGGCTTTATAGTAAGATGTATTCCAAAAATCACAACATCGTATGCCATAAATTATTCCTCCATCGGATTTATAACCGATAGTACAGTTTTATCGTTATCTAAATACGCTAGTCTTTTTAAAACATTCTCGGTAGTTACCGATTTTAAATACTTAATTTCATCAAATAAATCAGTATCGTTCATAGCGCAGTCTACAAGCTGCATTGTAATGCTTTCAACACTGTTAAAGCTACGGATAGCGTTACCGTAAAGACCGCTTCTAATAGCTGCAAAAAGTTTTTTATTTATACCTTCTTCTTTAATTCTGCTAATCTCTGCTTTAATTTCTTCGGCCACTGCCTTAGGGTCGTAAGAATCGCCTTCAAAGATAATTGCATTATATCCGTCGCCGTAAAAATGCTCGAACGAAAAATCATCATTTATAAGCCCGTTTTCCATAAGCTTTTTATAAAGGGGTGAACAGTCGCCTGCTAATACATCAAGCAAAATTGCCATACAAACGCGGTCCTTTACTGTGGGAGCCTTATCAGCAGGTAGCTTATATCCAAAACAGAACATCGGTTGCGCCACTGCCAAATTTTGCGAAACCTCAGGTTCCGAAACACCTTCAATTTCTTCGGGCTTTCGGCGTTCAATTTCAAGCGGATTATTTTCCTTAATACCGCCTTCTACCATTTTTAGTATTTTTTCGCTTTCTACATTACCCGCAATGCATAAAAACATATTAGACGGATTATAAAATGTATTGTAGCATTTATAAAGCAGTTCATCATCAATTTTTGCAATGCTTTCGGTAGTGCCTGCAATATCAATTCTAACAGGATGATTTTTATACATTGCAAGCAACATATTAAACATTACTCGCCAAGCAGGACTATCGTCATACATACGAATTTCCTGACCGATTATACCCTGCTCCTTCTGTACGGTTTCCTTTGTGAAATAGGGCGACTGCACAAAATTTAAAAGTATATCCAAATTCTCATAAAACATATTAGAGCAAGAGAAAAGATAACAGGTTTTATCAAAAGAAGTGAATGCATTAGCATAAGCACCTGTTTTGGCATACTTAGAAAAGGCATCGCCGTCTTCACTTTCAAAAAGCTTGTGCTCTAAAAAATGCGCAATACCCTCGGGTACTTCTGTTTCTTCCCCATTTACCGAAAAACAGTTATCAATAGAGCCATACTTTGTGCCAAAAATCGCATAGCACGAATTATACTGCGGTTTTTCTAGTATATATATTTTCAGACCCGAAGAATGCACTGCTTTTAAGTAGCTTTCTCCAATATCGCTTTGTATAATTTCTTTTTGCATCTTAAGACTCCTTAGGCAAAAGTTTATAAACTGTGTGTAGCTTTACACCCTTTGCGGCATAAACTACATCTTCTTTTGTGATAACCTTAATTTTTTCTATAATATCTTCGGGAGAATATAAATTGGTGTTATTTATCTTTAAAGCGTACCACAAATCAAGCGAGTTTTGACTGTCGTAATAGGTTTTAAGCGAATCGCAAAAGCTCTTTTTAGATGATTCAAGCTCACTATCAAGAAACTCGCCTTTCTTTAGTATATCAAGCTGGTTAAGTATTTC
The DNA here is from genome assembly GCA_045602785.1 of Acutalibacteraceae bacterium. Lineage (GTDB taxonomy): Bacteria > Bacillota > Clostridia > Oscillospirales > Acutalibacteraceae > UBA737. The sequence goes on from JAZSCF010000103.1 coordinate 9,996, forward strand.
TTTTTCGGCTTTGTCGCAGTTTTCCTTTTCAACACCCGAATCTACAGTTAAAAGACCCTTGTATCTAACCGAAGTCGCCGAGCAGTAATAGCAAAGGCTCATTTTTTCACGCACATTGGTAAAAAGTCGTGAATACGATCCGCCACCGAAAACATCACACATCACCATAAGCGGAACAGACAAATCATCATCACCGTAAATATCACTCGAAAAGCCCATTACCAGCTTGCCTTGCTTTACATCCATTTTTTCTATAACGGTGTTTACCTTGTCGGTAGGTACTGCCGGTTTGCAAATTTTACAATCGGTAATATTACTGCGTTCAAGCGCTTCGAAGTGTTCTTTAATTCCTTCAAAAAACTTATGTGGCTTTGCAGCGCCTACAATATGCACACGCACAAAAGCGGTTTTTAGCATATTTTCCCAAGCGGCATAAAGGCTTTCACCTGTAATTTTTGCAACCTCTTCTTCGGTACCGCACTTTGGAAGACCGTAAGGGGTACCCTTAAACATTTCGGCAATAAGGCGGTTCTTAGCATAAACGCGCTTTTCGGCAATCTCGCCCTTTATATGCTCAATAGCTTTACGCTTTTCGCGTTCAACATCACATTCGTAAAAACTGCCGTTTTCGGTGTTGGGATTAAAAATAAGCTTTAAAAGCAACTCACTCGCTTGTAATACCAAGGAATCATCATCTAAAGAAAACTTATCATCTATAACCGAAATTCGCATTCTAAGTAACTGACAGTCGCCGTATTTTTCACAGCTTGAATCAAGCCTTGCGCCGTAAAGCTTGCTAAGCTTTAAATTAAGCGATGTGAAATCGGGATAATCCTTACTGCAGGAAGTTAAAACAAAAGGCAGTAACGCATTGTGCGCTACAGTTTTTTCGTTTAAGGGCAAGTAAAAATTAAATGATACAGATGTGGTGTTAAAACGACCGTTTTTAATAAAAAGACCTTCTACACCGTTGCCTAAAGAAATAATTTCTGCCATTTTATCTCTCCAAAAATAAAATATTTAGTATATTATACCATAAATACAATAAATTTTCTACTACTAATTGCAAATTTTAATATATTATGTTAAAATATAGTATCATACAATTCTCGAAAGAGGTGAATTATGAAAAACCACCGCATAAGAATACAAAATCGCATACTTATTTCTGCATTACTTTTGGTTTTGCAGTTAGCTTTTTTGTTTTTACTTATTTATGATAGCACTGTATTTTCCACATTTGGATTTTACTTTTCAATGTTTTTAGGTGTTTTAACCTCAATTTTTATTATCAATAAACGCGGTAATGCCGACCATAAAATAGGCTGGATAATTTTTATACTAATTTTCCCCATTTTTGGTATTTCGGTTTATCTTTTATGGGGCGGTGGCAGAGTTTTACCGCATTTAAAAAAGAAGATGGCTATTTGCCAATCACACTATCTTCCGCACCTAATAAAACCCAAAGAGAATATTGATGCTATTAATTATTCCGACCTTCCACACTCGCGCCAAGCTGATTACTTAGTAGGCGAAACAGGTTTTCCGCTTTATAAAAACACCTCTGCTGAGTATCTTTCAAGCGGTGAGCAGTATTTCAAACGCCTTATTGAAGAAATTGAAAAGGCCGAAGAATACATCTATTTAGAGTACTTTATCCTTGCTGAAGGTTTTATGTGGGACCAGCTTCACTTGGTGCTTAAACACAAAGCAGAGGAAGGCGTTGAGGTTAAAATTATTTTTGATGATTTTGGCTCTATAAAACGCCAACACCGTGATTTTATTAAAAAACTTCGTAAAGAAGGTATTGAAGTATCGGTCTTCAACCCTATTTATCCCCTTTTTAATACTTTTTTAAACAACCGTAACCACCGCAAAATTGTTGTAATAGATGGCAAATTAGCCTTTACAGGCGGTATAAATATAGGGGACGAATACATCAACCGCCATGCACGCTTCGGGCATTGGATGGATAGCGGTGTTATTATAAAAGGCGAAGCGGTAAACAGCTTTTTGTGTATGTTTCTTACAATGTGGGAATTTATAACCAATAAGCGTATTGATATGAAATCCCATATGGTAGAATCTCAAAACATTGACGACGGCTTTGCTATTCCTTATAACGATGGTCCTTTAAACGAAAACAACCCCGCCGAAGGAATTTATATGCAAATTATAAACACCGCACAAAAATATGTTTATATTATGACCCCGTATCTTGTAATTGATGATATGATGATTTCCACGCTTTCTATGGCGGCAAAGGCAGGAATTGAGGTTTGCATTATAACACCGCATATACCTGATAAATGGTATGTTCATAATGTAACACAATATAATTATTTAGAACTTTTAGAAGCAGGAGTTAAAATTTACGAATACACCCCCGGATTTATACATTCAAAGGTATTTTTATCTGATGACTGTATTTCGACCGTAGGCTCTGTTAATATGGACTACCGCAGCTTTGTTTTCCATTTTGAATGCGGTGTTTGGCTTGATAATAAAGAAACGGCGCTTGATATTAAGCAACATTTCCGCGAAGTTTTGGCAGTATCTAAAGAGATAAAGCTTGAAGACTGGAAAAAACGACCTTTAAGGCAAAAACTAAATCAAGCAGTGCTTCATATTTTTGGTCCCTTAATGTAATTGACATTTTGAAAAAATATTGATATAATAATTATAATATATAAAATTCGTGAAAGGCGGTTATATTATGAAAGGCTTTTTTAAATTTATAGTTTCTCTTTTTGCTCTTTTCGGTGCAGCTGTTGGTGCACTCGCTGTTCTTGACAAAATCAAGAACAAAAATCGTATCAAAGGCGATTATCTTGAATGCGAAACCACCCAAAACGAGGACATAGAATAGTTTTTAATTTAATAAAAACGGGACTGTATCATTTTTGGCACAAGTCCAGTAAAATCGGACAATAAAAAAGCGACCTCCTATGGTAAAATCAAAGAAACTACCATAGGGGGATTTTTATGCCCAAAAAATGCAGGCATATAAAACAATACGAAAATAAAATATTACAATTAAAATTGTAAGTTTATATCACTTGAAAGTTAGTATTCAATGACTACTCTTTTACAGTTTCGACAAATATATGCATAGCATGAAGGACAGGTAAAATTATCGTGGCTAATCACTACATCTTTGCCTTTTCTTGGTACGAATAAAACAGACCGTGGCTCTTGTGTGAAAAACATTTGCCTAGCACTCTGAACTACTCCTCTTTCCATTTCACTTTCACAATATGGACACTTCATACATATACACTCCTTTTATAACATTATATCACACTGTTTGCCTTTACACAACCCAAGCTAAATCTGTGAATCTAAGTCGACAAACAACATCTTGGGTTGTTTTTAAGCATTTTTTATATTATAATTAAAATACGTAATAGCCTTAGGGGTGATTTAATGAGATACTTTTTAGAGGTTTTAAAACAAAGTTTAGGTTTAATTATTTTAATACCAGTGCTTTTGGTCATTGGTGTTGGATATTTACTTTTTGTTCCTTTTGATATTATTCGTTATCATAAAATGCCGTATTACAAAGATTTTAAAAAGAAATATGAGTTTTTTCTTACATCAAGTGATGTGGTGAAAATATATAATCGCATTGTGAAAGAGCAGTTACCTATTGAGTATGTCAAAAACAATGACTACGAATACTTTATAAAAGACGGTCAGGTACTTTTATGCGGTTGGGGAAATGAAGATTTTGAGCAAATAAACGATGAATGGATTTTCAGTTTAGATGATGATAGCGGCGATAAAACTACAAAAACAATGGAAGAAGCATTATTTGAAGAAAGAGAATTTTTAAAACCCGAACACAAAGATTTACCTACAAAGTTTTTGATTTTTTACAATGATATTGCAGATGGAGAAATATTCGAAAAGGCAAAAGAATGCCCTTATTTTTATTGCATTTTTTCAGCAGATGAAGAAATTTAATTAGCTAACATAAAAAAACAAAAGCTTCTTGATATAATTATTCATTTAGGAGATTACAATGGGAATAAAGAATAAAATTGCACAGTATAAGGAATATAAAAGCGGCGTTAGTCACTGTACCTTTAACCCGCAAGGTCCGGGAGTAGTACGTATACATCTAATACCGCCAAAATTTCGTTTATTCCGTTCAAATTCATATATCGTTATTTTAAACGGCTACTATTTATTGCCTATTGGGTATTCTTGGGCGCTAATTTTGTCAAATTTTATAAGGCTTGTAAATCAGTTTGATGGGAAACCCATTACCGAAGCTGATGAAGACGCTATTATAGAACAAACCGTTCAAAATGTACGCAAGGTGTACCCAAGTGTTCCTAAAACGCAAATCAAAGCGGATTTAGACTATTTATTGGATGTTATCTTTGCAGTAGCAAGGGGTAATAATCCTGATGCCGAAATTGAAAAGCTTTCTATAAGGTCTTACCGCAACAATATGACCGCTCCCCACCGTATGGATTTAATGGTCAGCGCTATGACTGACCAATGCGGTGAATGGCAATGTAATCAAAAATGTATTTTTTGCTATGCCGCAGGTCAGGCAATGGGCAAAACAAAAGAGCTTACAACAAAAGAATGGAAGCAGGCTATCGACAATTTAGAAAAAGCGCGTGTCCCTATGGTTACTTTCACAGGCGGCGAACCCACAATGCGAAAAGATATTGCCGAGCTTGTTAGCTACGCTAAGCGAATGGTGACAAGACTTAATACAAATGGCGTAAACCTTACACCCGAACTTGTAACTAAACTAAAGGATGCAGGGCTTGACAGCATTCAAGTAACCCTTTATTCCAGTGATGAAAAAATTCATAACGCTTTAGTAGGTTGTGAACACTATGCCGATACCGTACAAGGAATCCGTAACGCAGTTGCCGCGGGCTTAGATATAAGCATAAATACACCTTTATGCCAAAAGAATGCAGATTATAATAACACGCTTGCCTTTATACATTCCCTAGGTGTTAACTTTGTAACAATAAGCGGTTTAATTTGTACCGGTATGGCAGGCATTAACCACAAAGAATATGACCTTTCTTCGCAAGAGCTTTTAGAAATTGTTAAAGACGCTAAGGAATTTTGCAACACAAACGGAATGGAGATTGACTTTACATCCCCAGGTTTAATAGATGCGAAAGAGCTTGATAAATTAGGAATGAATGTACCAATGTGCGGCGCTTGCCTTAGCAATATGGCAATAGCGCCTGACGGAACGGTTGTACCTTGTCAAAGCTGGCTTGGAACCGATTCGGGACTTGGCAATATATTAACCGACCCGTTTAACCGCATTTGGAAGCACCCAATGTGCAAATCCTTGCGAAATATGTCGGAAAAGAAGGCGCTAGATTGCCCTTTTAGAGCACAGAAAGGCGGTGCCAAAGAATGAAAAAAGGCCGTATAAATGCCCAGTACACCGATACCGAATATATTGAATCCAATCGTACCTTTCCTATAAGTAAAACAATACTTTTATTGCTTATTATTGCATTACAAATAGGTCTTATTTACTTTAGCTTTTCTTATAAACCAAAGCCACAGGATTTAATACACCAATACAATGTAACCGTAACTCCATTGGATGACGGTAGCTTGGATATAGAATACTATTTTTTATGGGAAGCGTTAGACCCGTCAGAAGAACTGTCTTGGGTTGAAATTGGTATGGCTAACGAAAATTATTCCGTTTATCCTGATTCGCTTTCACCAAACATCCGCAATTATGAACAATACTTCAATCCTGAAGGTTATGTTTCACTTGACCTATATTTTAATGATAAATACTCAAATGGAGATAAGTTTGAAATATCTTTTAAAATAAACCAAAGAGATATGCTATGCCGAAATCAAAGTAATTATTTTTACGAATTTGTTCCCTGTTGGTTCAATAAAGCGCAGGTAAAAAATTACAACTTCGAATGGTTTAGAAATGGTAACTGTGACTACCATTCAAACGGCTCGCTTGATTACGGTGAATACCACTTGATGCGTGTAGAATATGATGTTGACGCATTTAAGGGTTGTGATATCGTAGAATACGAACCATTCGATGATGAAGAAGCCTATAACGAGCTTGATGATGATAAATTCGGTGTTGTGTTTCTTTGTGCGTTAGTCGTTATGGTATTGCTTGTTGCAGATATATACATAATAGACAGCCATGTTTCTTACAGTCGTGGCAGGGGCTTTTTAAGCGGTCACGGTTATTATGTACACACCTTTGGCAGAAGCAACCCCTACTATATCCGCGCGCGTAATGCATATAACGCGACCCACGGTGGCGGAAGATTTGGCGGCGGCGGTGGTGGCGGCTGTGCTTGTGCATGTGCTTGTGCCTGCGCAGGCGGCGGTCGAGCAGGTTGCAGTCAAAAAGACACCTTTAAGACTTTGAATCATTTCGATAAAAAGGATAATAAATAAGTGAAATAATTATTAATCCCTGCCGTTTTAGGCAGGGTTTTTTATTGCTTTCAAAACTCGTTTTCAATAAAAATTATCGTTTTTCGATAAAATAATTATTGACAAACGATAATTTTGGTGCTATTATAATGTCAAAAGATGGTTTTGGAGGTAATTTTTATGTGGAATAGAAAAAGGTCTGTAACTTTGTCAATTGTTGTATGCTTTATCTTTACAGCAATACTTACTTTAGGATTATTTTTAGGTCCCCTTGCGGTAACAAAATGGCTTGTTGCTTACCGTGGCTTTACTGCAGGGCTTTCGGCATTAAAATCCATTCTTACAATTTTTTGCGCTTGCTACTACCCTTGCAGTGTGTTTGCATATATAACACTGTATAGTCTTTTAAAATTGCTTTTTAACATCAAAAAGGATGAAATCTTTATAGTACAAAACACAATATATCTTCGCCGTATTTCTTGGTGTTGCTTTGCGGTTGCTTTTATAACCTTTGTAGGCGGTATTTTCTACATACCATTTATATTTATAGCAATTGCAGTGGCATTTGTAGGACTAATGCTTCGCATAATTAAAAATGTTATGCAAAGCGCGGTAGAAATTAAAGCCGAAAACGAACTTACAATATAAGCGAGGATAAAAAATGATTGAAATAGATTTAGATGTTGTGTTGGCAATGCGCAAAATGACTTCACTCGAGCTTGCGGAAAAAATTGGTATTACACCCGCAAATCTTTCCATTCTTAAAACCGGAAAAGCAAAAGCAATACGCTTTTCTACCCTTGAAGCCATTTGCAAAACCCTTGACTGCCAACCCGGTGATATTATTAAATATAAGGAGTAGCTTTTTATGGAACTTGAAAATAAAGTATTACAACCAAATGAGCAAGAAAAAGCGCCTTCGTGTTTGCCCCTTACTAAAAGGGATACCGTTTTTGCTATAGGTGCACTTGTTGTAACCCTTTTCCTTTCCCTGTTCGGTTTATTTAGTAGCTTTTCGCTTGGCTATTTATTAGCTTCAACCTTTATGATTATATTGTTTGCAATTTATTTTGCCAAAGGCGGCAAGCTTGCATTTTCGCCCATTTTATGCGGACTTTTAGCTTTAGCAAACGGCGCAATTTTTATTTGCACCACAAACGGCAGTGTGCGGTTCTTCGGTTTTGTTGTAGGCTTTTTATTATCTCTTGTCTGCTTTGACGGTTTAGTAAACGGCGCTTCAAAAGGTAACCGCCAAACTATCGGCATTTTCTATTCAGCAGTTTCTACCATACGTAATGTTGCGCTTTCTGTAAAATCGCTTTTTGCAGGTCGCGATGGTAACAAAAAGGTGTTTGGCAAAGCTGTTGTAGGTCTAATATGCGCTATTCCGGTGCTTTTAGTGGTAGTACCGCTTTTAATATCTTCGGATGCTGCCTTTAAAGGTATGATGAGCAATATTTTCAGTAATACATCAACCTCATTTTTAAAAATAATATTTGCTTTGCTTATTTGCCCGTTTGTTATTTCCTACGGTTTTTCGCTTAAATCAGGAAAAATAGCAAAAATCAAAAAAGGTAAGTTTTCGGGTATTGAAAACACCTATTTAATCTCATTTTTATCGGCTATAAGTGTGTGCTATTTGCTTTATTTATTTTCACAGCTAGCTTACTTCTTTAGCGCATTTAAAGGCTTTTTACCAAACGGCGAAATAACCTATGCGCAGTACGCCCGCAAAGGCTTTTTCGAAATGTGCGTTATAGCGGTAATAAACCTTATAATTGTATTTTTATCGTTATTGCTTGCCAAAAAGAAAAAAGGTAAAGTGTGCCACAGTATTAAGGCTATAGCAACCTTTATATCACTTTTCACTTTAATTATTATTGCTACCGCAATTTCTAAAATGGTGCTTTATATTGATGCTTACGGTATGACCGTACTTCGCATTACAACAAGCGCGTTTATGCTGTTTTTAAGCATTGTTTTTATAAGCGTAATTTTGCGTATTTACATTAAAAAAATTAATATTGTAAAAACCGCTTTAATTACGGCAGGCTTTGTAATACTTATACTTGGTACAGTTAATGTAAACGGTGTTTGTGCGCGCTATAACTACGAAAGCTATCAAACAAACCGCCTTAAGACCATTGATACACGCGCGCTTTATAATTTGGGTGACGAAGGTATTCCCTACCTTATAAAGCTTACCGAATCAGAAGAACTGGATGTTGCAAAGGATGCGCGAAGATTTTTAGGCAGGGCTTATTTGTTTGATTATTTTGACAATATGGAATCGGTCGACGGTTTTACCGTAGAAGATTTAAAGGCAAACCAAAGAAGCAAAGGCTTCGAGTATTTTAATTTACCAAAGGCTCGCGCTTATAAATGCCTTTACGAGTATATAGAAAGCGACCCGTGGATTGGTCAAAACTGCCGCGAATTTTTTTGGGATTCCACCTATAATGAATATTATTAATAGTTAACCACCCTATGACCGAAAATCATAGGGTGGTTTTCATATTCTTATTAACAGGACAACAACTTGAAATTTTTATTTTTTCAATACCTTTTTGCACCAAGTGCGTTTATTGCATTTTGGACACTTTAAGTACCTAGTCGTTCCCATATGCATTGCGTTCAATGCCTGTGAATAAGTAGGTACAATTTCATGACCGCAATTTTTGCACTTGTAAGCACCCACGCTTACTTCAAGCTTTAATGCATAGAAGCACGGTATCAAGAAGATCACGCAAAGCGCAAGTATCGCAACAAGCATCCAAGGGCCCTCGGGCATAAAAAACGCGATAATCGCAAGACCTCCGATCAATCCAATGATACTCACTGTCATGATCGTCCACATTGCATTCCAAACAGTTTTGTTTTTCTTTTCTAATTCTTTTGCCATTTCAAGCAAAAGCTGTTCGTTTTTTTGATTATTATTTTCCATATCTATTTTCTCCCCACTTAATAATTCGTTTACACTGATACAAAGAATCTCACAGAGTTCAAGCATTATCGAAGTATCGGGCATTGCCAAACCGCGTTCCCACTTGGATATTGCCCTATCAGTAATGCCAAGCTTTTCGGCTAACTGCATTTGGGTCAAATTTGCCTGTTTTCTGCACTCGGCAATAAATTTTCCAATTTTTATTTGGTTCATAAGCTCTCTCCTTTGATTACATTGTAGCTTTCATGTGAAACAAAGTACACATACCAACGGTTGAGTGGGGTAAAATCAACCGAAAAAATATGTAAAAAAACTTTATTTGCTTTTTTTAGCCTTGTATTCGTGTGGAGAAATATTTTCAAGCCTTTTGAATACCTTACCAAAATATGACTGGTTAACAAAACCACATTGCGCCGCAATCTCACTCATACTAAGGTCACCGCTTTTGAGTAACGATTTTGCCTTTTCAATACGCGCGGCATTTATGTACCAAATAACCGTATAACCCGTAACCTCTTTAAAGGTTTTTGAAATATAAAAACGCGAATAACCACAATGCTCGCTTATTTTTTCAACCGATAATTCTTCATCATAATGACGTTTAATATATTTTACTACCTTTTTTACAAGGCGAAGCTTGTTAGAGTTTTCGTCTTCTTGAAGGTCATCCGCCAAATAGTTACGAAAAATTATAACAAGTGCCGTGAGCATCAAAGTTTTTATACTTTCGCGGTAATACGGAAGCTCATCTTCCTTCTCTTTTAAAGCCCTTTCAAAAATATTGCTTATATTCTTATCCCTAATAATTTTTTGAATATTAGTATCGCCTATTTTAAAGCCCATAGCCCCAAAATAATTAGCATCAAGGTTAATTAGAATATATTTGGTGGGTCCGTTTGTGATTTTTACACAATGAAGCGCTTCAGAATTAAAAACCACAATATCCCCCGCTTCAACCGAAAGCTCTTCATTGCCGTTTATAACCTTGCAGTTACCCTCTAAAAAGTAAAGCATTTCCAAATTTTCGTGCCAATGAATATAGCCTGTGTCACGTTGGGGTTGTAATTTTATTTTAAGCGGAAATTCGCTGTTCATTAGTGCTAAATGCAGTTCGTAGGTGCTTTCCACAAAAATCCCTCCAATTACTAAAATTATATAAAAAAATATACATTTTGTCAAGAAACTGCGAATTTTTCGCATAAAACGCCGCTTGTACACCACAAATTTACTATAAAAAGCCAAGTTTATTATTGAAGTCAAATATAACAAATGTTAAAATTATAATATAAAAAACTTTGTTTGGAGGTTTATTTATGAAATATGATGTTATAGGCTTTGCGCGTGAAGAATTAGCAAAATACCTTGAAAAATTAGGTGTTAGTGCCGAAATTTCGCTTGGTCTATTTGCTGATTATGGCGTAGAGATGGAGCTTAAAGACCCCTATCGTGATGATGCTTATGCTATCTCCGTCAAAGATAAAAAAGGCTTTATCGCAGGCTCTAACGAACGCAGCGTTCTTTTGGGTGTATACCGCCTTTTAGAAGAATGGGGCATTACCTGGGTGCGTCCAGGTCCTAACGGTACCCATTATCCAAAGGAATGCTTGGCACCTGATATAGAAATTAAAGAAGCTGCTGATAAACGCCACCGTATTATGTGTATTGAAGGCGCTATTTCTATTGAAAACGGCCTTGATATGATTGAATGGATACCCAAAGTAGGCTTTAACGGATATTATATTCAATTCAGTAAAGGTCACGAATTTTTTGAACGTTGGTACAAGCACCAACAAAGCACCGTAAAAGAGCCCGAGCCTTATACTGTTGAGCAATCCGAAGAATATGTTAAGCTTATGAGTAAGGAAATCAAAAAGCGTGGTTTGTTGCTTCACAGAATGGGTCACGGATGGAACTGCACCGCCTTTGGTTTACCTGATGACGGCTGGCACAAATATGAATATGAAGATATTCCGCAAGAGTTCCACGATATTTGCGCTATGGTAAACGGTGAACGCAAATGTTGGAACAACCGTCCTTTACAGACTCAGCTTTGCTATTCTAACCCTATGGTTCACGAAAAGCTTGTTAATCAGGTGCTTACCTATGCCGAAGAAAACCCCGATGTTGATGTTATTCACTACTGGCTTGGTGACTGGTATAACAACACCTGTGAATGTGATGAATGTATGAAAGTCGACCGTTATTCAGCACATTATATCAATATGGTTAATTCCATTTGCGACAAGCTTGCCCAAAAAGGTCTAAAAACACAAATAGTATTTGGTACGGGTACTAACCGCGCTCATCCAACCAAAACCGAAATCAAGCATCCTGATAATATGATGATGATGTTCGCGCCTATTTCCCGTACATACGGTCAATCCTTCCCCGACAAGTTCAACGTTACCACTCTTCCCGAATATAAGCATAACGGATTTGTTTTACCCGTAAATGTTGATGATAATCTCGCATACTTACACGCTTGGAAACAGCGTTTTAAGGGTGATGCTATCGACTTCGATTACCATCTTATGTGGGACCATATTTTCGATGCGGGTGGTGAGGCTATTGCCCGTATTGCTCACGAAGATATGAAAAACTTTGACAACCTTGGTCTTAACGGCTTTATAAGCTGTCAATTACAGCGTAATGCTTTCCCATCTTCTATCGCTATGACTTCTATCGCTAAATCGCTTTGGAATCACGGCACAGATTTCGAAAAAATGCGAAGAGATTTATATGCCGCAACCTTTGGTGAAGATGCTGTTGACACCCTATGTGACTATTTTGCGCTTCTTTCAAAAAGCTTTGATATTGCGGTTATTCGCGACCAAAATCCGCTTAATGCACCTGAGTTTAAAGCAGGTCTTGAAGCTTCGGTTAAAGCTATGGATGACATAAAGGATTACATTGAAGCACACCTTGACGTTGAAGACCCCTGCCAAAGAGATTCTTGGAAGTATTTAAGTATTCACAGAGAAATTTATTCGCTTCTTGGCAAGTCACTTATTGCCAGATTGGATGCCGAATACGAAAAGGCAGAAGAATATAAATTACAGTCACAACAGGTTGCCTTCCTAAATGAAGATATTATACAACCCGTTCTTGACTGTATGTTCTATAAGCGTATGACTAACGAGCGTATTAACTTCTTAAATCCCGAGTTACCCCCACCGCCATTATTCTAATAATTATTAAAAATTAAATTTTCACACTTTTTTTATAGACATTTGTAAATATATCCTATATAATCACATTAGAACAAAATTGAAAGGCGGAGTACAATGAATAATCCCACTATAAATTTTGCAAAAGAAGAATTAGATAGATATTTAAAGCGTTTAGGCGTAAGGGCTAATGTTTCTATCGGTCTTTTTGAAGACTTCGGTGTTGAAATGGAACTAGAAGACCGCGAAGTAGACGACGCTTATGTTATTGATGTACACAATAATAAAGGCTTTATTGCAGCATCTAACCCACGCAGCGTTCTTTTTGGTGTATACCGCCTTTTAGAAGAATGGGGTATGACCTGGGCAAGACCGGGCGTAAACGGTGACCACTACCCCGAAAACCCCTTTAGTACTGATGTTTACATTCGCGAAAAAGCTTGGAAACGCCACCGCACAATGTGTATTGAAGGTGCTATAAGCTTTGAAAACGTACTTGATATGGTTGAATGGCTACCAAAGGTTGGTATGAACGGTTACTTTATTCAGTTTGAAGACTCTTTAGCCTTCTTCCAAAGATGGTACAAACATCTTTCTAACCCCTATAAAGAAGGTAAGGCTTTAACTCAAGAAGAAATAACCGACTTTATGAAGGTATTGGTTAAAGAAATAAAAAAACGCGGCCTTATGCTACACCGCAAGGGTCACGGTTGGCACAATCTCGCATTTGGCATAAGTGAAGACCCTGCATTCCAACCAAAGCCCGAAGATATTCCAAAAGAGTATATTGAGCTTTGCGCTATGGTAAACGGCAAGCGTCAATTAACGGATAATAACCCATTCTTAACCCAACTTTGCTATTCTAACCCCAAGGTTATTGAAAGAATTGCCGATGCGGTTACCGATTACGCAATTAAAAACCCTGAAACCGATTACATACACTTTTGGCTTTCGGATAATCTTAACAATTCCTGCGAATGTGAAGAATGTGTTAAAAGAGCTTGCTCTGACAACTATCTAAACATCGTTAACGCAATTACCGACCGCTTTGTTGAAAAGGGCATTAAATCCAAGGTTGTACCCATTATTTACCTTGAGTCTATTTGTGCTCCGCTTGAAACCAAGCTTCGTAATCCACAGTGTGTATTATTAGGTTATGCACCTATTACCCGCACATTTGCAAACACCTTCCCCGAAACCTTCCGCCTAAAAGAAGCACCAAGATATCCGCTTAACGGGTTCAAAAAACCGCTTGATATTGACGAAAATCTTTCTCACCTTTACGCTTGGCAGCAATTATTCGACTGCGAGTATGTAGACTTTGACTACCATCTTATGTGGGACTTTATGCTTGATGCAGGCGGCGAAGGTATGGCAAAGGTACTGTATACCGACATCAGCCACTTTGACGGTTTAGGTCTTGACGGATATATTAGCTGTCAGCTACAGCGCAACGCATTCCCAACTTCTATTGGAATGACCGCTATGGCTAAGCTTTTGTGGAATAAGGATGCCGATTTTGAAACCATTAGAACAAAGCTATACAACGGCGCTTTCGGCAGAGGTACTGTAGAACCGCTAAAGGAATATTTTGCACTTCTTTCCGAAAAATTCGACCTTGGTATTCTAAAGGGTGAAAAGGAATGCACTGATGTTGCCGCATTCAAGCAAGGTATTATTGATGCATTGGCAGCTATGGATGAATTCCAAAAGGTTATTGATACAAACCTTATTAAGTATGACCCTTGTGAGCACGATTCCTGGACATTCTTAAATCATCACAAGGTTATATACTCTTTATTCGGTAAAGCCATAGTTGCCCGTATTGACGGCGACGAAGAGCTTTGTAAAAAGCTTTTGGAAGAAGCTTTTGACCACGCTTTCAAAAACGAAGATGTATTAAAGAGCGTACTCGACTGCTACTTCTTAAAGAGAACCATTACAAATAGATTTTGCTTTGCAAAAGGCGGTCTTGACAAGGTAATGCTAAACTAAAAAAAGCAAAGGCTATCTCACAAAATGAGATAGCCTTTTTAATATATTTGTTAATTTTAATAATCAAGCCCGTCAGGTAAGAAGCGGTCTCCGCCTTTGCCGTAACAGTTTACCCCTGCGCCATATCTGAACATACGGATTTTACGGGTTTTAGTATCAATATTCAAAACATCAAATGCATTTTGGGTAACTGTACCGGGGATTCTAACAATACGGGCATCAGAGCAACGCATTGAAGACGAAGCGTTAAGGGAATAAATTAAGTGAATACCCTTTTTAACTTCGTGAACATCTTCATGAATATGACCCATAAGCCAACAAATCATATGCGGTTTTTTGTCAAGCTCCTTATAGCGTGTAAAATCGGCATTTACATCTAAATCAAAGAAAGAGTTTAACTCATTTTTATAGTGATGCTCGTATGTATCGCCATTATTAAATGCTACGCAAATATCAAGTAATTTTTCACCGGCATTTTCATAATCAGGATTGTTTCCCTCAAAATCGTGACCAACTATAATTACACCCCAATCCTTCTCAGCCCTGTCATCAAAATTTAAAGCAACGTTAGCAATCCAGTTCATTTGCTCGTTAGAGATATAACGGCGACCGTCACCACCAAAATACTTAACCTGTCCCTTTTCGTTTAAAGTAGTTTTTTCAATATTTTGAAAATCAACACAAACTATACGGATTTTATGCTTTTCAACATCGTAGTAATGCCAAGTAGATTGGTATCCGTTTGATTTTTGCTGATGCACCGTGCCATAATTTTCTGTAGCAAACCAATAGAATAAATTGTAATAATCGCTGTCGGTAAGCACATATTCGGGCTTGTTCCACCAACAGTTCATATCGTGGTTACCCTTTGCAAATAAAAACGGACTGCGGCTTTTTTTAGCTTCATCAAAAAACATTTTTGCGTGTAATAACGGTAACGATTTATCCTGCTCATGGAAAGGTGTTATAGCATCCCCTGCATTTATAACCGCGTCAAAAACTATAGGCGATTCATTCGAAAATGCAATGGTACGCCTTAGGTTATCCATACAAGCGTCGGGTTGCATAAAATCTATATGACTATCAGTAAAAAACACAAAATTTGCTCTGTCATAAAAGTCATCATATGTAACTTTTTGTGAAGGGCTACCTATAGCGTACGGTAAAAAGCGTTTGTAAAGGTTAGCTTCTTCCACTTTGCATATAAAATCGTAATCAAGCATTTTATTTACCCCTTTTTATTAGAGTTTTGTTAATTATAACACAGCAAAAATTAAATTTCAATAATAAAAAGTCCCTTTAAAAGAGACTTTTTACAGTTCATTTTCTATTATCAAAAGTCGATTATACTTTGCGGTGCGGTCACTTCTACAGGGCGCACCCGTTTTAATTTGTCCCGCATTTACCGCTACCGCCAAATCGGCAATGGTTGTATCCTCACTCTCGCCTGAGCGGTGAGAAATTATTGCATTATAACCGTTTTTCCCTGCTATACGGATAACATCTAAGGTTTCGGTTAAAGTTCCTATTTGATTAAGCTTTACAAGTATTGCATTACCGCAACCGCGCTCTATCCCTTTTTTAAGTCGCTTTGTATTTGTAACAAATAAATCATCCCCCACAAGTTGAATTTTGTTGCCCAACTCTTTTGTGAGTTTAGCCCAAGCTTCCCAGTCATCTTCGGCAACACCGTCTTCAATAGAGATTATGGGGTATTTTTCACACAACTGCTTGTAATATTCAATCAGTTCCTCCCCTGTCATTTTTTTATTTCGTTTAGGCATTAAATATTCGCCGTTTTTATACCACTCACTTGAAGCAACATCAAGCGCAATTTTTATTCGGTCGGTAGTATAACCTGCCGTTTTTATTGCTTCAATTATTATTTCTATTGCTTCTTCATCACTTTCAAGGTTTGGTGCAAAACCACCCTCATCACCAACACCTGTAGCCTTACCCTTTTCCTTTAAAATTTTACCGAGTGTGTGATAAATTTCAGTACATTGCCTTAGTCCTTCGGCAAAACTTTCTGCCGCCACAGGTATTATCATAAATTCTTGAATATCAATGTTATTTTTAGCGTGAGCACCGCCGTTTAAAATATTAAGCATTGGTCTTGGAAGCTTTTGGGCATTTATCCCCCCTAAATAGCGGTATAATGGCATATTATAGGCTTTCGCCGCCGCTTTTGCCACCGCTAAGGATACAGCCAAAACCGAATTTGCACCTAAACGCGATTTATTATGTGTGCCGTCAAGCTTTATTAAAAAATCATCAACCTTACGCTGATTTATATCTTTTAAATCCACAAGACCACGTGCAATTTCCCCGTTTATAAACTCTACGCAAGTCTTAACACCCTTACCGCCATAGCGCATACCGCCGTCGCGTTTTTCGTGCGCTTCAAACATACCTGTAGATGCACCCGAGGGTGAAATCGCAAAACCTTCACTTCCGTCACACAGTGTCACCTTAACTGCTACGGTAGGGTTACCACGTGAATCCAAAACCTCAAAGCTCTCAACATTTTTTATACAAATATCCTTCATAACAAGCTCCTTTTCTTCTTTTTATTGTTTTTTGTCAAAAAATCCTTAATATTATAAAATTTACTATTTTATTTTGCTTTAATTTATGTTATAATTTATTATGTATAATTATGATAATTATGATTAAGGTGTTTAGACATATGGAAGATAAAAAAGAACAAGGATATAATATTATTTGTGGACGCAACCCTGTGCTTGAAGCAGTACGCTCGGGCAGAGAGATTGACCGTTTACTCGTAGCGCATGGCGTGTCGGGCGGTAGCGTGACCGCTATTATTGCAAAATGCAAGCAAAAGGGCATTCTAATTAAAGAGGTCAGCCCCCAAAAATTAGATTATTACTGCGGAAATGCCAATCACCAAGGCGTAGCGGTTTTATTTGCCGAGCAGGAATACTGCACCGTAGAAGATATTTTAAACTATGCAAACGAAAAAGGCGAACAACCTTTTATTATAGTTTGCGATGAAATTGAAGACCCGCATAACTTAGGTGCTATTATCCGTACCGCCGAAGCTTGCGGTGTTCACGGTATAATTATTCCCAAGCGCAGAAGTGCTTCACTTAATGCAACGGTTGCAAAAAGTGCAAGCGGCGCGCTTGAGTATATGCGCGTAGCGCGTGTTACCAACATTCCAAACACACTCGACCTTTTGAAAGAAAACGGTGTTTGGGTGTTTGGTGCTGATATGGACGGCACCGACTACGAAAAGGTAGATTTTAACTGTGCCACCGCCTTAGTTATTGGTAACGAAGGTAAAGGCATTGGCACCTTAACCGCTAAAAAATGCGACCAAATTGTTAGTCTTCCAATGTTTGGTAAAATAAATTCGCTTAACGCTTCGGTTGCGGCAGGCGTTTTAATGTACGAAGTAGTCAGAAAAAAAAGAAGTTAGGAAGATAAGGATGAAATTCTTTTCCGAAAAGAAAAAAGACGAAGATTTTATAATAGATACTCCAAAAAATGAAAATATAGGCACAAAAATCGGCAGTAAAATTGCTCCTTCACATAAGCTTACTGTTGATGAGGTTTTAGGTAATAATAAGCCCACCACCCAAAGATATGACGGGAAATCGGCACTCGAATCCTTAAAACAGCGAATGCTTCAAACAGCAGAGAATCCCGAAGCCCCAAAAACCGCTCCCAAAAAAGAGCCTGAAGTTGCAAAACCTATCATAGAAGAAAAAACCGAAGAACCTAAGGTAATTGAAAAAGCACCCACCCCTGTTACCGAAAATAAAAAAAGCTTGCTTGAAAAGTGCAAGCCTTTTATTACCGATACTAAAGGTGAAAACGCTTCCCAAAACCAAGCTCCGCTTTATAAACTGCAAAGCGTTGCCGAAATTCTTGAAAACAACCGCCAAAAAACCATTGACCGCTTGGCAGAGCAGTACGATATTACGGTGGATGATTTAGGTAAAACCGAACCAAAATTGGAGCCCGAACCGTTTATTGTTACAGAACCCATACCTGCCACCCAAAACGAAGTTATTGAAATTAATGCTTTTTTTGAAAATGTTCAGTCAAGTGTTCCTTTTAATATGACCGAAGTCGAAGCCGAAATTGAACCCACAAAGCAGGATGAAACTTTAGAAGAAATGGGAACTATCACATTTACCCCAGTAAATGATGAGCATACAAAAAAGCCAACGGTTACGGTAACAAGCAATACCCAAAGCATTGACCTTACAGGTGAAATTGCGGCTATTGAAAATTATGAGAATATAAGCTCGGGCACTCAAATTGAGCTTGAAAAAAGCGAGTTTGATGATTTTATTCCAAATGAAGAAATCGAAGACGAAGCCCAGGCAAAAAAATATATACGTAAGTTTTCAATTGCTAAAAGGCGTGGCTTTTTAGTTGCAGTATTTTCATTTTTTATAGCCGCTATAATGGCTTTTATGAAGTTGCCATTTATGTCAGGCTTAGTTTTAGGTCAAACCGAACCCACAATGATTGTATGCACATCCCTTACCTTTATAAGCGTATTGCTAAACTGTGATATGTTTATAAGCCTAAAAAATGTGTTTTCGAAAAAATCAGTTGCTGATGTTTGCCCTGCTATTGCTTCGTTATTAGTATTAGCTTATGCCATTGTGGGAATAATAACGGGTGAAATAGTGCTTGATACAATACTGCTTTTATCAGTAACGCTTGCAATACGTTCATTATCTAAATTCAGAAAAGAATCGTATATGCTTTCAAACCTAAAGCAAATTTCTAAAGAAGGCACTAAAAAGGCAGTAAGGCTTATTGATGACAGTACAGTAACCTTTGCAATGGCTAAAAACCATATTGAAGGCGATGCTTTAATAGCCGCCGCGCAAGAATGTAACCGAGTAAACGATTTTATTAAGTATTCTTCTTACGGCGATTTCTTAAACGGAAAAATGCCGATTATAACCATACTTTCGCTTATAGTTGCCGCCGCTTCGGCAGTGGCTGCCGCCAATTATTATAACGGCGTTGTTTTCGGACTTTATGCCGCCGCTTGTGTTTTATGCTTTGCGTCGCTTCCTTCAGTTTTCTTTATAAACCACTTCCCGCTTTATGCTGCCGCTAAAAAGCTTAATAAAAAAGGCAGTATGATAGCAGGTCAGGCAGCCGCAGCACACATTGAAATGGCAAATGGCTTAATGCTTAATTCAATTGATGTTTTCCCAAGCGGTACTGTAACACTGCATCAAATGAAGGTTTTATCCGAAAATAATCTAGATAAAACCCTTTTACGCGCCGCTTCTTTAACCCAAAGCTTAAATAGTCCGCTTGCAAATATATTTAAATCTATTGCAGGCGAAAGTAATATTGATTCTCTTCCCGATTCTGATACTATTAAGTACGAAGAACGAATGGGTATTTCGGGTTGGGTTGATGATGAGCTTTTGTTTATAGGCAACCGCACCTTAATGCAAGCGCACGGTATTGATGTTCCCGATATTGAAGTAGACCGCAAAATTTTGCGTGGTGGCTACTTCCCAGTTTATGTTGCAAGCACCGATAAGGTTTGCGCTTTGCTTGTTGTACAGTACTCGGTTGACCCCGATGTTTCATACGAGCTACGCCGCCTTTCAAAAGCGGGTGTTACCTTACTTGTTAATAATACCGACCCGAATATAAACGAAGAAATGATTTGTGACTATTTAGGTCTTTACAGCGATTCGGTTATGATAATGACCAACGCAGGCTACCATATGTATAAAAATACCGCTACCCCGAAAGAAAGCTTTTCGGCACCTGCGGTTTTCCGCAACGGTAATATTTCTATAGCGCGTATTATGAACTGTGCTTCAAAAATAAAACGTTCTAACACACTTTTAACCGTTCTTTACATTATATCTGCCGTTCTTGGCATTATGTTTTTTGCCTATTCTTCATTTGCAGGCTCGGGTACACTTGTAGGCGGTACTACCATTCTTTTATATTCGCTTATTTGTACCGCAGTATCCTACATAGCATATTTATTCGAAAAACCGTAAACCAATTTTTAATATTCCACAACTAACCAAAGGAGTGTCCTTTATGCCAGAAAATAAAAAATTCTATATTACAACCGCTATAGCTTACGCTTCAAGCAAACCACACATCGGTAATGCTTACGATATTGTACTTGCTGATATGATTGCTCGCTATAAAAAGCAACAGGGCTTTGATGTATTTTTAATGACAGGCTCTGACGAGCACGGCCAAAAGATTGAAGAAAAGGCTAAAGAAGCAGGCATTACCCCAAAAGAGTATGTTGATAACGCTGCCGCTGTTATTAAAGCCGTTTGGGATAGCCTTAATACCGATTTTGATAAGTTTATAAGAACTACCGATAAGGACCACGAAGCTGCCGTTCAAAAGATTTTCACAAAGCTTTATGAACAAGGCGACATTTATAAAGGTCACTACGAAGGTAAATACTGCGTTCCTTGTGAATCCTTTTTTACCCCTTCTCAGCTAGTAGACGGCAAATGCCCCGACTGCGGCAGAGAAGTTATTGACTCTAAGGAAGAAGCATACTTCTTAAAGCTTAGTAAATACCAAGATAAATTACTTGAATATTACGAACAACACCCTGATTTTATTAAACCCGAATCCCGCAAGAACGAAATGATTAACAACTTCTTAAAACCGCGGCTTTCCGCTCTTTGTGTTTCCCGTCCTTCATTTACTTGGGGTATTCCGGTTGAATTTGATAAAAAGCACGTAACTTACGTTTGGCTTGATGCTTTATCAAACTATATTACAGGTATCGGCTATAATCCCGAAGGCTCTACAGAGCAGTTCGATAAATTATGGCCAGCCGATTTACACGTTATAGGTAAAGATATTGTCCGCTTCCATACAATTTATTGGCCTATAATTCTTATGGCTTTAGGCTTACCGCTTCCAAAGCAGGTATTAGGTCATCCGTGGGTGCTTGTAGGCGAAGATAAAATGAGTAAATCCAAAGGTAATGTTATCTACCCTGATGAGTTAGCCGCAAGATTTGGTATTGATGCAGTAAGATATTACCTTTTATCCGAAATTCCCTTTACCCAGGATGGTACTATTACCTACGAAAGCTTTATTGCAAAATACAATGCCGACCTTGCCAACACCTTAGGAAACCTTGTAAATCGCTCTGTTGCGATGACCAATAAGTACTTTGGCGGCACTGTTACTAAAGGCAAGATTTTCGATGATTTTGACAAAGAGCTTATAGACACCGCTAGTGATACAATCACAAAATATCAGGCACTTATGGATAACTACCACAATGCAGAAGCAGTAGACTGTATTATGTCCCTTGCAAAGCGTTGCAATAAGTATATTGATGAAACTGCGCCTTGGGCATTAGCTAAGGATGAAAGCAATAAAGAACGCCTTAATGCTGTTCTTTACAACCTACTCGAATGCATCCGTATGCTTAGCATTATGCTCTACCCCGTTATCCCTGAAAGCTGTGACAAAATTAAAGCACAGCTTAACAATAGTGACACTGCACTTGAATTTGGTGTGACCGATACCTTTACAGTAGGCGCCGCTTCTCCACTTTTCGCCCGTATTGATACCGAAAAGGTTTTAGCCGAAATCGCTGAAGAGGCAGCTAAAAAACAGGCTGAAAAAGAAAAAGCAGAAAATGTTGCAACCATAGCCGAAATCGGTATTGAAGATTTTTGCAAGGTAGAGCTTACCGCCGCTAAAATTATTGCTTGCGAAAGCGTACCGAAAGCTAAAAAGCTTTTAAAACTCACCTTAAACGATGGTAAGGGTGAACGCACCGTAGCATCGGGTATTGCTAAATTCTATACACCCGAAGAGCTTGTAAACCGTACCGTAATTTTAGTTTCTAACCTTAAGCCCGCTAAGCTTTGCGGTATTGAGTCTCAAGGTATGATTTTAGCAGCCGACTGTGGCGAAGATGTTAAGGTTATATTTATAGATGATATACCTGCAGGAAGTAAGATAAGATAATGGAATTTTCTAATATAACCAATAGTGGCAGCGGTTTAATTTTCGATTCCCACGCGCATTATGATGATGACCGATTTGACGGTATTTTAGACACACTGCTCCCTAAAATAAACGCTATGGGTGTAGATAAAATAGTAAACTGCGGTTGCGATAGGGAAACTAATACTAAAAGCCTTGCTATTGCTGATAAATTTCCTTTTGTTTACTCGGCGGTTGGTATTCACCCCGGTAATGTTGGATGCGATACTACAATTGAGGAAATAAGAGAATTTGCAAAACATAAAAAATGTGTAGCGATAGGTGAAATCGGTCTTGATTACTATTGGGAACCCGATAAAAAGGAAGCCCAGCATAAGCTTTTCATAGACCAAATTCTATTAGCAGATGAGCTTTCGCTTCCAATAATTGTTCACGACCGCGAAGCACACGGCGACACCTTGGAAATATTAAAGCAATATAAACCAAAAGGTGTTGTGCATAGCTTTTCAGGTAGTGTAGAAATGGCGGAAGAAGTTTTAAAGCTTGGTATGTATTTAGGTATTGGCGGTGTTATAACCTTTAATAACGCCAAAAAGTTACCTGATGTTGTAAAAATGCTACCGCTTGACCGCCTTTTGCTTGAAACCGATGCGCCCTACCTTACCCCCGTTCCGTATAGAGGAAAAACCAATCATTCTGAAATGATTTACTTAACTGCTCAAAAAATTGCGGAAATAAAAGGAAAATCTTTATCCGAAATTTTAAAAATTTCCCATAATAATGCATGCAAACTATTTAATATTTAGTATAAACACCCCGTTTTCACAAATAATAAAAGTGAAAGCGGGGTGAATACTAATGGAAAACTTCAATAAAGATTATAATAATAAAAACGAACAAAACAAAAATGACCAAAACAAGAATAACCAAAATAAAAACCAAAACAAAAACAACCAGAATAAGAACGAAAACAAAAACAATAACAATAATAATAGATAATAAATATCTGATATATAAAATGAAAAGAAGCCGTATAAACGGCTTCTTTTCATTTTAAGGGGAGAAAAATTCTTAAAACTTGTGGTTTTAAAAATATACTAGAAGGGTGCGGCTCCCTTTAAGTACATTTTTATAATACACTAAATATTTTTCTATTTTATTAACAAAT
>JAZSCF010000104.1:0-8526 GCA_045602785.1 Acutalibacteraceae bacterium
GGCATCCTTACCAAGACCGTTAAGGATAACTCTAAGGGGCTCTTTACGAGCTTTGTTAGCGCTCTTTGCAAGACCGATAGCGCCTTCAGCAGCAGCGAAGGATTCGTGACCTGCAAGGAATGCGAAACACTTGGTTTCTTCACGTAAAAGCATTGCGCCTAAGTTACCGTGGCCAAGACCAACCTTACGGTCGTCAGCAACAGAGCCGGGAATGCAGAAGGACTGAAGACCAACACCGATTTTTTCAGCAGCTTCAGCAGCGGACTTAACTTCATCCTTAATAGCGATAGCGCAGCCTACAACGTAAGCCCAAGCAGCGTTTTCAAAACAAATAGGCTGAATGCCTTTTACGATATTGTAAGCATCAACACCTGCTTTATCGCAGATTTCTTTAGCTTCTTCGATGGAAGAAATGCCGTGCTTCTGGAGTTCAGCGTTGATTTGATTTATTCTTCTATCATAAGATTCAAATAAAGCCATTATTCATTTCCTCCTTAATTATTCTTCACGTGGGTCGAGAAGCTTTGCAGCATCATCAACACGACCGTATTGTCCGCTTGCTTTTTCTAAAGCTTCATTCGCGTCCATACCTTTTTTAATCATATCCATCATTTTGCCAAGATGAACAAACTTGTAACCAATAATAGTATCGTTTTCATCAACAGCAATTTTGGTAATGTAGCCTTCAGCAAGTTCAAGATAACGTGGGCCCTTTGCAAGAGTTGCATAGGTTGTACCACATTGTGAACGAAGACCCTTACCTAAGTCTTCAAGACCTGCACCAATCGGTAAACCGTCTTCAGAGAAAGCGGTTTGTGTACGACCGTAAACAATTTGTAAGAAAAGTTCACGCATTGCGGTGTTAATAGCATCGCACACAAGGTCGGTATTTAAAGCTTCAAGAATGGTTTTGCCAACCAAAATTTCAGAAGCCATAGCAGCCGAGTGTGTCATACCCGAACAACCAATTGTTTCAACCAATGCTTCTTGGATTATACCCTCTTTAACATTGAGAGTAAGCTTGCAAGTACCTTGTTGGGGTGCGCACCAACCGATACCGTGGGTAAGACCGGAAACATCTTTTACTTCCTTAACTTGAACCCATTTGCCCTCTTCCGGAATGGGAGCGGGACCGTGATATGTACCCTTTGCTAAAGGACACATATTTTCTACTTCGTGTGAATAGTTCATATATGTACTCCTTTCGGTTATATAACAACATTATATCAAAATGTTATTAGAAACTCAATAGTCTAAATGACAAAATATTAACATATTTGTGCAATTATACTGTTAAAATAATCTATTGCTTCGCATTTTTCTTTTTCTATTAACTCTTGCTTTTTCGAAAAATCAATTTGCTCATCCAATATTTTTAAAATGTTAGCCTTTAGCACTTCATTTCTGCCAAGCGCTAAATTAACAAGCTCTTTACTGTTTTCACTTTTATCAAGCGTTAATATTTTATTACAAACCTTAGTAACCTCTACAACCGATTTACCAATAACCGATGCGGCATACTGCATTTCGTTTGACAACTCTACACCCTTATGCGAATTCATATAAGCCTCCTTATTTTGAGCGTTTAATTTAATAATTTCTTGATTTTTTTCGGCTAGTGAATAAGTAAGGTTTTCAATAGTTTTGTCTTTTTCGAGTATAGCGCATTCTAATCGTGCCACATCTCTCTCATAGTTATCGGGCATATCGCCTACAGGCTTTAATAACTGCTCGTGCTCGGTTATATCCGCTTCTTCCGGTTTGACCTTTTTTACAAAAGCAGTTTTTCTGCGTAAGGGCGGTATGATTTTTATAAACAAGGTTGTTAAAAGTATAGCACCCACTATACCAATAGTATCAAGCAAAAGGTCCCTTAATTCACAGCTTCTACCGCTTACAAAACGCTGATGATATTCATCACTCATAGCGTACAATACGCTAATCAAAAAGCTTAAAAGCATACGTACAACAAAGCGTAATTTGGTATAGCTTACAAAGCTTAAAAGGCTTAAAAATCCAAGCAAAGCAAAGGCAAAAACATGAGCCGATTTTCTTACTATAAACTGAAAAGATTCAACAATCTCAGTTTTCTCTACAGTAGATAATTCTTCAAAGCTTGGATAAACTTTTTCAGCTACGATTTCAATAACGCTGCCGCTAATCTGACTTGAAACCTCAGCAGGCTGAGCCGACATATAAAATATGAAACCCATCCATAAAACAAGCAATATTATACTTAAAGCTCTGAAAAAAGAACGCATAATATTCTCCTTAGTGTTTATTTATCCAACCCTTTTGTAGAAGTTCATAGGATTAACCCAAGAACCGTTTACTGCAATACCAAAGTGCAAATGCGCACCTGTGGAACGGCCTGTAGAGCCGATGTAACCAATAATTTGGCCTTTTTTAACCTTTTGCCCCTTACTTACTACGATAGATGCCATATGAGCATAGTAAGCAACATAGGTTTTACCGTTTTTAGAACCGTGGTTAATAGTGATATAGTTGCCATAACCGTTACCGCAACAGTTTCTTACAGGCTTTTTGCCGTAATTATGTCTACAGTTATTTGAATATGTTGTAACAACACCATCGGCTATGGCAATAATCTTATCACCCCAACAGTTGCCGTTTGCAATATCCAAACCGTTGTGGTATCTTCCCCAACGCGGACCGAAATAAGAAGAAATACGGCTCACGGTAGGTGTAGGCCACAAAAAGTCCTTACCGTCGTATTTAACATTAACATTACCGCTACTTGAATTTAGTATAGCAGTAAGAGCATTTTGCATTTGCTTAAGTTCTTTTTCAACCTGAGCATTTTCGTTCTTAACTTCGTTTTGGTCCTTACTGATAGAATTAATCACCGATTGAATATTACTTTCTTCCTTAGCAAGCTCGGCTTTTTTCTCATTAATTTGTGCTTTAACTTCAACCTGCTCTTCCAAAAGCTTTTTATTTTCTTCTTGCTTTTCTTCAAGCTTTTTAATTTCGGCAACAAGGTCTTCTATCATTTTTTTATCTCTTGCCGAAACCGAAGCGGTTAATTGAGATAACTGTAAAAAGTCAGAAAAATCTTCAGCGCCTAATAGTATTTGAACACTGCCGCCGTTATTGCTCATATAAATTGCGCGCAAACGCTTTTTAAATGCCAATTTATCGGCTTCAATTTGCTTATTGTTTTTCTTAATTTCAGCCTTATTCGCTGAAATTTTACTGTTAATAGAATTAATTTGTCTATTGCAAGCATCAATTTGGCTTTGAACATTTGCCATTTTGCGTTCAATAGCGTTTTTTAATTCTTTTTGCTTATTAATTTTGCCTTGATATTCCTTAATCTCGGCCTCTAATTTTTTCGATTCAGCTTCAAGCTTACTAATTTCCTGCTGTATTTCTGATTTAGTAGCCGCACCGGCATCTGTTACAAAAAACGCAGTAACTGTAAGCGCAACCATTAAAACTGCAGAAATAATTTTAATATATTTTTTGTACATAAAAACTCCTACATTTAAATTTAGATTGCCGCAAATTCGCTTCCCTCTTTACGAAGGTACTTACTAATCATAATAAGACTGCCTATTACACCCGAAAGTATACCTATACCTAAGAACATAAGTACCAAGAACCAAGCCATATCACCAAAAGCTATTACACTGCCAAAGGTTTTAATAATGGTTTCGGTAGCAATACGGTAACAACAGTACAGTATGCCTTCCGCAATAAGTGCCGACACAATACCAATAACCATACCCTCTACTACAAAGGGAAGTCTGATAAATGCATCGGTTGCACCTACCGCCTTCATAATGCTGATTTCAAGCTTACGGGTATACATTGTTACGCGAATGGTGTTAGAAACTATAACAAGTGAAATAATCATAAGTATAGCAATAATCCAAATTCCTGCAACCGCGATACCGTTTTCAATAGCCGAAAGCTTTTCTGCCAAACCGCTATTGGACTGAATTGTATCAATACCGTTAAGCTTTTCTATTTCCTTTATTGTGTCATCAAATAATGCCATATCGGTCATAGCAATCTTAGCAGCGCCCGGAAGTGGGTTTTCACCGTCATCTTCAAGGAAGGTGAAATACTTCTTTTGGCTGTCAAGCATAGTTTCGGTTGCGGTTTTAAGACCTTCTTCACTTGAAACATAGGTTACCGAAGCAACATTAGGTATTTTTGCAATCTCATCACAAAGTGCCTTTGCTTCCGCCTCGTTATGTATAACATAATCCGAGGGGCGAATACCGTATTTATCGGCTTTTTCGCTCTTATCACCTTTAAGCTTTGCATCACCATAGCGTGCCCAACTGTAATCCTTCATATAAGCCATTACAACATTTTGCTTTTCAAGGTTGCCCATAGCCATATTAACATTTTCAGAAATCATTACCGCCAAGCCTATGATTACCATACAAGCAACCAAAACACCAACCGATGCTATGGTCATAAGGCGGTTAGTCCAGGTATTTTTAACACCCTCTTTTAAGAGGTACCTAAAGCTTCCAAGTTTCATTATAGGTCACCCCCTGCATTATCTGCCACAATCTTACCGCCGTCAAGCATAATAACGCGGTGTTGGAAATCGCGCACAAGGTTATGGTCATGAGTTACCATTAGTACTGTGGTACCGCGTCTATTAATTTCAGTAAGTAGTGATACAATTTCATAAGACATTGTGGGGTCAACGTTACCTGTAGGCTCGTCCGCGATTATTAAATCGGGAGAATTTACAAGCGCACGTGCAAGACCTACACGCTGCTGCTCACCGCCCGAAAGCTGATTAGGCATCGAGCGTGCCTTATGGCCAAGCCCCACAAGAGAGAGAGCCTTTGTAACCTCACGGCGTATATTACGGCTGTCTGCACCTACAACATGCATAGCAAAAGCCACATTGTCAAAAACATTCATATTGGGTATTAAGCGGAAATCCTGAAATACAATACCCATTGTACGACGCAAAAGCGGAACGGTTCTGCGCTTCATTTTAGTTAGGTTAAAGCCATTTACTACAATTTTACCTGTATTGGCCTTTTCTTCGCGCATAATAAGCTTCATAAAAGTACTCTTACCTGCGCCCGAAGAACCTACAACAAACACAAACTCGCCACTGTTAATTTTAATATTAACATCCTCTAAAGCGTGTGTTCCTGTATTATAGGTTTTAGATACGCCGTGAAACTCGATAATCGGCTTCTCTTCTTGTATCGTAAAGCCTTCTTTTAACTGTCCCATTCAAAAAATCCTTTTCTTAATATTTAATCGGGTTACTCTTTAAGTATTTGTTAACCATTAAAGCAATTTTAAATATAATTGCGTGGTCAAACTCACGAAGGTCTAAGCCTGTAATCTTCTTGATTTTTTCAAGTCTGTAAACCAAGGTGTTGCGGTGAACAAACAACTTACGCGATGTTTCCGAAACGTTAAGATTATTTTCAAAGAAACGCTGAATGGTAAATAGAGTTTCTTGGTCAAGATTTTCAATAGAGCCGCGCTTGAATACTTCCTTTAAGAAAGATTCGCAAAGAGTGGTAGGCAACTGATAAATAAGTCTTGCAATACCTAAATTATCATAAGAAACAATAGTCTTTTCAGTATCGAACACCTTACCTACTTCAAGTGCTGCCTGTGCTTCCTTAAATGAACGCGCTAAATCCTTAAGGTTATTAACTGTGGTACCAATACCGATAACAACATGCGCATAAAATTCACCCGAAATAGTATCAGCAATGGTAGAAGCCATTTTTTCTATAACCTTGGTTTCAATGCCCTGCGCAGTTTCCTTAACAAGAGCAATATCAGTTTCGTTAATGTTTATGATAAAGTCTTTAGTCTTATCAGGGAAAAGATTTTGAACAATATCATAAATAGAAACATCACTCGAATCGAGAGCGCGAATAATAATAACTGTACGCGAAACATCGCTGTTAAAATAAAGCTCACGCGCTTTGATATAAATATCACCTGGAAGAATATTATCAAGGATTATATTCTTAATGAAGTTTGCACGGTCGTACTTTTCATCATAATAGAATTTAATGTTAGAAAAAGCCACCGCTAAAACATTTGCATACTTAGAAGCCAAAAGGTCATCACCGTCTACAAATACAGCGTATTTAGCGCCTTGATTAGAAGGTATAGATTTATAAGTATAACCACCGTTTGCCTGAGCTTCAAGTGTGGGGGTGAAATCTAACACAGTTTCACCTATCTTACCAAGCTCGCTTGATGCAATAACGGTCATATTTTCATCTACAACACCAAAGGTGCGGTCGATTGCACCCTTCATTTGATGAATAACTCCCTGAAAAAGTCGGTTTGCCATAAAAACACATCCCTTTATAAAAAATTAAAATTATAGACATAATAAACTGATTATATTGTACACTTTTTTCTTAGATTTTGCAAGGGGAATATTGCAAAAAGTTACAAAAAAATTACAATTTCCAAAATTTTAGTAAAGTTATATCCATTTTATGCTAAAATGTGTAGCAGATTTTAGAAAAGGCGGTGTTTTTATGACAAAAAATAAAACAACTACGGGTGTTTTATGCGCGTTGTTTGCGAATGTTATTTTCGGGTTTAGCTTTTTGTTTTCAAAAACCGCACTTTCAGTTTCTACACCGCTTGTAATTTTAGCCGCAAGATTTACTGTTGCGTTTTTATTTTTGAATATTTTATTACTGTTAGGTGTTTTTAAAATAAACTTTAAATCAATTTTTAAAAGCCCTACCCTTTGGCTTATGGGGCTGGCTCAACCATTTTTGTATTTTATTTTCGAGCTATACGGATTATCGCTTGTATCTTCGGCAGTATCTGGGGTTATAATAGCCTTAGTGCCTGTTGCGGTAATGCTTTATTCTAACTTGGTTTTAAAGGAAAAAGCAACGCCTATGCAATGGGTGTTTACACTAATTTCAATTATCGGTGTTTCGGCAATAAGCATTAGCTCTAATAACGGCGAAAAAACTTATACCTTAGGTATTTTACTGCTTTTAGGCGCGGTAATCTGCGCTGCGGCATTTAATCTTTTAAGCCGCAAGCAATCTAGCGACTTCTCCCCCTTTGAGCGCACCTATGTTATGTTCTTCATCGGGTTCATAGGTTTTAATGCGGCTGCGGTTATTTCGCTAAAGCAAAACTTCTTGCCTATTTTGATGCAAAGCTTTTGTCAAAGCGAATTTATAATATCGGTTATATACCTTGCAATAATTTCTTCTGTATTAGCTTTTTTACTTTATAATTTTGCAACCTCTAATATTTCGGCGGTAATGGCATCATCATTTTCTAATATTATCCCTATAGTTACCGTATTAGCAGGATTATTTATACTAAAAGAAGACCTGAAAATTTTAGATATTTGCTTTTGCGGACTTATAATTTTAGGGGTTTGGGGCGTTAATAAATTTGCTGCAAATAATAAATTTTAATTTTTTTAAAATTTACTATTGACAAAACGGATAACTTTCGATATAATATACAGGTCGCTGAAATTATGGCTGTATAGCTCAGTTGGCTAGAGCATGCGGTTCATACCCGCAGTGTCATTGGTTCAAATCCAATTACAGCCACCAACACGGCCCGTTGGTCAAGAGGCCTAAGACACCGCCCTTTCACGGCGGTAACACGAGTTCGAATCTCGTACGGGTCACCACGAAAAAACCTCGTTCAAAAGAACGAGGTTTTTTTAATTGAATTTACTATCGCAGGCAAGTGAAATAGCTTTGCTATGAAATAAACATATAATATTCGCAGAGGTGATAAAAATGCGCAAAGAAATAGCGATAAACGGTTGTGTTGAAATACCTTGTGAAATTTCAGTAGATGAGTTTACTGATGCTTTTATAGAATGGGTTGAGTCAAAAGGCTGGTATTTTGGGGGCGGATTTAATGAAATTGTTGACGGATGTTATATAAATACTGATGGAACAAAAGGAAAATCCGTTTCAGAAGATTAATATTACGCTACTTTTAATCGTTCTTTTTTCAAACTATTCGTTACGCTTATACAAAACATAAATTTTAACAGCGTGATGTTCAGAACATAAACTTCATTTTTTACACAGCATGGTATTATCAAAACGGTATCACAAAATATCTACATTTTAAAACTTTATTTAAATTTTACTTGATTTTTCTAAAAGTATGTAGTATAATAACTTTTGCTGTTTAAAACAGTTATGGAGAGATGGCTGAGCTGGTCTAAGGCGCACGATTGGAAATCGTGTAACGGCTAATACCCGTTCAGGGGTTCGAATCCCCTTCTCTCCGCCAAAAAGAAACGACAATTTTCGACAAGAAAGTTGTCGTTTCTTTTTGTTCTCTTCACTTTTCTCTTTTCACTCTTCTCTTTTCACTCAAATTGTCGTTTCCAGAGAAAAGATAATAGAGAAGAGATAAAAGAAAAGGTGCTTCGCATCGTGAAGTGCCTGCGGGCGTGGATGGCACACGTAACTTCACAAAAATTCAGTATGTTAACTTTAAATATTTGTTGTTTTTTATTTCAGGGAATGTTATAATAAT
>JAZSCF010000105.1:0-32160 GCA_045602785.1 Acutalibacteraceae bacterium
TTTTTATAGAAACATTATATCATAATACTATATAAAAAACATTAACTAATTATTAATTTTGCAAAACCCGCCATTATTTTTTTTGTACCAACATTTTCGAAAGCTATTTCAAGCAAGGAATCGTTACCCATAGGTGTAACCGATAAAACCATTCCCTTGCCGAAAGTTTTATGAATAACGGTTTGACCAATACTATATACGCAATTATTAGCCTTTGGTTTTGAAGGTGCAGTAAACGATGATTTTGTCGCGTTAGTTGGCTTATAAGTAAAGCTTGAAGATGTAACTTCATACTTTTTAGGCGAAAATCCATGGTTTTCGCAAAGCTCTTCAGGTATTTCACGTAAAAAGCGTGATGGCAAATTTCTATTTGTAGCACCGAAAAGCATACGAATATTGGTATGCGAAATTGTAAGTTTTTTCTTAGCTCTGGTTATTGCAACATACGCTAAACGGCGTTCTTCTTCAATCTCTTCATTACCGCCATACATTGACTGGTTACCAGGGAAAATACCTTCTTCCATACCCACTAAAAATACATTTGGGAATTCAAGACCTTTCGCTGAATGTATAGTCATCATAACAACCTTGTCACTCTCACTATCAAAGGAATCGATATCACTAATAAGAGATATTTGTTCCAAAAATTCAGAAAGTGTAGGCTCTTCGGTTTCAAACTCATACTGCGCGATATTAGATGCTAATTCCTTAACATTTTCAAGTCTGTCCTTACCCTCTTGTCCATCGTTTTCAAGATATGCTTCATAACCTGTTACTTCTAAAAGCTTTGTAAATAAATCACTAATAGAATTTTCTTCTGCAAAATCAACTAAAGAATCTACCATACTGCAAAAATCCTTTAGCTTAGAAGCGGCACGTGATAGAGCGGCAAATTCATCCGCACGGGATAAAACTTCAAACATACTAACGCCTAATTCGCCTGCAATTTCAGCAGCATGATTAAGCGTAGTATCACCTATTCCGCGCTTTGGCTCGTTAATAATTCTACGAAGCCTTACATCATCTTTGGGGTTATTTACAAGGTGCAAATAAGAGATTACATCCTTAATTTCCTTACGGTCATAAAAACGCATACCGCCCACGATTTTATATGGAATACCTGAACGGATAAATGTATTTTCTAAGGTGTTAGACTGCGCATTCATTCGGTAAAGTATAGCATTATCGGAATATTTTCCGCCTTTTGATACACTATCAAGCACAGAATCTGCTACATAACGCGCTTCTGTGCGCTCATCCTCAGCAGTGTAAACCGTAAGCTTTTCACCGTCACCATTATTTGTCCATAAAGTTTTACCCTTACGGCCGCGGTTATTTTCAATTACCTTATTAGCGGCATTAAGTATATTAGATGTAGAGCGGTAGTTTTGCTCAAGTCTAATAACCTTAGCACCCTTATAATCATCTTCAAAATTTAATATATTTTCAATTGTAGCACCTCGGAAGCGGTAAATACTTTGGTCGTCGTCCCCTACAACACAAAGGTTATTATATGCGCTTGACAAAAGGCTTACTAACACATACTGCGCGTGGTTAGTATCCTGATACTCATCAACACAAACATAACGGAATTTATTAGTATAATAATCAAGAATATCCTTATTTTCTTTTAAAAGGCGAACGGTATTTACAATCATATCATCAAAGTCCATAGCATCGGCTTTTAAAAGACGTTCTTGATATAACTTATATAGCATTGCTACAGTTTTAAGCCTAAAATCATTAGCATTAGTTGCTTCAAATTCTTCGGGTGTAATTAGGCTATCCTTAGCGTGAGAAATTGCCGATAAAACATACTTATGAGGTACAAATTTATCGTCAATATTATGTTGCTTCATTATCTCTTTTAAAAGTCGGCGTTGGTCATCGGTATCATAAACAGTAAAATGCGAAGTATATCCCAAAAACTCGGCATTACGGCGCAAAATTTTACCGCAAATTGAGTGAAAGGTACCTGCCCAAATATCGTTGGCATCTTCACCCAATTTATCAGCAATACGCTCTTTTAATTCGCCTGCCGCTTTATTAGTAAAAGTAATTGCAAGTATCTGCCAAGGTTTAGCCTGATTATCGCCGAAAATACCGTCGGGTACATAATCAATAATACCATTTAAATAATCTACACCCTTTTGTAAATTTTCTTCCGATACATTAGGGCGATAAGTACTATGATAACCGTTACCAAATTTAACAAGGTTGAGTATACGATTTACAAGAACGGTTGTTTTTCCGCTTCCCGCACCTGCAAGCACCAAAACAGGACCGTTTACTGTAGTAACGGCCTCAAACTGCTTGTCATTCATTCTACCGAAATATTTTTTTATAACTTCTTTTCTTAAACTTAAAAAATCCATAAATATCCTTACTCAATAGAAATAGGCGTCAAAAAGACGCCTATTATTTGTTTTTATTTTTTGTAAATAAATTTATCAATTTGCTTTAAAAAGGTAAAACCGGTTTTAGTGTCAGCCTCCATAATTACAGGCTTGGTTAAATCCAAACCAAAAACCGACATTATAGACTTAGCATCAACAATAATATCTCCCGATTTTAATGAAATTGAAAAATCCTTTGTATTAGCTATATCAACAAATTCCCGAACTAAGTCAATAGTATCGAGAAGTAATGATGCAGAAATCATAGCTTATCTCCCAACAAATATTTGTTAAAAATATAATACTATTTTTCAGCGCAAATGTCAATAAATTTAAAAATAATACTCATTACCGTCCTCAGCAATACCTACAGGATACGGTAAATCTTGACAAAGCTTCAATAAATGCGCCTTACCCATACAGCCATCCCAACAATTAAGAATATGTACAAAAAGCAAACGTTCAAGCTGAGCTTTTTGCAAAATCGGCATTGCGGTTTGGGGCTTATAGTGAGTAGCTTCGCAAAGGCAAAGGTCATACTTTTCGGTTTCGGCTTCTTTCGGGAAGTCGGAAAAATCACCTTTCAAGTCGCCTGTATGGAGAATCTTTTTGCCTTCAGCCTCAATATGATATGCAAAAGACGGGAACGGATTTCTACCGTGATTTGCCCAAGCACCATGTAAAGTGGGAATGGCTTTAACCTTCATTACACCATCATCATAGAAAAATCCTTCTTTAACAATATAGAAGGTAAGTAAATCAGGGTTAATCTCCTTTTGCATTGCTTTAAGCCAAGCAGTAAGCTCTTCAATTCTATCACCTGACAAATAAACATCGGTGTGTTGACCTTCTCTTGGCCATCTTGTAATAGCACAAAGAAGTAGCGGAAGACCTGCAACATGGTCGCAATGCATATGGGTAATAAATATTGCCTTAACCTTAGTTAAATCCTTTCTTAGTCTTACTAAGGACGCGGTAACAGGCTCACCTGCATCAAATATGTACATATTGTCGCCCGATTCATACAGTGTAGAAGAATTATAACGATTAACCATTTGGTCGCCGTGACTTGTGCCTAAGGTAGTAATACGCATAATTAACTATCCCCTTTAAATATAAAATTCTTTTAAAATCATTATATATCTTCATATTTGTAAAGTCAATATTTCAGCATTAATATTAAATAAAAATCATAAAAGTTGACATTTCAACTTGTTTGTGGTATTATATGGAAGTTGAAATTACAACTTTTTAAAAATTGTAAGGAGAAAATACTATGTTAGATAGGTTTGAGCGCTTTTCTTACGCAATATCAGAAATATCTCGTTGTTGGCGAAAATTAGCTTCTGAAGAGCTTGCAAAATACGGCTTAAAAAGTCCACACGCCACATATTTAACAAGGCTTTATAAATATCCTAACGGTATTACAGTGCCTGAGCTTTGTGATATAAGCGGCAAGGATAAATCAGATGCATCCCGTATGATTGCTATACTTGAAGAAAAAGGTCTTGCATGCAAAAAGGATGTTGACGGCAGTCTTTATCGTGGTCTATGGGTATTAACAGATAAAGGAAAAGAAGCCGCTGCACAGGTTTGCTTAAGAGCCAGCAAAGCCGTAGAATTAGCAGGAAAAGATTTAGATAGCGATACAAGGGAAACTTTTTATAAAGCACTTGAATCTATTACCGCTAATTTGACCACACTTAGTAAAAACGGCATACCAGAATAGGAGAATTATTATGAGAAAAATAAAAATAGTTGCAGATACTGCTTGTGATTTATTTGAACTAAAAAACACCGAATTTGCTTACGCTCCAATGAAAATAATCACAAACGAAAATGAATTTGTTGACAATGAATCCCTTAATGTTGATGAAATGGTTGATTATTTGGACCACTACAAAGGCAAATCAAAATCATCCTGCCCAAATACTAACGATTGGCTAAAAGCATTTGGTGAAGCTGATGATATTTTCTGCGTTACTATTACAAGTGGCCTGTCTGGAAGCTATAATTCAGCATGCGTTGCAAAGGAAATATATGAAACCGAAAACCCAGGAAAGCGAGTTTTTGTTATCGATACGCTCTCCGCAGGTCCTGAAATATCCCTAGTGATTGAAAAGCTTGAAGAGTATATCACTAGTAATATGACTTACGAAAGTATTTGTGAAAAGATTATGGCATATCTTAAAAAAACAGGTCTTGTATTTATGCTAAAATCATTAAAAACCTTTGCAAACAACGGTAGAGTTTCCCCTGTTGTAGCAAAGCTTGTAGGTATTGCAGGTATTTGTGTTGTAGGCAAAGCAAGTGATGAAGGAACGCTTGAACCAAAGCATAAATGCCGTGGTGAAAAACGTTCACTTGAAACACTAATAACTCTTTTACAAGAAGAAGGGTTTAAATCTGGTAAAATTAGTATAGGTCACTGTCAAAACGAAAACGCAGCTTTACAGCTTAAAGAAATGTTGCTTTCTAAACTAAAAAATGTTTCGATTGAAATACACAAACTAAAAGGTTTATGTAGCTTCTACGCCGAAAAAGGCGGTGTGCTTGTAGGTTTTGAAAAAGCATAAATATATAGGTGAATAAAATGAGAAAATTATGGGAAAAAGAATATTATTTACGTGCAAGTGATTTTGATAAATTTAACCATATTAAGCCTTCAGCTATACTCGATTTATTTCAAGATGCCGCAGGACAGCATGCGATTGAAATTGGCGTTGGCTTTGATGAAATGATTAAGCGCTCATACCTTTGGGTTTTAACAAAAATCAAGTTTAAAATCATTAAAGAACCAAAAAGTTACCAAAGGGTTATAATAAAAACCTGGCCCCTACCCCCTAACCGACTTAGCTATCGCCGAGAATATGCTATTGAAAACGAGAACGGTGAACGTATTATCAAAGGTAGCTCAGAATGGGTTGTAATAGATAGCGAAAAACGCCGTTTTTTATCTGTTCCTGATTTATATCCCTTTAACGATGGCTTCCACGAAGAAATAATGTTTGAAGGCAAGCTTTCAAAGGTAACTGATTTTGAAATCACAGATATACCCCGTACAATAAATGCAGGCTTTTGCGAGCTTGATGTTAACAACCACGTTAACAATACCAAATATGCAAACTATGTCTTAGATGCCATTAATCCAACAAGTACAAAAAAATTGGAAACATTTCAAATAGATTACCGTAAAGAAGTTTTTCAAGGAACTCAGCTTAATATTTATCATACATGGGATAATAATACTGTGCTTTCAAAAGGTTTGGATGATAAAGGCGACGTAATGTTCGCGTGTAAGCTTGAATACAAATAATTGGTTAGATTTAATAAAAGCAGTTTTGTATATACCCAAAGCTTTACCTGCATAACAAAAATGAGCAGGCAAAACCTGCTCCAAACACTAATGTGCATAAAAAAAGATTGTTCTTAACGACTCAAGTCTGTTAAGAACAATCAACATGGTCGAGGTGACAGGGCTCGAACCTGCGGCATCTAGTTCCCAAAACTAGTGCGCTACCAACTGCGCCACACCTCGAAATAATATTGAATTTAAAAAATAAATGTTTTGGTAACCCTCTTGCAGTTACCAAAATTTGTTTCGGCTTGTATCACCGACAAATTTTGACTGCGGCGCTTCGTTTTGTTCGCTGCATCGTCCACCGGACGCGCTCACAACCTCACCCAAAACTAGTGCGCTACCAACTGCGCCACACCTCGAAATCGATATTCAATACCGAACGAATATTAGTATACATTAAACTTATGAAAAAGTCAATATAAATCTTTATTTTTAACATTAAAATATTGAAAAATTTTAATTGCTGTAGTATAATAATTATGTTTTGAAAGGAAACAGGTGAAAATCCTGTACGAGCCCGTCGCCGTAAGGTGCGTTTAAGTTGTTTTTCTACTTGGTTGCCGCAAACTAAGGACAAGCCATTGAAGTATGCTTTGAGAAGGCGAAAAACAATGTACCAAGTCGAAATATTTTCAAAACAAGAATTTTCCAACAAAAAACTGCGAGTGCCGGTTAAGGAAAAAATAAATTTTAGGAGAATAAAGACAATGAAAATGACAAACATTAAAAAACTTTTGTCAGCTTTCCTTTGTATTGTGCTAATTGCGGCCATAGCGCTATTTACAATTGGATGTAAAGCCGACAACCAAACCGATTCGGGCAGTTCACTCCCCGAAACTTCCGCATCAGAAACAAATGCTACTGAGCTTGGGACTGGTGCTACAAAATTTAACTTTACCGTTACTGATGTAAAAGGTAAACAAACCAACTTTCTAATCCATACGGATAAGAAAATAGTAGCTGATGCTCTATTAGAGTTAAAGTTAATTGCAGGCGAAGATGGTCCTTACGGTCTATATATTAAAACCGTAAACGGAATAACTCTCGACTACGATAAGGACGGCAAATATTGGGCATTCTATGAAAACGGAAAATACGCCGCAAAAGGTGCTTCTGAGACTGAAATTGTTGCAGATACCACCTATTCCTTTAAGGCTGAATAAATTGAAATTATCGCTTAAAGAAACCGCAGTCCTTGCAATACTTTCGGCATTAATGTTCACTTCAAAGGTTATAATGGAATTCCTGCCGAATATACATTTGCTTGGACCCTTAATTGTAGCAATCACAGTTGTTTTCAGAGCAAAAGCACTTTTCCCTATTTATACTTATGTTTTTATAAATGGACTAGTTGCCGGTTTTGCAACTTGGTGGGTGCCGTATCTATATATTTGGACTGTACTATGGGGTGCTACAATGCTACTTCCCCGCAATATGCCAACAAAAATTAAACCTATTGTTTATATGGCGGTGTGTTCACTTCACGGTTTCCTTTTCGGAACTTTATACGCGCCTATGCAAGCACTATTTTTCGGGCTTGATTTTAAAGGTACTATTGCTTGGATTATTGCAGGTCTTCCCTTTGATTTAGTTCACGGTGTTAGCAATTTGTTATGTGGACTACTTATTTGCCCAATTATTATGATTTTAAAAAACACACAAAAGTACATAAACAAAAACTAAAAAAGCTGCCATCGTTCCAATTTGGAATGATGGCAGTTTCAATTATATTTTCTTTTTTAAATATTTTAACAATTCGCCCAGTGGTAGTATTAAAACCGCAAAGCCAAAAGCGATAATAAACTGTGCAAAGTTTAAAATTGTTAATCCAAAAATAAAACCTATTGGAGTAAATACAAGAAACATTATTATAAATACAACCGCAAATACCGATTTATTCATAAAAGTATTTGAAAACAACTCTTTAGTAAATATCGTTCCTTCAAGCTTGTTATTAAAACAATGTAGACCCTGTGCAATACCCAAGGTAGCAAAAGCCATAGTAGAAGCAACAACTGAAGAATAAGCATTACCTATTGCATAAGAAAGTAGTGTTAAAACCGCAATAAATATACTTTGTACAGTCAAAGACGAAATAGATTTAATATCTAAAATTCTTCTTAGTTTTTCAAAAGACTTTTTACGCATTACTGAATTTTCTGCCTTTTCCATACTAAAAGAAATTGCAGGTGCGCAGTCAGCTAAAAGGTTTATAAGTAGTAACGGAGCTGCCGCAACTATGGGTGATTTAAAAATACAAGTTCCTAAGAAAAGTGCTATAAGTTCGGCAAAATTACAACTGCATAAATAGTAAAGTGTCTTCTTTATATTACCAAAGAAACCGCGGCTTTCTTTAATAGCTGTAACCACAGCACCAAAGTTATTTTTGGGAATAATAATATCCGCATTACCCTTTGCAACATCGGTACCATACTGACCTAAAGCGCATCCAACATCGGCAGCCGCTAAGCTTTCAGCATCGCTTAGGCTATCTCCCGTAACGGTAACTATTGCCTTGCGGCTTTGCCAAGCCTTAACAATACGAAGCTTATCTTCAGGTGATACACGCGCAAAAACGCAGTATTTATCAATATTAGCCGCTAATTCTTCGTCAGACATTTCTCTAATTTGCGCGCCTGTAATTGCTTCACATTCATCCTTTAAAAGACCTATTTTTGAAGCGATTGCCTTAGCAGTATAGAAGTTATCCCCTGTTACCATTACTGTTTTGATATTTGCTTTGTTACAAATTTCAATTTCTTCGACAACGCTTTTTCTAATAGGCTCGCTTAATATAAGAAGTCCTAAGAAATTAAGGTTTTGCTCTATTTCATCGGCTTGCGGATTAGCAGGAATCTCATCCAAAGGCTTCATAGCAATACAAACAATGCGGTATGCTTCTTCACCCAAAGTTTGATTTAACTTTAAAATTTGCTCATTGTCACAGTTAACACACTTAGGAACTACCATTTCGGGAGCACCTTTTACAATAGCAAAAGGACGCTCGTTTAACATTGTTATAACCGACATAGTTTTTCTTGCCGAATCGAAAGGAATCTCCCCAATTTTCGGCATAAGATTTACAAGGTCGGTATTAGTAAGAGAATTATAGTGAAGGCAGGCTTTTTTAATTGCTTCTTCAGTAGCATCGTTTTGTAGTGTCGAGCAAACTGCACCAAGTCTTAAAATAATCGAAGCATTTTCAGTTAATGAATCGGTTTCCAAGTCAATTAAAGTTTTACCGTCAAAAACTGAGGAAAGTACCATTTTTTTATGAGTAAATACACCTGTTTTATCGGCAATTATAACATTTGTTTTACCTATCGTTTCAAAAGCGTTGCTTTCCTTAATAATAATTTTATCATTTAAAATTCTACCCATACCAATAGCAATAACTATTGTAGCAATAGCAGGTAGGCTTTTAGGCATTGTAGCAACCGCAAGTGTTATGGAATTTAATATTACTGAGAAGAAGTTAACTGCAAAAGGCTCCAAAGATGATAAATTTATTAAAAGACTTATTATAAAAACCAAAACACATACTACAAGTATTGAAATATTAACAAATTTACCAATGGCATCTAGCTCAGATTCAATTGGTAAGCGTTTTGTACCAATTTGTTCACTAATAAGGCTTGTTTTGCCATTTTCGGTTGCAACACCAGTAGCAACAACAACCGCTTTTGCCGTACCGTGTACTACAGTTGAGCCTGCAAAGACCATATTAGCACGCTTTTCCAAAGGAATAATATCATCAAATACAGATGTAGCATCTTTTTCAATAGGTACTTCATCATCTATTAACGCAGACTCGTTACAACGAAATTCGTTGCATTCAATAAGTCTTGCATCGGCACAAATATAGTCACCCTCAGACAAAAAGATAATATCACCTTTAACCAAGTTGTCAGCAGAAACTACCTTTTCAATACCATCGCGTAAAACCTTTACTGTGGGGTGAGAAACGCTTTTTATATCATCTATTGTACTGTCACAAGAATATAGGTGAAAAGCGCTTATAATAGCATTTATTAAAACGATAGCGATAAGAATTAACGGTGCGTAAGGTGTTTCCTGCGAATAAACTAAATTTATAACAAAAGAGATAATACTTATAAAAATAAGTGCGATTAAGGTTTTACTTTTAAGCTGTGTAAGAAAACGTTTAAAAAGAGAAACCTTATCGGCGGTTTTAATTTCATTTTTACCGTAAATCTCAAGGCGTTCTTCGACAACACCGTTAGCAAGACCCGATTCTTCGTTAACCGAAAGCTCGGATAAAACTTCTTCGGTGGTAGCGCTGTGCCAAATCATAACAACACCCTTTCGTAATAATCTTTCATTTGTTTAGCATCTATAGATTGTGTACCTGCAGACTCACAAACAAAGGTAGGAGAACATCCGTATTTAACAACCAAATCAAGCATTGGCTCAAAATTAGGACCGTAAACATTATCTTCAAAGGTCAAATGCTTCTTTTCGCCACCCGTTGTATATTCAATCTTAGAAAAATGCGAATGAAAACTTTTAAGGCGGTCAGTACCTAAAGCATCACGAATATCTATAAAAATCTTTTCAAAATCTTCTTTGGTTTTTAAAACACCTAAATCGCGTGCATTGAGATGACCAAAATCTATACAAGGAATTAGCCTTTCATCCAATTTACAAAGCTCTAACACTTCGTAGAGAGTACCTAATTGGTTTACTTTACCCATAGTTTCAGGGCAAATATGAATATTAGAAAGACCTTCATCATCAAGTGCTTTAATTGCAAGCTTCATAGTATCTTTAGCAAGCTCTAAAGCGTGTTCACGGGTAATTTTACCGCAAGAACCGGTATGAACAACAATTCTATTACCGCCCATTGCATTAACAGCACGCGCAGAAGCTAAAATATAATTTACCGAATTTAAACGCTTTTCTTCTTCAACTGAAGACATAGAAATATAATACGGTGCGTGAAGGGACAAGCTTATGCCTGTTTGCATTGCTTTTTCACCTAAAAGCTTTGCCTTTTCTTCCCCAATATTTACACCGCGTCCGCATTGGTACTCGAAGCAGTCTAATCCTACTTTGGTTACAAATTCGGGAATATCTAAACTATTCTTAAAGCCGAGCGCTTTAAAATTATCATCAGTACCTGCAGGACCGAAAATTGCAGACATACTATACCTCCGTATTAGTAATATTAAGCTTTTTAATTAAAAAAGCCTCAATTTTTCGCTTCATACGAAACCGTAAAGAAGTTTCGGGCTTTATGGGTGTTAATAATACAGTTTTAAGACCAACAGTATTACCGCCTAAAACATCAGTAAAAATTTGGTCACCAACAATAGCGGTTTCTCTTCTTTTGCTACCTAAGCGTTTTAAAGCGCGTAAATAGCCAAACGGCAACGGCTTTAAACCAAGACTAATGAATTCTAACCCAATTTTTTTGGCAAATGGCTCCAAGCGTTTTGAATTAGAATTGGATAAAACAGTCATCTTAATACCGTTTTGCCTCATAGTTTCAAGCCAAGCTTCCAGACCGTTTGTTAAGACTTGTCCGTGATGGGTTGAAAGTGTATTATCAACATCCAAAATAAGCGATGTTATTTTATATTTTTTTAAAAGCTCTAAAGTTATATCGGTTACCCTTTCGAGCTTAATATCTGGTTTAAACATAATTTTATCCTCAAATAAAAAAGCGGTTGCATGCAACCGCTTTTCGAACGAAAATATTAGCGGAACTTTCTTTTACGAGCAGCTTCCGACTTCTTTTTACGCTTTACAGAGGGCTTTTCATAGTGCTCTCTCTTGCGAACTCCTTGAATAACACCCTCTTTTGCGGTCTGTCTTTTAAAACGACGCAAAGCGTTATCAAGAGATTCATTCTCTTTAATTCTAACTTGACTCATTATATTCCCTCCCTCCGCAAAAAATGCAGGGGTTTATTAAGTATTTTTTGGGGTGCACCCCATTTTAAAGGATTAACCCTTTAAAGCAATGATATTAGCAACGATTGCTAATACAA
Source organism: Acutalibacteraceae bacterium (assembly GCA_045602785.1). Lineage (GTDB taxonomy): Bacteria > Bacillota > Clostridia > Oscillospirales > Acutalibacteraceae > UBA737. The sequence goes on from JAZSCF010000105.1 coordinate 11,771, forward strand.
AGAAAAGTATAGCAATATACTTTGTCCAACGAGCTAACTGAGCATCAACAGTTCTTGCTTTTGATTTAGAAAGAAAAGTATCAGCACCGCCTGAAATCGCACCGTTAATGCCGGCACGGCGTCCTTGTTGAAAAAGAACGGCAAATATAATAGCAAGCGAAACGAGTATTACCAACGCACCAATTATATATCCAACTGCGCCCACGTGGTTCACCTCCGAATTTAATAACAAATAACCAAAATATATATTACCATATATCTTCAGTTTTTGCAACTGTTTTTTTAATAATTTTTATTTTACAACAATATTTACTAGCTTTTTGGGTACATAAAGCTCTTTAATAACTGTTTTAGATGCGATTTCAGCCTTGATAGCATCCTGTTCTTTTGCAAGAGCGATTGCATCAGCAGAAGAAATATCTGCAGCAACATTTAAACGAGCTCTGATTTTTCCGTTAACCTGTACTACAATTTCAACAGTAGCATCTACGCACTTTGATTCATCATAAGTTGGCCAAGCGGTTTCATTTAACATACCGCCGAAGCCGCATAATTCCCAAATTTCTTCGGTAATATGGGGTGCAAAAGGATTAAGAAGAGTAATAAAGGTTTTGTATTCATCCTTTGTAATCTTGCCTGTAGCTGAAATAGAGTTCATAAGTGACATCAATGCTGCAATAGCAGTATTCATTTTAAGAGTTTCAATATCTTCTGTTACCTTTTTAATAGTACGATGGAATTCAGCTTCCAACTGTGGACGGTAGCCTTCTTCATCACACATAATATCACCCAATGCCCATACCTTATCTAAGAAACGCTTACTACCCTTGATTGAAGACTGACTCCAAGGAGCTGCCTTTTCAAAGTCACCTATAAACATTTCATATACACGCATTGTATCGGCGCCGTAATCGTTAACAATCTCATCAGGATTTACAACATTACCGCGTGACTTAGACATCTTTTCGCCGTTTTCACCCAAAATCATACCATGGCTTGTACGCTTAGCGTAAGGCTCGGGATTAGGAACTGCACCAATATCATAAAGGAATTTATGCCAGAAACGGCTATAAAGTAAGTGAAGTGTAGTATGCTCCATACCGCCGTTATACCAGTCAACAGGGCACCAATAATCTAAAGCTTCTTTAGAAGCAAATTCCTTATCATTATGTGGGTCGCAATAGCGTAAGAAATACCAAGAAGAGCCTGCCCATTGAGGCATAGTATCAGTTTCACGCTTAGCAGGTGCGCCACAATGAGGACAAGTAGTATTTACCCAATCGGTCATTTTAGCTAATGGCGATTCACCAGTATCTGTAGGCTCGTAAGATTCAACATTAGGAAGCACCAAAGGTAACTCGCTTTCATCAAGCGGTACCCAACCGCACTTTTCACAGTAAACCATAGGTAACGGTTCGCCCCAATATCTTTGACGAGAGAATACCCAGTCGCGAAGCTTATAGTTAGTTTTAACGCTACCTATGCCTTTTTCGGTAAGCCATTCCTGAATAGCTTTTTTAGCATCTTCTACAGATAAACCGTTTAAGAAATCAGAGTTAACAAGTACACCTGTTGCACAATCGGTAAAGGCTTCTTTTTGAACATCTTCCCCACCCTTTACAACTTCGATAATAGGAAGCTGGAATTTCTTTGCAAACTCCCAGTCGCGTGTATCGTGTGCAGGAACAGCCATAATAGCTCCTGTACCGTAACCCATAATTACATAGTCGGAAATAAAAATCGGGATTTCGGTATTATTTACAGGATTAATAGCATTAACACCTAAAAGCTTGACGCCGGTTTTTTCCTTAGAAAGCTCGGTACGCTCAAAGTCGGATTTCTTAGCAGAAGACTCTTGATAAGCTACAACTTCACTGTAGTTAGTAATCTTATCAGCCCATTTGCTAAGTAAGGGATGTTCAGGCGACATTACCATATATGTAGCACCGAAAAGGGTATCTGCACGGGTAGTAAATATTTCAAATGTATCACCTAAAGTGGTATTAAAGGTAACCTGTGTACCGTAGGAGCGACCAATCCAGTTTCTTTGTTGAGTCTTAACGCGATCAATAAAGTCTACACCTTCAAGACCGTTTAAAAGCTTTTCTGCATACTCGGTGATTTTGAGCATCCATTGGCTTTTTTCTTTTTGTACAACTTCACTACCGCAACGCTCACAAACACCGTTAACAACCTCTTCATTTGCTAAAACGCACTTACAAGAGGTACACCAGTTAACCGACATTTCCTTTTTATATGCAAGACCTTGCTTATAAAGCTGTAAGAAAATCCATTGAGTCCATTTATAGTAGCTAGGATCGGTAGTATTGATTTCGCGACTCCAGTCGAAAGAAAAGCCTAAAGACTTTAATTGGCGTTTAAAGTTAGCAATATTACTTTCAGTAACGATAGATGGATGAATATGATTTTTAATTGCAAAGTTTTCGGTAGGAAGACCGAAAGCATCCCAACCCATAGGATAAAGCACATTGTAGCCTTGCAATCTCTTTTTACGGGACACAATGTCAATAGCGGTGTATGAACGTGGATGGCCTACGTGAAGACCCTGTGCTGAAGGATAAGGGAATTCTACAAGACCGAAAAACTTAGGAAGAGTGTAATCATTCTTAGTTTCAAAGGTATGCTTTTCGTCCCAAATATCCTGCCACTTTTTTTCAATTTCTGCAAAATTATAACTGTTTTTCATCTTAGTCACCTATTGTTTCTTCTAATATAGTATCAAGGTTGATTTGTTCTGCATCAGCCCACATTTTATCTAAAGCATAAAATTCACGTTCTTTGTAACCGAAAACATGAACTACAACCGAACCGTAATCAAGGGCAATCCAACCAGAAGCTTTACCCTCTATATGATGAGGCATAACGCCTGCCTCTTTTAGCTTTGCTTCAACTTCATCAGCTAATGCTCTAACCTGGGTAGAAGAACCACCCGAGCAAATAAGGAAATATTCGCACAAAACGGTTAAATCTTCAACCCTAACGGCGTTAATATCCTTGCCTTTTTTACTGTTTATTGCGTTTGCGGCAATTTTTAAAATTTCTAGTGAACTCAAATTATTTATCCTCCAAATGAACAGCCTTATTAAAGGCTTTTAAAGTATCAAAATGTATTGCGCGTTTTTGGTCTGCCAAATCATTAATAGTATATTGCAAAGCATACACAAGCGCTTTATTAAAAGATATATCTACAAGGCTTCGCATTACATCAACATCGGGATAATCACGGTCGCGCGATGTAAAGTCGGCTAAATAAAGCACCAAACACAGTGGCGACATATTTTCTTTAGCTGTTGTATGATAGCGTATAGCATCAATAATTTCATTATCATTAATGCCTAAAATATGTTGTACATACAGCGAGCCCGAAATCGCGTGCCAAAGTTTCATTGCATTTTTTTCAACATCGTCTAAGATTATACCAAACCTTGCGAAAATTTGCAAGTGTTCTTCGCGCGGCGCGTTTTTTGTAATATCGTGAAGTAAGCCTGCAAGATAGGCCTTTTCGGTATCTACACCAATTTTTTCAGCCAAACGCTTTGCCTCATCAGCAACACAAAGAGAATGAAAATACCTTTTTTCATCTAAACGCTCTTGTAAAATTTTCTTGTATTCATTATACACTGTATAGCCCCCGCTTAGCAATATAACTGTAAATTTTTTCAGGTAGTAGTGAACTATCCTTAGTATTTCTAAATTCGGTTGAAGAAATATTAGGTATTGGAGTACTATTTAAAACTATTTTCATACCTTTTTCTTCAAATTCCTTTACACACGCATCAAATTCGCTATCCTTAGTTCCCACGCGCGAAAACACATAGAAAGGAATTAGCTTCATTAAATCTAAATAACGGTACCATTTAGGAAAATATACAAACATATCTCCCCCACAAACAAAGATAAAGTTTTTATCCTTATATTTTTCCTTTAATTCTACTACTGTATCGTAAGAATAACTTCTGCCCTCGCGTTCGAATTCTACCGTAGATACGCTTGCTTTTGAAAATTCTTTTGTAACAAGCTCGCACATATAAATACGGTCACTGTCACTTGGTAAATAATCACAATCCTTATGGGGTGGAATTCTATCAGGCATTAACCAAATTTCATCAATATTACTGTCATTTTGAAGTGCCTTAAGCATTTCATAATGACCGTTATGAAAAGGATTAAAGGTTCCGCCAAAAAGTGCTGTAAAGCCCATATTACTTCACCAATTTAATTGTTTTATTATTTTTGCTTTCGCGATAAAGTATAAATTTTCTACCTATTACCTGTACAACATCCGCTTTAACCTTTTGTGCTAATTCATCAGCGGCTTCACGCGAAGTTAGCGGGCAGGTCTCTAAAACTGACATTTTTATAAGCTCTCTTGCTTCTAAAGCATCGTCCACCTGCTTTTCGGTATTTTCGCTTATACCCATTTTACCAACCTGTAGTATGGTTTCAAAATCGTTTGCCATACCACGAAGTTGAGCTCTTTGTCTGCTATTTAACATTATTCTACCTCTAAATATTCTGTAAGTTTTTCTTTAAATTTAATTAAAGCGCGTCCTCTATGGCTTACGGCATCCTTTTCGGCGTCACTAACCTGTGAAAAAGGACCAATCTCACTAATAAACAATGGGTCGTAACCGAAACCGCCATCACCCTCTTGCTCACAAAAGGCAATATGACCGTGACATTCGCCGCGTACTGTAAATTCTCTGCCATCAGGGAAAACACAAGCGATAGCCGCAACATAATAGGCGGTACGCTTTTCCATAGGAACATTTTCGAGTTCCTTTAAAAGTTTATTGTTGTTTTCTTTATCATTACCGTGACCGCCTGAATATCTAGCGGAATAAATACCCGGCGCTCCGTTTAAATAATCTACACATATACCCGAATCATCAGCAACCGAAATGCAACCCGTTTGTGCAAGACCCGATTTTGCTTTTATAATAGCATTTTCTTCAAAGGTGGTGCCATCTTCTACTGCATCCAAAAAGGGCTTGTCTAAATCCTTTTCGGAAATTACATCAAAGCCCATAGGCTCTAAAATACGCTTTAATTCTTTAAGCTTTTTAGCATTTTTACTTGCAATAAAAATTTTCATTATTCTTCACCGTTTTCAAAAATACCGTCAACAAATTCTTTAGCACTGAAAGGTTGTAAATCATCAATACCTTCACCCACACCGATGTATTTAACAGGGATAGAAAGCTCGTTATGAATGGGTATTACAATACCGCCCTTTGCAGTACCGTCAAGCTTAGTAAGTACAATACCTGTAATATCCGCAACATTTTTAAATTCGCGCGCTTGGTTTACTGCATTTTGTCCTGTAGCAGCATCTAAAACCAACAGGGTTTCAAGTGATGCATCAGGTAGTTCGCGACCTATTACGCGATATATTTTTGCAAGCTCGTCCATTAAGTTTTTCTTATTGTGAAGTCTACCTGCGGTATCGCAAATAATAACATCCGCCGATTTTGATTTAGCCGAAGCAATAGTATCAAACACAACTGATGCAGGATCAGTACCCTCTATGCTTTTTACCATTGTAACACCCGCGCGTTCTGCCCAAATTCCTAATTGGTCGATAGCGGCAGCACGGAATGTATCAGCGGCGCCTAAAACAACATTTTTGCCCTGTGCTTTAAGCCCAGCTGATAATTTACCGATAGTGGTAGTTTTACCAACACCGTTAACACCTATAACCAAAATTATTGAAGGCTTTGTATCAAGATGAAGTGAAGAATCACCCGATATCATATCAGCAATAATTTCTTTTAAAAGTTCTCTAATAACTGAAGGGTCTTTTATTCCCTGTTCTTTAATTTTTTTGCGTAAAATATCGCAAATTTCGGTAGCGGTTGTAACACCGATATCCGCCATAACTAAAATTTCTTCAAGCTCTTCAAAAAGCTCTTCATCAATTTTAGTAAAAGAATTAATAATACTGTTTACACTGTTCGATAAAGATGCTCTTGTTTTTTGAAGACCTTGCTTAATTTTACTGAAAAATCCCATTAAATCACCTAAAATTTAAATCTCATCTAAAAAATAAGCTTGTGAATCTGCACGATTACCATATTCATCCACAACTGAAATTCTAAAGTAAACGTCGGTATCAAAGATTTCAAAGGTTGCGGTATTAAGGTATTCGTCATGCTCTGCAGTAACACTCTTAGCGTGTCTGCCAAAAGTAGTATAATAAATATTCCTAACATTAGAGCAATCTACCGTAACCTTATTTCCATCTACAGAAATCTTTTCAATAGTAGGACCGGTTGTGGTATAAAAATCACCGTTTAGTAGACCGTCGATAATTTTCGAATATTCAAGGCTTTCTGCTTCAACCATCAAAGCGGTACCGAAAGAATCGTTTATACGGTTATGGTTATCATCGCCTGAAGTTGCGAAAACCCTTTTACCGTCACGCAAAAAATCATCGTGTACATTTAAATCGTACTCATAATGACCTGCTCTATTACAGCTTGTGTTAAAAATTTCAACACCCCAAAGGCCTTCATACTTAGAGTATTCACGATAATTTTCAAGCGACCAACGCGGATGATTATATGCTACAAAAAATCCGTTTTCGTTGGCTGCCTTAATTAACTCGTTTATGCCTTCGCCACCGTAAATTCTTTCCATTTCGACAGCGGGTTTATCTAATTTCGCCTTTTCTTCGGGTTTTAAATAATGGTCATAAACAGAATTATAGAAAAAATTATAAACGTTATTCTGCTGCTTAGCATAAAGGTTTAAATGGCAAACCTTCATATCAAAGTTTTTAAGGGTTGAAAGCTTTGGAAATTCTTTAATAGCAATCTCACAGCTAGTAATTGTAATAAAATCTTTGTCATCAAGATAAGAATTATTCTTTAAAAACTCGTGGTCGGTTATTGCAAGAAAGCTATAACCGTGTGATTTATAATAATCCTTTAACTCTTCGGGGGTTAAGCAACCATCCGACAGAGTACTGTGACAGTGCATATTACCCTTATATACATTTTTCTTACTACCGAATAAGATCTTTTCCATTTTATACACCTTGACTGTCTAACTGTAACTTCTTTTCAAGCTCGGATACATTAAGCTCTAAAAGCTTTGTTATACCCTTTTCCTGCATTGTAACGCCGTAAAGCATGTCTGCCGCTTCCATTGTACCACGTCTGTGAGTGACACAAATAAACTGTGTTGCAAACTCTGAAGAGCGCATATATTCGGCAAATCGTTCTACGTTGATATCGTCAAGCGCCGTATCAACCTCATCCAAGAAGCAGAAAGGCGGAGCGTTAACACGCATAATTGCAAAGTAAATTGAAAGGGCAATAAGCGCCTTTTCACCACCCGAAAGACCATCAAGACTTGGTACATTTTTACCGGGTAGTTTAACATTGATATCAATACCGCTTTCTAGAATATTTTCAGGGTCGGAAAGACTTAATGAAGCCATACCGCCACCAAAAAGTTCTGTAAAGGTTTTAGAGAAGTTTTGACTAATCTTAGTAAAGCCTTCGGTAAAGATTTCCTGCATTTGAACAGTTAGCTGATTAATAAGCTTATGAAGCTGTGCTCTTGAAGCTTCAAGGTCGTTTATTTGTGAAGACAAGAAGTTGTAACGTTCGCTTACTTCCTTATATTCTTCAATTGCAGAAACATTAACATTACCGAGTGTTCGAATTTTGTTCTTAATATCTGCTAAATCCTTTTTAGCTGCAGTTGGATTTTCAATTTCAATACCAATTTTTTCAGCTTCACTACGGGTAAGCTCGTACTCATCATAAAGCTTACGAATAACATCATCGTATTCGCGCATCATAGCTTCCTTACGCTCGGTAAGTCTTGCTAATTCTCCACCTATTTTTTCGCGCATAAGGGTATTTTCACGTTCGCTATTACGAAGCTCTACACCCGATTTTTCGGTAAGATTACGCTTTTCAATGTAATCATTAATACATTGCTCACTATCGGTAATCTTATTTTTAAATTCTTCAATACCGTCACGTGCGGCTGCAATTTCACTCTCTAAATTTTCGTTTTTAAATTGTAAAGCCGCAAGCTCGCTATCAATGGCAGCGCTTCTTAACGTTCTTTCGGCAATGTTTTTATTAAGGTTTTCGGTAGAAAGGTTTATACTTTCAATATCCTTACCTATTTCGATAAGCGAAAGCTTAAGCTCAGTAATATTACCGGTTAATGCTTCACGTGATTCGTTAAGGTTATCTCTACCGCCTGTCATACTGTCAATCTCGGCTTGAATTGTTGCCTTTAAAGACTCAATTTCGGCAATTTCATTTGCTGATTTTAGTGACTCAGCCTTAAGCTCTTCCACCTTATTAGCATTTGCAGTTTGCTCTGCTTTAGCGCTATTTAAAAGCTCTAATGAATTCTTACGCATATCATCAATACGCTTCATTTCAGCAAGTGCTCTAATTTTATCTTCATTAGCAGTTGTATAATCAGCCTTTAAAGCAGTAATATCAGCTAAAACAAGATTAACTTCGTTTTGAGCATCGGTATAATCCTTCGTAAGCTTTTCCGCCTTAGTTTTAAGGTTTTCAATTTCCTTTTCAATAGCCTTAATATCATTAGAACGGCTTAAAAGTCCCGAATTTTTACCAACAGAACCACCTGTAAGAGAACCGCCCACATTAACAACCTGACCATCAAGTGTTACAACCTTTACTCTATAGCCTTGTTTTTTGGCGATAGCGGTTGCATAGTCAATATCTTCGGCTACAATAACGGCACCTAAAAGGTATTTTACAATTTCATTATACTTATTGTCACACTTTACAAGCTCGCTTGCAATACCTATGTAACCGTCCATATCTTCAAAGCCGCTTTCTTTAAACTCGCGTGCTTTTATGGTGTTAACTGGTAAAAATGTTGCTCTACCGCCTTTATTATTTTTAAGGAAGTTAATGGCCTGTTTAGCGTTGCTTTCGGTATCAGTAACAATATTTTGAATAGCGTTTGCAAGCGCCGCTTCAATAGCCATACTGTACTTTTTATCAACATCAATAAGCTTTGATATTGGACCTAAAATACCGCGAAGCAAACCCGTTTCAGCTTTAGACATAAGGAATTTAACCGAATGAGCAAAGCCTTCCATATTGTTTTCAAGGTCACGTAAAATTTGCGCGCGGCGAAGCTTAGCTTCAATATCAAGATTCGCGCGGTCAAGCTCTTCTTTAAGGGTATTTTCGGTTTCTTTTTTACCGTTTAAGCGTAATTCATAGCCTTTAATAGAGTTTTCAATACTTAAAGCGTTTTCTTCAAGTGCTTTGAGCATAGCATCGGTTTCTTTGTACTCTTTATCCAATGAAGATATTTCATTCTCGCGCGAAGAAATAATATCCTTCAAAGCATTCTCGCGAGCGGTTAATTCTTCGATAGAAGTGTCCGCAGTAACAAGACTTACACGCTTATCGGCACTTTTTGCAGATAAAACATTTAATTCTCTAATTTGGTTTTCAATTTTTTTGCTTATACTGTCAGAATCGGTAAGCAATTCTGATAGTTGTAATTCGAGAGTATGAAGTTTTTCTTCAAGAGCGGTCTTTTCGCCCTGCTTTTCTACTTCTTTAGCATTTAATGCTTCAATTTCACTCAAAGCAGTACTATCGGTTACAGCTAAAGCATTCTTTTCTTCGTTCAAGCGGTTAACAGACTCGTTATTGTGCGCTATATCATTTTGTAAAACAGTAATAACGCCTTCTGCTTTAACAATTTCTTCGTTATAAGAAGAAATGTTTAAACGCTCTCCCTCAATATCTGAAGTAAGCTTTGCAAAAAGTGATGTATTTTGTTCGGTTTTGCGGTCAAATTCTTCTAAAGACTTTTCTATTTCGCGGTACGAAAGCTGAGCAGCAGCAATTTTACTTTCCTGAGCGCGTAAAAGCTCTTTAGAATTATTTAAAGCGTAAAGCCATAAGCCTATTTCAAGTTCCTTTTTCTTGGAAGCAAGCTCTAAAAATTTTTCAGCTTTTTTACTTTGCTCAGCCAAAGGACCAACGCGTGCTTCTAATTCATCCACAATATCATGAAGTCTTAGTAAATTGTCTTCAGCCGCAGTCAGCTTTCTTTCGGCTTCAAGCTTACGGTAACGATATTTTGAAATACCTGCCGCCTCTTCAAAAATATCGCGACGCTCACCCGATTTAGAACTAATAATATTATCTATTTTACCTTGACCTATCATAGAATAGCCATCTCTACCAAGGCCTGTATCCATAAATAATTCATGAATGTCTTTAAGTCGAACAGACACATTATTTATAGCATATTCGCTTTCGTGCGAACGATAATATCTACGGGTTATAGCAACAAAATCATTATCAAAATTTAAAGAACGGTCAGTGTTATTGATATTTAATGTAACTTCACAATATCCGTGCGGACGGCGTGATTCGGTACCGCTAAATATAACATCTTCCATCGATTGACCACGAAGACTTTTGGTGGATTGCTCGCCCAAAACCCAACGTACCGCGTCAGATATATTACTTTTACCGCTTCCGTTAGGACCTACAACTGCAGTAATACCCTTGCCGAATTTTAAAACAGTCTTGTCCGCAAAGGATTTAAAGCCCTGAATTTCGATAGAACTAAGTAGCAATTATAACACTTTCCTTTCTATTCTAAATTTTAAGTCACTCAAGCTTTCGTCAACTTTAACCTTACAGTCAAAACCGCGAGATTTTAAGTACTTAATGTTTGATTTTCTTTGTCCCGTCATTTTAGAAACATCAGATTTACCTACATAAATTATGTACTCACCCTTGTCAAAAAGATGTGTAAGTACCCTTGTAAGCATTATTTGAGATTGGCATAATTCACTAAATGCAGGATGCCAAGGACCTGCTATATAAGCGCCATCTTCAATAGAATGGAGACCTAATCTTATTACATTAATTCCTTCTTTAGAAAGCATTAAATAAAGTTTAGAACAAATTTTAATCGCTTCTGAAAGGGTTTGCGGTTTATAAACACCATCAATATACAATGCCGCCAAATCGGTATCCTGTAAAACTATTGTAGGATAAATACGTACTGTATCAGGTCTTAATTCAATAACCTTTTTTGAAGTACGCTCTAGTGATTCGTTATCATCAGCGTAAAGCCCTGTCATTATTTGAAGACCTAATTCAAAACCGTGCTTTCTTATAAGTCTTGCGGCATTCTCAGTATCCTGTGCGGTATGACCGCGATTATTCATCTTTAAAACATAATTGTTAAAGGACTGTGCGCCAAGCTCAATTGCAGTTACATTGTACTCCTTTAAAAGCAATAAAATATCATCATCAATAGCATCTGGTCTAGTGGAAATTCTAATACCTTTTACAAGACCTATTCTTACAAAGGATGATGCCGCTTCTAAAAGTGAAATCATATAATTACGGTTAATTGCAGTAAAGCTGCCGCCGAAAAAAGCAATCTCTGTAGTTGCGGGGTCATATTTTTTTGATTTAACCGCTGTAATAACCGCCTTTTCAACATCATCGGCATTAGGTGCTTTACATGTACCGGTAATAAAACGCTGATTACAAAAGCTACACTTATTAGGACAACCGATATGTGGCACAAAAATCGAAATATTAGAATGCTTTACGCTCATATCTCGGTACCCATAAGCTCAAGCGCTTGCTTTGCTGCCATTTGTTCAGCACGCTTTTTGTTCTTACCCTTACCAACACCAATAACATTAGAATTAAGGTGAACTTCAACCTCAAAAATCTTAGCGTGGTCGGGTCCACTCTCACCCTTTAAAATATAAGTTACGCTTTCTTCGGGATTACGTTGTATAATCTCCTGCAAAGCGGTTTTATAATCCTTAAAACCATCAGTATCGTGGTGTTCGAGCTCGGGCAAAATAAAGCGCATAACAAATTCTCGCGCGTTATCCATACCGCCATCAAGATAAATTGCCGCTAAAACCGCTTCAAAAGCATCAGCTAAAATAGAATCGCGTTCTCGGCCGCCACCCTTTTCTTCGCCTTTACCTAAAGCTAAAAATTCGCCAAGATTTATTGAGCGTGAAAATGAGCAAAGTGTATTTTCACAAACAAGTGAAGCACGAAGCTTTGTAAGTTCGCCTTCTGGTATTTGTTTGAAACTATTATAGAGATAATCGGCAACTATAACCGACAAGACAGAATCCCCCAAAAATTCCAAGCGTTCATTAGAAGTAATACCATTTCTAACCTCGTTTGCGTAGGAAGAATGGGTTAAAGAATTTTTGAGTAAATTTATATTATTAAATCTGTAACCAAGTTTCTTTTGTAAAACTTCCATTATAAATTATCCTTATTCTTTTATATCTGATAATGCAGCGGTAATGTTATCAATAACACCTGTTTTTGTAAATACCACTGCTTGCTTAATAGCATTTTTGATAGCCTTAGCGTCAGAATTGCCGTGAGCCTTAATAACGGTTTTTCTAACACCTAAAAGCGGCGCACCGCCAACCTCACTGCTATCCATCATACTTTTTAGTGAATATAAATCTTTTTTAATAACCAAAGCCGCAAGCTTATTCTTAAGGCTTTTATATAAAGCATTTTTAACTAATTTAAAGAATGTAATTGCAGTACCCTCAATAAGCTTTAAAGCAATATTACCTGTAAAGCCGTCGGTAATAACAGCATCAGCTACACCCTTAGGCATTTCACGTGATTCAACATTACCAATAAAATTTATAGGTGCTTCGCTTAAAAGTTTATATGCTTCCTTTTGAAGCTCGGTGCCCTTTGTATCTTCAGCACCAATATTCAATAGACCAATTGTGGGGTTTTCTTTGCCTTCAACGCCCTTTAAATATGCGCTTGCCATTATACCAAACTGACAAAGCATTTCGGGACGACATTCGGCATTAGCACCCATATCCATAAGCATATAGTGACCTGTAGGAGAAGGTATCATACCTGCAAGAGCAGGACGCTTTATACCCTTAATACGCTTAACTAAAAGTGTACCTCCAACAACAACCGCACCTGTAGAACCTGCAGAAACAAAAGCATCTGCATTATCTTCACTCAGTTCTTTAAAAGCCAAAGCCATAGAAGAGTTGCTATGAGCCTTTAATAGAGTTGTAGGGTCATCGTGCATATCAATAACATCTGTAGTATGAACAAGCTTTAAATCACCGTAAAACTGTAAATTGTTGTTCTTTATAATCTCTTCAATTTTTTCGCTATCACCTGTTAAAGTGATTTCGGTTTCAAGCTCCAAAGAAGCAAGAGAAGCACCCTTTACAATTTCTAAAGGCGCATTATCGCCGCCAAAAGCATCTACTACTACACGCATTTTTTCTACTCCTTATTAAACCATTCAATCGAACGCTTAGCATAAGCCATATAGCGTTCTCTTTTGTCCTTAATTTTTTCTTCTAATGTTGGCAAAATACCAATATTAGCGCCCATAGGTTGAAAGTTTTCAACCGTCGAGTCGGTAATATATCCAAGCAAAGCGCCAATCATTGTAATTTTAGGTAATATAAAAGGATTTTGACCTTTTAATAGGTTTGCCGCATTTATACCTGCAATTATACCCGAAGCCGCTGATTCCATATACCCTTCAACCCCTGAAAGCTGACCCGCAAAAAATACATTTGGGTATTTTTTTAAGGATAAATTGGGATTTAAAAGCTTAGGTGAATTTATAAAGCTATTACGGTGCATAACGCCGTAGCGCATAAACTCGGCATTTTTAAGGGCGGGAATTAGTGAAAAAACCCTTTTTTGTTCGGGGAATTTCAAATTTGTTTGAAAACCTACAAGGTTATAAAGTGTGCCTTCGGCATTTTCGCGCCTTAACTGAAGTACAGCCCAAGGTCTATGCCCTGTTTTTGGGTCGCGTAGTCCTACGGGCTTCATAGGGCCAAAGCGAATAGAATCTTCACCGCGTTTTGCCAAAATTTCAATAGGCATACAACCTTCATAAACTGTAATGGGCTTATCAAACTCCGATAAAATAACACCCTCGGCATTTACGAGTTCTTTGTGAAATAACTCATACTCTTCTTTATTTAAGGGGCAGTTTATATAGTCATCTGTTCCTTTTCCGTAACGTGAAGCTTCAAAAGCCGAATCAAAATCAATGCTTTCCTTTGTAACTATAGGGGCTGCTGCATCGTAAAAGCTTAAGTTTTCACTATCACACATTTTTGCAATGCTCTCTGCCAAATCGCCATCAGTCAAAGGACCTGTAGCAACTACAGTTATGCCGTTTGTATCAATTTCTTTTACAATTTCGTTTTTAACCGTAATATTAGGGTGGTTATTTATTATCTTTGTAATAATACCCGAAAATATATCGCGGTCAACCGCTAAAGCGCCGCCTGCCGCAACTGAGCACTCTTTTGCAGCTTTCATACAAACCGAATCAAAATGTCGCATTTCTTCCTTTAAAAGACCTGCCGCAGAATCAATGCGGGCAGCTTTTAAAGAGTTAGAGCACACAAGCTCGGCAAAATTATCACTTTTATGGGCGGGAGTCTTTTTTAAAGGCTTCATTTCTATTAAATCTACCTTTATTCCCCTATTGGCGATTTGCAAAGCCGCTTCACAACCCGCAAGACCACCGCCTATAACCGTAATTTTTTCCATTTTATTTTTCCTTTTTTTGAGTTTTCCTTGAAGGACATTCGGAATTCATACAGTATTTTCTACCGCGAATACCGTTAATTATATAACTACCACATTCCTTGCAAACGTCACCGGTAGGAACACCGGGAGATGCAAAATCACACTTGGGATAGTTAGAACAACCGTAGAACTTTTTACCCTTTTTAGAAAGTCGTTTTACAAGCTTTCCTCCACACTTGGGGCAAGGTTGTGTAACTTCATCTTCGGGTGCAGGCTTAGTGTTCTTACATTCGGGGTAACCGGGGCAAGCTAAGAACTTACCATAACGGCTAGATTTAATAACCATTTTTCTACCGCATTTTTCACAAACAACATCGGTTTCAACATCCGGTACTTTAACCTTTTGTCCTGTAAGGCTCTTTTCAGCCTTGCCGTAATAGTTATCAAAATCCTTATAAAAATCAGCAATGGTTTTAGTCCAATCAAGATCACCTGCGCCGATTTTATCAAGCTTTTCTTCTAAGCCTGCTGTAAACTTAACATCAAAAATCTTATCAAAGAATTTAACCATTAAATCAGATACTACTTTACCAAGCTCTGACGGTTTAAAGGTCTTTTTCTCTTTTTCAATGTAATCCCTATTCATAATGTTAGAGATAATCGGTGCATAAGTAGAAGGTCTGCCTATACCGTTTTCTTCCAACGCTTTAATAAGTGTAGGCTCGGTATAACGTGCAGGAG
Organism: Acutalibacteraceae bacterium; assembly: GCA_045602785.1. Classification (GTDB taxonomy): domain Bacteria; phylum Bacillota; class Clostridia; order Oscillospirales; family Acutalibacteraceae; genus UBA737. Next base: position 27,112 of record JAZSCF010000105.1, read on the forward strand.
GCTGAGTAAAGTGTTGATTAGGTGATAAATCTCTAAGCTTTAGAATATCACCCGTAGTCATCTCAGGCAAATCGCTTTCCTTAGCCTCTTCTTCATCCTTGCCTTCAACATAAAGCACGGTAAAACCATCAAATTTAACCGAATAACCGCTTGCTTTAAACAAGTAATCATTAGCGGTAATATCAACATTAACCGTATCCTGTACACAAGCCGACATTAAGGAAGCAATAAAACGCTCCCAAATAAGCTTATAAAGTTTATATTGCTCTACAGTTAAAGAGTCCTTAATGCTATCAGGAGTAATAAATACATCAGTCGGGCGGATAGCTTCGTGAGCATCCTGTGCGCCACTCTTAGTTTTAAAATAGCGCGGTTTTGACGGTAGGTACTTATCACCAAAAGTACCAATAATATATTTATTTGCGGCAGCTCTTGCTTCTTCCGAAATACGCAAAGAGTCAGTACGCATATAGGTTATAAGACCTGTTACGCCGATGCCTGCAAGTTCAATACCTTCATAAAGCTGTTGCGCAATACGCATTGTGCGTTGACCTGTAAAGCCAAGCTTACGCGATGCTTCCTGTTGCAAGGTAGAAGTAATAAAAGGCGGCGCAGGTTGTTTATTACGCTTACCTTTTTTAATATCGGTAACCTTATATTCTGCATTTTCAAGATTCGCTAAAATGCCGCTAGCGGTTGCTTCATCTGGTATTAAATCAATTTTACCGTTTTTATCGCCATAAAGCTTTGCAATAAAGGTTTTTCTGCCAGCTGCTAGCTTTGCTTCAACAGTCCAATATTCAGTAGCAACAAATTTTTCAATTTCGCGCTCGCGGTCAACAATAAGTCGAAGTGCTACTGTTTGAACACGACCTGCCGACAAACCGCTTTTAACCTTTTTCCAAAGGAAAGGACTTAATTTGTAACCAACAATACGGTCAAGCACACGGCGAGCCTGCTGCGCATCTACTAAATCCATATCAATCTTACGCGGAACCTTAATACCTGCCTGAACAGCCGACTTTGTAATTTCGTTAAAGGTTACACGGTTAGCTGACTCCATATCAAGCGCTAAAATTTGTGCTAAATGCCAAGAAATCGCTTCACCCTCTCTATCAGGGTCGGTAGCCAATAAAACTTCATCGCTATCAGCTGCGGCTTGTTTCAGGGATTTAATTAAATCCTTTTTATCAGTCATATTTATATACTGCGGTGCAAAACCGTTTTCTATATCAACGCCAAGCTTTGATTTTGGCAAGTCACGAATATGACCTGCAGAAGCCATTACTTCATAGCCAGAGCCTAAATATTTCTTTATAGGCTTTATTTTAGACGGTGACTCCACTATTAATAGCTTTGACATAAATTACCTCCGTTATTTGCAAATTTCATACTGACCACCGGGTAAGGCTTTTATAATAAATTCCATTTCAAGCTCGGTTAAAGCTGATAGTAGTCTTGAACCGTCAAGCCCTGTGTTAAGCTGGTCAGGATAAAATTTTTGTGTATCTAAACAATTATATACTATTTTCGCTTCATTTGAAAGAGTTTCATTCAATATTTTTAAATTTTTTTGTGCAGTTACAGATTTAGGCTCTTTCTCGTAAGCTTTTTCTATATTGATTTTATCAGGAAATAAGTGAATATATTCATTAAAAATATCACTCGCATCCAAAAGTGGCTTGGCGCCATCGCGCAAAAGTGCGTTTGAGCCTTTATATTCTATAGAATTTGGCGCGCCTGGGATTACGAAAACATCCCTGCCCTGTTCAATAGCGTGATTAGCGGTAAGTAAAGCACCGCTTCTAACCCTTGCTTCCACCACAACGGTTCCCAAAGAAAGCGCCGAAATTAAGCGGTTTCTTACAGGGAATGTATATTTAGTTATTGGTGTATCGGGTGGATATTCACTAATAAGACAACCGCACTTTTCAATATGTTCTCTTAAAGGGCGGTTTTCTTCCAAATAACTTACATTAAAACCGCAACCCATAATAAGCACAGTTTTAGCATTGGCTTTTAAAGCACCAATATGAGCATAGGTATCACTACCTATAGCACCGCCGCTTACAACAGTAAAGCCTGCTTTACCCATCCGGTAACCCAAAGAATATGCCGCTTTTTTGCCAAATTCGGAAACTTTTCTGGGACCAACAATTGAAATAACAGGGTTATTGTCAAAATCAGGCAGTCTTCCCTTTACATACAAAACCATAGGCGGTGTAGATATTGATTTAAGGGTAGCAGGATAATTATCATCATCATACTTTACAAGCGTAATACCCTTTTGTTTGCACTGCTCAATAATTTTAGCGGCTTTTTCAATGGATGTGCTTCCAAGTTTTTCAAGCTCACGCTTTGAAAAGTATCCAAGCTTTCTGCGTTCTTCCTGTGATAAAGAATAAATATCCTTTGGTAAAAGTGCGTTCTCCAAAAGAGTAGAAAATGTTTTACTACCTTGTCCTAAACATAATTGAAGCCAAATATAATAAATCATTTCATCATTTCCCAAATAGAAATTGCCGCCGCAACCGAAGCGTTTAAGGACTCTGCCTTACCGCTCATTTTAATGGTAATCCTATTATCAGCCATAGCCTTTGCATCTTCGGTTAAGCCGTTAGCTTCATTGCCTATCATAATAACACTACCATCGGTAAAGGTTATATCAGTAATTGGAGTGGCTGTTTTATCGACAACACAAGCGTAAGACTTTAAACCCGAAGCTTTAATTTCTTCGCAAAAGTTATCGAATATAATAAGCGGCATTCTAAGCAGTGTACCCATAGACGCCCTTAACGACTTTGGAGAATATGGGTCAACCGAGCCTTTAGATAAAATTATACCGCTGACACCCAAGGCTTCTGCGGTGCGGCTAATAGCACCCAAATTAGATGGGTCATTTATATTTTCAAGCGCGATATAGCGCCCATTGTTTTCGATTTTAGTGTTTTTTTGTGGCATTTTTGCCAATGCAATTATGCCTTGTGGCGATGTAGTATCGCTAATTTTACCGAAAAGCTTATCCGGTATTTTATAACATTCCTTAGCGGAATTGCTCAAGATTTCAATAGTGTCCGCATATTTATTAAAAGCGGTTTCGCTTACAATAAGGCTTTCAAAAATAATGCCGCAAGTTACCGCATCATCGCAAATACGAAGCCCTTCTAACACGAATAAATTGTGTTCTTTACGTGCACTTGCCGAGCACTGCAGACTTGCTGTAAGCTTTATTATAGAGTTATCTTTACTGGTAATAATCTTAAAATTTTTCATTTTTTCACCTTCTTTAAAAATGAAAAAGTCGCCCGAGAGAGTTTTCACTCGGGCGAAAAATTTTACTTTTCAAGAGCTTTTTTAGCAGCCTTTACAAGTGTTGCAAAACCCTTTGCATCATTAACTGCAAGGTCAGCTAACATCTTGCGGTTGATTTCAATACCTGCTTTGTTAAGACCGTTGATGAATGAAGAATAGTTCATATCGTTCATTTTGCAAGCAGCAGAAATACGGGTAATCCAAAGACGACGGAAGTCGCGCTTTTTAAGTCTTCTACCAATGTAGGCATAGTTGCCGGATTTCATAACTGCTTCTTTAGCGGTTTTAAAAAGCTTAGATTTAGCGCCAAAGTAACCTTTAGCAAGCTTTAATACTTTATTTCTTCTTTTGCGTGTTGCTAACGCACCTTTAATACGTGCCATTTAATTTTCCTCCTTTAAAGTCTTTCCTTATTTATAAGGAATTAATTTCTTGATTGTTGCGGTATTTGTTACATCTGCAACAACAGTCTTGCGAAGATTTCTCTTACGCTTTGTGGTTTTCTTGTTAAGGATGTGCGACTTAAAAGCATGAGCACGTTTAACATTACCGTTTTTTGTGAGTTTGAAGCGCTTCTTTGCGCCACTGTGTGTTTTAATTTTAGGCATAGCTAATTCCTCCTGTTTTAACTTACATTATTTTCCCGATTTCGGAGCAAGGAACATAAGCATATTACGTCCTTCCATCTTAGCAGCTTTTTCAACCGAAGCATGCTCGCTGCAGAATTCAGCAAAGCGGTTCATATTATCAAGACCAATTTCAGGATGGCCGAGCTCGCGACCACGGAAACGGATAGAAACCTTTACCTTGTTACCTGCATTTAAAAATTTAATAGCTTGCTTACCTTTGGTTTCAAAATCGTGCACGTCGATACTAAGACCTAAGCGAATTTCCTTTACTTCAACAACCTTTTGGTTTTTCTTGGCTTCTTTTTCACGCTTTGTTTGCTCGAAACGGAATTTACCGTAATCCATAATCTTGCAAACAGGCGGTTGTGCGTTTGGAGAAATGCATACTAAGTCTAAATCCTTAGCGTATGCGGCTTCCAAAGCCTTTTCCACAGGGATAATACCAATCTGTGAGCCATCGTTCGAAATAACGCGAACTTCCTTAAATTTAATACCTTCGTTTACTTCAAGTTCTTTACTGCTGATGTGAATACACCTCCGAAAAAGATTAAAAACAATACAAAAGCGTGGACGCAAAAACGCCCACGCATAAGAATACCAAAGAGTAAAGTTTGGAACCTTATTAACCCTTTTAAACAAAATCTGAGGGTGAGGACGCAATGCGCACTACTTTGTTGTCATATCAATTATACACAATTTTACGCGTTTGTCAAGTGTTTTTTTAATTCTTCTACTTTATCGGTCTTTTCCCAAGGTAACTCTATATCAGTTCTACCTACATGACCGTATGCTGCAACCTGCTTGTAAATAGGACGGCGTAGGTCTAAAGTATCAATAATAGCAGAAGGTCTTAAATCAAATACCTTGTTAACTGCATTAGCGATTTCTAAATCGCTATATTTACCTGTCGAGAAGGTATCAACCATAATAGAAACAGGCTTTGCAACGCCGATTGCGTACGCTAATTGAATTTCGCATTTTTTTGCAAGTCCTGCAGCTACAATATTTTTAGCAACATATCTTGCAGCATAAGCAGCGCTTCTGTCAACCTTTGTAGGATCCTTACCCGAAAAAGCACCGCCGCCGTGACGGGCATAACCGCCGTATG
>JAZSCF010000106.1:0-31521 GCA_045602785.1 Acutalibacteraceae bacterium
TTCAGATAAAAAAGGTGTTGCAAAAAGCATAAGAGAGCAAGTGGCTGAAGATTTAAACTATTTTGAAGAAAATGGTATTGTTACTCCCGGTGAACTTGAGAATGGCACTCAAAATACACAGGTTGAAAACGATAAAAACAATAACTTTGTTTCGCAAACAACCACATCGGTTGAAACTAAAGATACTACTACCGTTGTGACACAGATACAAAGTGAATCTGATAAGGGCAAAAATAACCATTATAGTGTACATTTTACCATTACCGTTGAAAGTGAAGAGGGTTGGAATGCTGCTATTTTAATGGTGCGTAAGCACCTTGCTGAAATTAATGATAGATATTCTTCCGACCATATTCTAGATGGTATAAGAATTACTCTATACCTTAGCGGAGTAGAAAAGGTAAATGAAGACTTTTTAAAAGAGCTTGCAGGTAGAAGTATTATTCTTGAGGTTGTTAGTGCAAATGGCAGCTCATGGCTTGTAAATTGCTTAGAGCTCAAGTTTGAAAATGTCAAAAATGATATTGATGCTAGCTATGTCGTTACCGACGTTAAAGATAAGGTTAAAGATAAGCTTGGGACCGATAACTGCTACCAAGTGAAGTTTGAAAATTCTACCAATATTAATACAAATGTTGTTATTACTTTGCCGAGTTCCGCTGCAAATGGTAATGCCTTTTTGTATCAGGATAGTGGTGGAAAGTATAAACTCATACAGTCCTCTGTGGTGGATTCGCAAGGTAATGCAAGATTCTATCTTTCATCAATAAATAAGAATGGTAAATACGTAATAGGAATAAATGTGCCGGGGGAAAGTACTGACAACATTATTATTCCTGATGAAGCATCTGACCCATTTGGAGCGATTGCTCGTCTGGAAAAAATAGAGTATGTTCCCGCAGGACCCCGCACATTTGCCGGATTTACAATCGGTCAATTCACCTTACTTATCCTAGGCGTAGTATTGTTCATTGCTGTTGTTGTGGGCATCTCGGTATATATGATATTTAAAAATCGTAGCCAAAAACCAGCTTTTATAAAGGAATTTATAGAGAAAGCCGAAAGCGGAAAAAAGCTATTTAAAAAGAAAAATAAAAAACACTAAAGAATATAAAAACACCCTATGACACATTCAGTTTGGTCATAGGGTGTTTTTAGTTTTTAATCTAAAGGTTTCATTGTGGGGAATAGGATTACTTCGCGTATGGTGTCGGAGTTGGTGAGAAGCATTACTGCTCTGTCAATACCGATACCCATACCGCCTGTTGGAGGCATACCGTATTCCATAGCGGTTAAGAAATCTTCATCAAGCATTTCTGCTTCATCATCACCGCGTTCACGAAGCTCTAACTGCTTCATAAAGCGTTCGCGTTGAACGATTGGGTCGTTAAGCTCGGAATAAGCGTTAGCAAGCTCGCTATGGCAGATAAATAATTCAAAACGCTCAGTAAGGCGTGGGTCTTCGGGAGAAGCCTTTGTTAATGGAGATACTTCAACAGGGTACATTGTAATGAATGTAGGCTGAATAAGCTTTTCTTCTACGCGTTGGTCGAAGCAAGCGTACAAAGCGTTACCCCAGGTTCTGTCAGCAGTTTCGCTAAGCTCTACACCAATAGCTTCGGCTGCTTTTGCAGCTTCTTCATCATCGGTAATAGCGCCAAAATCAACTCCTGCATATTCCTTAACGGCGTCAACCATAGTAAGTCTGCGCCAGCCGGGTGTAAGGTCGATTTTTTCGCCCATCCACTCAACTTCATAAGTGCCATGAATTTCCTTGGCAGCACCCGAGATTATACCTTCTGCAATATCCATCATATCGTGGAAATCGGCATAAGCTTGATACAATTCAACTGTTGTAAATTCGGGGTTGTGCTTGGGGTCCATACCTTCGTTACGGAAAATACGGCCTATTTCGTAAACGCGGTCCATACCGCCTACAATAAGGCGCTTTAACGGAAGCTCGGTCGCGATACGCATATACATAGGTATATTAAGTGTGTTGTGGTGTGTTATAAACGGTCTTGCAGCTGCACCACCAACAATTGTATTAAGTACAGGGGTTTCAACCTCAATATAGTTCATATCATCAAGATACTTACGCATAAATTTTATGAACTTTGAACGGATAATAAAGTTACGCTTAACATCATCGTTCATAATAAGGTCAACATATCTTTGACGGAAGCGTAAATCGTTATTGGTAAGACCGTGGAACTTTTCGGGCAAGGGAAGAAGCGACTTTGAAAGAAGCTTAATTGATTGCGCATGAACCGAAATTTCACCTGTTTGGGTTTTGAAAACGGTACCTTCAACACCAACAATATCGCCAATATCCCACTTTTTAAAGCTTGCGTATACATCTTCGCCAACATCGTCACGGCGAACATAAAGCTGAATTTTACCGCTTGTATCCTTAAGACCTACGAAGCTTGCTTTACCCATAATACGACGGGCAACAATGCGACCTGCGATTTTTACGGTTTTGTTTTCAAGCTCACAGAAATTAGCCTTTATGTTAGCAGAGTCATTATCAAAATCAAATTTTGTAATAACGAATGGGTCGTTACCTGCTTCCTTTAAATTAGCAAGCTTTTCGCGACGGATTTTTACAATCTCGTTAAAATCCTGTTCGGGTGCTTTATTATTCTTTTGATTATTTTGTTCCATACTGATACTTCCTTTTAGTTAAACCATTAACCAATTTCTAAAATTTTAAACTTAAGCTCGCCTGCGGGAGCATCTACGATAACTTCATCACCGATTGTTTTACCCAAAAGTGCTTTGCCTAAGGGGGATTCATCGGAAATTTTACCGTTCATGGGGTCAGCTTCGGTAGAGCCTACCACAAGGTATTCGCATTCTTCATCAAATTCCATATCAAGCGCTTTAACTTTAACGCCTATAACAACGGTTTGTGAATCGCCTTTTACATCCTCTATAATTTCAACATTCTTAAGCATTGCTTCAATTTCAACGATTCTTGCTTCGATTTTAGCCTGCTCGTTTTTTGCTTCGTCGTATTCGCTGTTTTCAGAAAGGTCACCATAACCGCGTGCAACCTTTATTTTTTCGGCAATGTCTGCCCTGCCTACAGTCTTAAGTTTTTCAAGTTCTTCCTTAAGTTTTGTAAGACCTGCCTCGGTAACTTTAATAGTTTTAGCCACTCTAAAAACCACCTTTTATTTATTTTCGTATGAACATTATAGATTAAGACACACCAACCTACAATAAATTATATTATATAATTATTTCAAGCTAAAGTCAAGGATAACTATTTTATTTTAAAAATTTATTAAGGCTGATGGTTTTTTACGCCATTAGCCTTAAACAAAAGTTATATTTTTATTCGCAAAATCTGTGTTTTCCAATAGTTGTTATTACCTTACGGCTTTGTATCCATTTATTAGTAGCTGTAATGGGATTGTAGTAGTAAATAGCACCACCCGATGGATCTAGTCCGTTAATAGCATCGCGTGCGGCAGAATAGCAGCTATCGGCAACGGGTTCATAAAATTGACCGTCATCAAGACAGGAAAAGGCACCCTTTTGGTAAACTACTCCTGGTAAAGTATCGGGGAAAGATGGATGCTCTATGCGGTTTAACACAACGGCGCCTACTGCAACTTGCCCTGAATATGGCTCGCCGCGTGCTTCTGCCGAGATAATACGAACTAAAAGGTCAAAGTCTTGCGAAGAATAACCCCCGTAGGAATTATTGTTAGCATCTTTAATACCAAGTGCCTTTAATGTATTCTTACCTGCAATGCCGTCTACGGTAAGACCATTTGCTTTTTGAAATTTTTCAACGGCTTTTTTTGTAATAGTACCGAAAATACCGTCTACTTTACTGTTAAAATAACCTTTTTCCTTTAATGCGGTTTGTATTTTGCGTACTTCTTCACCCCGAGAGCCTATTTTTGAAAGCGCAAATACCCCTGTTACCGACAATAAAAGGCAAAGGGTTAAGCAAAGACCGAATTTTATTATTTTTTTCATAAAAATACCACCTTTGCAAATATTTTGGCTTTTTACAAAAATTTTATTACAACTTTATTTTTTACTGCAAAAAGTACCATAGTTTTACACCGATGTTTGACAAAATATTAAGCGTGTGAAGAGTATACTTTAAAAGGATAAAAAATTTGTGAAGGTGAATTTATGAGGGAATTTGTAAAGATTTCGGACAATACTTCAAAGCTTACAACTAAGGAAATTTTAATAGCGGCTATAGGTCATATTTTAATAGGCCTATGTGGTTTTGTTAGTACAAAGGCAGTGGTGTTAGAAAATCTTTTGCCGTTTGGACTTTCTTTTATAGCAGGTTGCTCGGCTACATATACTCCTGCTTGCGCTATAGGTGTATTCATAGGCTATTTTATACCTGCTGTAGGGAACGGCGCTTTTAAGTATTTAGCAGCCCTTTTTGCAATACTTTCGGTAAAGCTGTTGCTTAATAACTATAAAAAAATTGTAACAAGCGAAGTGTTTTTAACCTTTATAACCCTTATTACAAGCGTTTTTACAACTGCCGCAACCCTTAAAGCAACGGGAACAAGTCCGGTTTCGCTTATAAGCGAAGCGTTAATATCAGCAATAGGTACTTATTTTATATGTCGAAGCTTTAAAATTTTATCAAAGGATAATGTTGGTCTTACACCGGACGAGCTTTCGAGTGTTTTAATAGTAATAAATGTTATATTGTTAGGACTTAATCACATAAGTCCCCTTGGTATTTCTTTAGGTAAAATTTTAAGTGTTATGCTTATTCTAACGGCATCTAAATACGGGGGTATAATATCGGGCGCAATTAGCGGTATTACGGTTGCATTTACTACCGTTTTAAGCAACGGCAACGGTACTGTTGCTGTAAGCTTTGCAGTAGCAGGGTTATTTTGCGGGGTGTTTGCTTCCCTAGGCAAATATGCCCAAGTTTTTATTTTTGTGGTCTTAAGCTTTATAGGGGCGGTATGCTCGGGCGAATATATTTTAGTAGGGGTAATTATTACCGAAACAGTTTTAGGTGCAATACTATTTTTGGCGCTTCCGCGTACCGCAAGCGTTTATCTTTCCAAAATTTTTTCGGCGTATCCCAGAGTTTCAAGGTCTGACGGAATAAAAAAATCTCTTTCAATGAAGCTTTATATGGCTTCTAATGCATTAAAGGATGTATCTGAAACGGTGGAGCAGGTGTCAAGCGAGCTTTCAAAAATAAATTCGCCTGATTTTAGCAGTGTTATAGAATCAATAGAAAACGAAGCGTGTGCAGGTTGTAAGCTTAGAATACACTGCTGGGAAAAGAAAAGGGAAGATACGGTAAACGGTATTTTAGAGCTTACAAAAGCAATAAAGCGTGGGGAACTTAACCCCGAAAATGAAGTTGGTGAAGAATTTAAGGGGAGATGTTTACGGCTTTCGGGTGTTGCCAATGCGACCTACCGCAAGTACACCGATTATGCAGGGAAGATTGCCGCCGAAAACCGTATAGACCAAGTGAGAGCGGTGGTGTCTGACCAGTTTGACGGAATGTCGTTAATGCTTTCGGATATGGCACGCGATTTTGAAACACAGGATAGATTCGATATTTCTTCCGCAGAAAATGCCGCCGCGGCACTTAAAAACATAGATATAATTGTTAGCGAATGTAGTAGCAGTATTGACCGCTACGGCAGAATGACAATAGAACTAAAGCTTAAAAAGACACCCGATATTGTTATAAATAAAGCCAAAATTATGAAGCTTGTATCGCTTGCATGTGAAAGGAACTTTGATGTACCAACGGTTAGTGAGGTTGGCGGCGAAATTTATATAACTATTTGCGAGCGTACAGAAATACGGGTAGATTTTGGGGTTAGTCAGCTTTGCGCAAGTGATAATAAAATGTGTGGCGACGCATACAAATACTTTAACGATAACAAAGGGCATTTTGTAATGGTTTTAAGCGACGGTATGGGTACAGGTGGCAGAGCAGCGGTGGATGGCGCTATGGCATCGGGACTTATGGCAAGGCTTTTAAAAACGGGCTTTGGTTATAACTGCTCGCTTAAAATTTTAAATTCTTCAATGCTTTTTAAATCTACAGATGAATCCTTAGCTACGATAGATATTGCTAGTATAGATTTGCATACAGGTACTTTGGAGCTTTATAAAGCGGGAGCGGCACCTACAATTGTTCGCCGTTCAGGTAAAACGGGCAAGGCAGAAAGCACATCTCTTCCTGTGGGGATTTTAAGGGATGTTTCCTTTGATAAAGCGGCTGTTAAATGCAAAATAGGGGATATAGTAGTGCTTATGTCTGACGGTGCTACAACTGAAGGAACTGATTGGATAAGAACCGAAATTGAAGCTTGGCAAGATGGAACAGCGCAGGATTTATCCGATAGATTATGCCTTTGTGCGCGCCGCCGTACTACCGAAAAACGCAAGGATGATATAACAGTAATGTGCGCAATATTAGAAAAAGCGGTGTAGTATGTGGATGTATTGCTGTCTACACAGCTATGTAACTAAATGATAATGTGCACAAATACAAAAAACGCGATGTTTCAAGAGCAACACCGCGTTTTTAATAGTATATAATTTTTAGTCTTTTATGGGCATAAAGTCAGGCAAATCGTATAGCTCATCGCGTTCGGCGAAATATACACCTGCGTTAAAGTCAAGATTCATTTCATTCATAACCTCGCGAATGTTTTCGCTAAATGGGGTAAGTGTTGTTGGGTTTTTTCCGTATCTACCTAAGGTGGATGTTTTTTCACCTAAATATTGAATAAAAATATTGTTTTCAAAGGTTGGTAACCAATGTTGTTGAGCAGTACCCACGTGGATTAGCATATTTCTTCCGCGGTCAAAGATGTTGTTTCTTATGAATGAATTTTTATCAAGCGCAGAATAGGAATCCCATCCCTTGATATGAGCGGCAGGACAGTCATATTCGGGGCGTTGTTCACCAAAGCCAAAGCCTGAGTAACGCAAAATATTATTTTCAATGTAAATATCGCGTTGGAAACGCAGTGTGTCAGGGCTCGAATATTGACCTAAGAAGTACTCGATAGAATATGTGCAATACTCAATCAAGTTATTGGTGTAGTGTACATTTATATGCTTGCAGTCACCGCCGCTGCCAGAACTGTATTGGTGGGTTACGCCTGCATCAAATACCTGATAAATATAATTGTTATCGCAGGTATAATCATGACAACCGCCGTAAATTTCAATTGCGTTACCGTATCGTGTAAGTTGACCCTGTCGTGGTGTACCATCCATACCGCGATAATACTGAACAGCGCCGCCTATCCAACCAAATTCACAGTTTTTTACGGTAAGTCCGCAGCAGGTACCTGCTGCAACACCGTGACAGCCAACGTATTTAACAGCAACATTATCTATTGTAACATTGCGAGCACCGCCTACTATGAAGCCGTGGTTGCGGATAGCAAATTCAATAGAACTGTAAATTTCACCGGGGTTACCTTGGTCACATCTAAGGTAAAGCGGACATAAGTTTTCGGGTGCTATATCTGGTGTGCCGTCATCTCTTAATGCCTTAAGCTCATTAAAATGTGCAAGGTTTATATGCATGTGTTTTTTAACATCAAATTCAACATCGGGCTGATTTCTCACAACAAATTTACCGTTTATAAAGGAAGGAACCTTTTTTATAGAATAATCTTCACCGTCGTTGAAAATTAAAATTCCCGTTTCGGGCATTTCTTTATAATAAACCCAAATATTATCCGTGCCATCAAGTAGTCTCCATTTTTCTTTGCCTGTACCGTTTTCAGGAGAGCATGTTATGATAGGTTTTTGACCCTTGCCGTATGACGAATAGGTAACATCAGGCTTGCACAAAACAGTACCGCGGTAAAGAGTGCCGCGTTCAAATAGTACGGCATCGCCGCCCGTAATAGTAGAGTTGTTTACTTTTTGAATAGTTTTCCAAGCGGTTTCGGGCGAAAGACCGTCTGAGCTATCGTCACCGTTTTGAGATACATAATATATTTTGCCGGTTACTGAAATCTCATTTTCATAGTTTAAGATTTCTTGCTTTCTGGCTTCTGACACCAAATCAATTTCTTTAATCAATTTTTTTGTTGCGGCATAATCAACTTTTCCGTCGTTTTTTGTGTAATTGTTTATGATTTTTTCCATAAGTGAGCTCTCCTTATAGTTTTAAATTTCAAATTGATTATATACTTCACCTGTCAGAAGGTTTATCCATTTAAATTGATTGTCTTGTAGTGTCATATAACTGTGAAACGAATTTTCTTTAGGTATTGATACCGAGCCACAATTAAGATAAATGAAATCACCCTTATCTTCGCATTTTGGAATATGGGTATGACCGTTTAAAAGTAAATCGCCTTTATTTAGCGGCATAGGAGAATCGGCACCGAAAATATGACCGTGGGTAGCGTAAATAAGCCTATCCTTTACGGGTATTACCGCATAGTCGGCTAAAATGGGGAAATCAAGCACCATTTGGTCAACCTCTGTATCGCAGTTGCCCCTAACGCACAAAAGCTTTTCTTTTAAAGGGTTTAAAAGGGCGATAACTTCCTTTGGAGCGTAATTGTCAGGTAAATCGTTACGCGGTCCGTGATATAAAATATCACCTAGTAGTACCATTTTATCTGCCTTTTCTTTATAAAGAGCATCTATTAGCATTTTGCAGTATTTTGCACTGCCATGAATATCCGAAGCGATTAAAAATTTCATATTACTATTCCTTTACTAAAACCTTTACTATTTTGCCGAAAATCATTTTGTGAAAATCTTTATTCTCGAACCATTTTAGCGGTTCTTTATCGCAAAAGCATTCTTCTTTCATATCCTGCATATACTGTTTTTTGCAAATTATTACAAGATTTGCTTCTTTGAAGTAAACCGAATTATCCGAAAAAACGGGTGTAAGACCTGTAAGCTCGGTTTTGTTTACATCCTTACCTGACATACTTCCGCAAATTTTATGTATTTGTTTTTGGTCACCGTAAAAACTAAGGGTATAATAGTCGTGCTTTTCTACAAATTCCATAGTATAACGCTGGGGTCTAATCAACGCTACTGCGGTGTCATTACCCCAAATTTCGCCCATAAAACCCCAAGAGGCAGTCATCATATTATAACCGCTTTCATCTCCTGCGGTTATAAGCATCCATTCGTTAGCGATAGCATCTATCAGATTTTTGTTTATTTCTTTTGCGGTTATTTCTTTAAACATATTTGTCAACTCCTAGACCTTAGTATACTCTAAGATATGTGCTTTTGCAATCATTTTATTTGACTTATTTGCTGAAATATGCTATTTTTAAATTAAAGTATTTTTTAAAAGGTGATTTTATGAAAAAAGGTTTATCGGTACTAGTTAAATGGCTTATAACCTTACTGGTTATCGGTGGATATTATTGGGTTGTTTTACCCCCAATAAATTTACGAAGCCGTGAGTTTTGGAGCTTTGTTTCGTTTATAGTGATTATAAGCGTTGTAATTAACTGCTTTTCACAAATTTTGTATTTTATAAAAAACAATAAAACAGTGACTAATTCAAAAGGTCACCCGCATATAAGTTTAAAATCGCTTGGTAAACCTATAAAGTTTGGCTTGGCTGTAGTTTTGGCTATTATAGTTTTAAGCGGTGTTATGTCGGTAATAGGTAGTGAGTTTTTTAATGCTAAAAGCTACAATAAGCTTATTACCCTAGAAGAAGGCGATTTTACCCAAGATGTTGCCGAAATTAACCAAGAACAAATCCCTATTGTTGATAAGGATACTGCTCAAAGACTTAGCCAAAGAAAGCTTGGCGAAATGTCGGATTTAGTATCACAGTTTGAGATAGAAGATATTTACACCCAAATTAACTATAAGGGCAAGCCTGTAAGGGTTACACCGCTTATGTATGGCGATGCTATTAAGTGGCTTAATAACCAAAAGCAAGGTATACCCGCTTACATTACTGTTGATATGACCACACAGGAAACCCAGCTTGTAAGACTTAAAAACGGTATAAAATATTCCGATAGCGAATACTTTATGCGCGACCTTAACCGCGCGCTACGCTTTAAGTATCCTACCAAGATTTTTGACAATATCTCTTTTGAAATTGATGACAACGGTATTCCTTATTGGGTGGCATCGGTAGTTGATTATAAAATTGGTTTTTGGAGTGGTAGCGATATTGACGGTGCGGTGCTTATGAATGCGCAAACGGGTGAAAGTAAGTACTATAAGCTTAACGAAGTTCCCACTTGGGTTGACCAGGTTTACGATTCTTATATGATTTTAAATCAGCTTGTATATAACGGTAAGTATCGCTCGGGCTTCTTTAATTCTATATTCGGTCAGCGTGGTGTTTTACAACCAACCGACGGCTATAACTACCTTGCCATTGATGACGATGTATTTTTGTATACAGGTATGACATCGGTTACAAGCGATGAATCTAATGTAGGCTTTGTGCTTACAAACCTTCGTACTAAGGCTACTAAGTTTTACACAATCCCCGGTGCTGAAGAGTATTCTGCTATGAGCTCTGCCGAAGGTCAGGTACAACACTTAAAGTACACTTCAACCTTCCCGTTGCTTCTAAATGTATCGGACAGACCGACCTATTTTATGTCACTTAAAGACAGCGCAGGTCTTGTTAAGATGTATGCTTTTGTTGATGTTAATCAGTACCAGATAGTAGGTACGGGCAACACTGTAGAAAGCGCAAGAGCCGACTATATTAGCAAACTTAAAACCGAAAATGTTGCTGATATTGAAGAAGCGCCCGAAACTGAAATTACAGGTGTTATTGAGAATATCAATTCGGCAGTAGTAAACGGTAATACGGTTTATTATATTAAACTAGAAAAGAACGACAAAATTTATACCGCTTTGGTTACGAAATCGGATTTACTACCGTTTGCAACCAAGGGACAAACAATTAAAATTACCGTAACGGAAAATAGCGTTAATACAATTGAATTTACAAAGTAAAAAATACCCCTATCAAAGTCAAACTTTGGTAGGGGATTTTTATAGGGATTACAATTTAAAGTCTTCAGGGGTGTAGTTATCACTTATTTGTATCTTTTTAGGAATGCGCTTAAGTGGGTCGTATTTATAGCTGCGGCAGTAGTCGCGGCCATCTGTTATACCGCGCTTTTTGCAAACAGTTTCGTTTGTAAGCTCTAATACTGTTCCGTATTTGCAATACTCGCAGGATTTTTTTAAATTTTTATTAAACCCTATCTTGCTCATTTTTGCACATCCTTTGTTTTGTTTACTATATTATACTATATCTTCAAGCATATTACCAGCATAATTTTTTTGCTTTAAGGATATCATAAAAAGAATGCCCAAAGTTATAAGCGAAAAGCCTACCGCGGCGGTGCTTTCGAAGGCAGAAAAAATAAACATTTTACCGTTTGAAAGGGTAGGAACAGTAATTCCTAAAACCTTTATTGCGGTATAGGTTAAAGCGGCACTTAAAAAAGCGTGAAAAATACGGCATAATGGAAAGGCTAAAAAATCGGGTTTTACTTTTTTGCTAAGTGAATACACTTGACACCAAATAGAAATACCACCAAAGCCTAAAAGTGCGGAAATTAGCAAAATATTGTTAGTATGGCTTATAGAATTTGTTACCTCTAAAAGCAAAGTTAAAGGTTTTAAAAAGGTATAGTGGTCTATGTAAGCCGTAATTACCGAAAACAGCAAAACATAGGTGCAAATACTAATAAGCGCGGAAGCCGCAGAAGAAGCGCTTAAAACAAAATTATCAGCAATACTGATTACGCTTTTTTTATTAATACTATTTGGGTTTATCTTTTTTCTAAATAAAAACGCTAATAAAAATGAAGGTAGAATATGTGAAATAAAAAGTATTAGCCCAATTTTTTTAGAATTAAAAATCCCGTTGCCTATAGCGGTAATAATAAATGCAGGCCCTGCATTTACGCAGTAGTTAAGCATAATTTTAGCGGTTTTACTGTCAATTTGCGAATCGCTTATAAGCTTAGCACCTAAGGGATATCCGCCAATGAGCGACAGTAAAAACACCGAAAAAAGATAACCGTTCATACCAAAAAGCTTTTTAAATATTTTGTCTAAAAAGTTGAAACTATTTAAAAAGCCCGAATTTAAAATAAAAAGCACACAAAAGGTAAATGGGTAAAGTGACGGTATAAGTACACGAGCACTTAGGTTAATGCCGTAAGCGGTAGCTGTTATGCATGCTTGTGGGTTTTTAAGTATTAAAATAGAGAAAGCTAAAACAAAAGCAACACTAAAAAAATATATTATTCTTTTCACACTATCACCTATGAATTATTTTATTTAAAACTTCATAGCATTAGTACAAAGGGAGTGTGGGCTTTGGCTAAAAAAATTAAAATAGAAAAAGGTAAAAAACGGGAAAAGCTAAACCTTTTTGGAAGCGAAAAGGTCTTTTCGGGAGATATTATAAACGGTGCTCACACCGAAATTTTTTCTAATAGCCGTATAGTGATAGAAGGGTGTCTGGGTGTTTACGAATATAACGACTGCTATTTAAAGCTAAAGCTTATAAAGGGTGCTTTAATAGTTTGTGGCAGTGAATTTGATATTTCTACTTTTGAAAATAGCACCATTACGGTTAACGGTAAAATAGGGAGTTTAGAATTTTGCGATTAGGGGATAGCTATGCTTTTTTTATATAGATTTTTTTGCGGTGTTTTAAGTGTTGAATTTTCGGGTATTTATCCCGAAAAGGTACTGAATTTATGCTCTAAAAACAAGATAAGTATTTGGTCGGCAAAATTCAAAAAAGGAAAAATTTGCTGTAAAATTACGGTTAAAGATTTTTTAAAGTTACCTAAAATTTTAAGAAAAAGCGGTATTAGAGTACATATTTTGCGAAAAAGCGGTTTTCCGTTTTTTATAAATAAATATAATAAGCGTTTTGGCATTTTTACAGGCGTTTTGTTATTCTTTGCAGTTTTGTATATAATGTCGGGTTATATTTGGATAATTGATGTTGTGGGCAATACTAAAACCGAAACTAAAGAAATTTTATCGGTTTGCGAGCAAATAGGTATCAAAACCGGGGTTAAAGCAAGCAGTATAAGTTCAAAAAATGCGGCGCAGCAATTACTGCTTAAAACCGATACACTAGCTTGGAGTAGCTTTAATATTGAAGGGTGCAAGCTTACTGTAAATGTTACCGAAATTAAGCAAAAAACGGAAGATAACACAAAGGCTACTAATTTAAAAGCTAACGCCGACGGAATAATTACCCATATTGATGTTAAAGCGGGAAACTGCTTAGTAAAGGTTGGGGATGTAGTCAAAAAAGGTGATATATTAGTATCGGGCATAATAGAAAGTGAAAGCAATACTAAATTTGTTCATTCCATTGGTGAAATAACCGCCAAAACCGAATCCGAGCTTACCTTACAAGAACCGCTGAAAAAACGCGTAAGCTACCCAAAAGGCCAAGCAAAAGAAAAAAGTGTATTAGAGTTTTTCACCCTTAAAATTCCACTTTATTTAGGGGGTGAAAATGGGGAATACGACTCTCAAACAAGCGAAAAAACACTACGGCTATTCGGGCAAAATTTACCCATTAAAATCTACACAAAAAAGTTTGTTTTCAAAACCTATGAAACAATAACGCAAAGTTTAGAAGATGCAAAAAAATTGCTTCTTAGAAAGCTTCAAAAAGAATGCAAGGGAAATATAAAACAAAAAAATTTTATAGAGCGTGACGGAATTCTTTTTTTGAGTGCAGTAGTTACTGAAGAAAAGAATATTGCAATAAGCGAAAATTTGATATTTAGTATTGGAAAATAAAAGGAAATGTGGTACAATAACTATGTATAGATAAAATATATTTATTGGAGATAGTGATGTTTGAAAAAACAGTAGATACCGAAAGAATAGAACAGCTTGTTAACTTGTTCGGTAATTTTGATGAGAACATAAAAGAAATAGAGAAAAAATATTCGGTTATTATAACCTCGCACGGTAGCGGTATTAAAATTAAAGGCGAGCCCGAAAATGTTATGGCGGCAGTGAGAACCGTTGAATGTCTTATAACCATGATAAACAAGGGTGAGCAAATAACCAAGCAGAATGTGGATTATGCAAGCAGTCTTGTAAGAGACGGCGAAGACGGTAAAATAGCAAGTCTTTTATCTGCTGACTGTGTATGTATTACCGCAAAGGGTAAACCCATAAAGCCTAAAACCCTTGGTCAACGCAAGTATATTGAAGCTATAAAAAACAATACAATTACAATAGGTGTTGGCCCTGCGGGTACAGGTAAAACCTATCTTGCGGTTGCTGAAGCGGTTTCGGCTTTTCGTGCAAAACAGGTTGACCGTATAATTTTAACCCGCCCTGCAGTAGAAGCAGGTGAGCGTTTGGGTTTTTTACCAGGTGATTTACAGCAAAAAATCGACCCGTATTTAAGACCACTATATGATGCACTTTTTGATATGCTTGGCGCTGAAAATTTTCAAAAATGCATTGAACGCGGCGATATTGAAGTAGCACCGCTAGCGTATATGCGCGGTAGAACTTTGGATGATAGCTTTATAATCTTAGACGAAGCTCAAAACACCACACGCGAACAAATGAAAATGTTTTTAACCCGTTTAGGCTTTAATTCAAAAGCGGTAGTGACAGGCGATATTACACAAATCGACCTACCCGACGGTAAAAAATCGGGATTAAAAGAAGCGGTTAAAATACTTAAAGGTATTGAAGATATATCAATTTGTAAACTAAATGAAAAGGACGTTGTAAGGCACCGCCTTGTACAAGAAATAATCAAGGCATACGAAAGAAATGAGGAGAAAAATGAGCGCAAAGGTTAATATTTCGGTTAAACAAAAGGGTTTGAAACTGCCTACAGGCACACGCTTGCTTATAAGAAAGGCTTGTAATGCAACACTTTCTTATGAAGGCTTTTTAGAGCCTGCACAGGTGGATGTTACTATAGTAGATGATGCGAAAATTTGGGAAATGAACAAAGCGTACCGAAATATAGATTCCGCTACAGACGTTCTTTCCTTCCCGTTAGGCGAAAACGGTGAATATGACCGCAACCCCGAAAACAACGCTTTATTACTTGGCGATATTGTGATTTCTTATGAACATGCGGTGGCTCAGGCGGATTTATACGGCCATTCTATTGACCGCGAAATTGCGTTTTTAACTGTACATTCAATGCTGCATTTACTAGGCTATGACCATGTAAACGGCGGACTTGAGCAAGCAATTATGCGCGAAAAGGAAGAAGCGGTTTTAGAGCTTTTAGGACTAGCTATAAATAAAGTATAAAGGAATAATTATGAAACAAACATCTGCTTTTATAACAATAATAGGTCGCCCGAATGTTGGCAAATCTTCACTAATGAATAAAATTTTAGGTCAAAAGGTTGCCATAGTTTCGGACAAGCCCCAAACCACACGCACTAAAATTATGGGTATAAAAACCGAAAACGAAAATCAGTTAGTGTTTATTGATACCCCAGGTTTTCACAGGGCAAGAAACGAGCTTGATAAAAATATGAACAAAGCCGTAAGCGACGGTATGAGTGAAGTTGATGCTGCGGTTTTGGTAGTAGAAGCCAAGCCTAAGTTTACCCTTAGTGAAGATAGCTTGCCCCCTGCTGAAGTAGAGCTTATTGCCGAGCTTAAAAAACGCAAGCTAAAAGCTATTTTGGTTATTAATAAAATAGATATGCTGGAACGTAAGGAAGAGCTTTTATCGGTTATTACTATGTATTCGAAAGCCTTTTCGTTTGAAGCAGTAATACCACTTTCGGCCAAAACGGGTGACGGTGTGGATATTTTATTAGGTGAGCTTAAAAAATATTCAAAGCCTTCGGTTCATTATTTCCCTGATACCGATGTCACCGACCAACCCGAAAAGGTTATGGTTGCAGAAATGATACGCGAAAAGCTGCTTCGCACACTTGATAAAGAAGTCCCCCACGGTATTGCGGTGGATTTGGAACGCTTTTTCGAGCGCGATACTAAAGACGGCGAGCCTATAGTAGAAATTGAAGCCACCATAATTTGCGAAAGAGATTCGCATAAAGGTATTATTATAGGTAAAAACGGCGCTATGCTTAAGAAAATAGGCAGTATGGCAAGGCGCGATATTGAAGCCTTTTTCGGTATAAAAGCAAGCGTGAAATTATGGGTAAAGGTAAAGGAAGACTGGCGTAATAGACAAGGTCTTATACATACCTTTGGTTTGGATTAACTTACCTATTATATTTACAAAATATTACCCAAAACTATTTTTGGGTGATAGTATGGTATTTAAAGACAGTTGGCACCGCTTTATAGAAAGCGGTAAGATAACCGATTATTTGTATTTTGTAAATTCTTCTAAAGCGGAGGAATCTAATGTCAAGCAGCGAGAACCGATTTACAGTAGAGGCACTTGTGATAAAGGAAATGAAAATAGGGGAGAGTGACCGTTTGGTCACTCTTTTCAGCCGTGAACAAGGTATTATTAAAGCCTTTGCAAGCGGTGCTAAAAACATAAAATCCAAAAAGGGCAGTGCTACTTCGTTACTTACATACGGAAGCTTTACAATAAAAAACAAAAACGGTAGTCTTAGAATTTACGAAGCCACACCTATAAATGTATTTTTTGGCGCAGGCAGTGATATTGAAGTTTTATCGCTATCGCAGTATTTTTGTGAGTTGGCGAGCGAATTTTCGGTATTGGGCGAACAAAATACCGAGCTTTTGCGCCTTATTTTAAATTCACTTCATTTTCTTACAAAGGAAAAATATTTTCCACCGCTTATAAAGGCAATAACCGAGCTTAGAACAGCGGTATTAGCAGGCTACGCACCCGATTTGGTTGCCTGTGACGAATGCGGTAAGTTTGAAGACGGCATTATGTATTTTACATTAGAAAACGGTGCGCTTAGATGTAGCGAATGTAAAACGGGCGGTATTGCTATTGACCGCACAATTTTAAGCGCTATGCGACATATTGTTTATTCTAAGTTTTCAAAGCTTTATTCCTTCACTATTCCACAAGATAAAGCAAAACAGTTAGCGGATATTACAGGGCGTTACATAACAATGCAGACAGACCACCGCTTTCACACACTTGAATTTTACGAATCAATTAAGGAGCAGTAAATGTCTATTAACAAAAGATATTTAAAAACATTAGAGCTATATAAAATATTAGAGCTTTTAAGCAAAGAAGCAACGCTTGAAGATTCCGAACAATTGGCTTTGGAAATTGAACCCGAAACCGATTTTCAGGCGGTGGAAGAAAGACTTCGCAATACCGAAGACGCTTATATTTTTATGGCAAAATACCAAGCCCCTAATTTTGCAGGCGCTAAAAATGTTATAAATAGTCTCAGAAGGGCGCAGTCTTCGGCGGTGCTCTCTATTTCCGAGCTTATTGCGGTTGCTGAAACGGTGCGCGCAATTAGGGTAGTAAAAGAGTGGCGACAAAACTGTCTTAGTATGGAAAATACTTCTCTTGAAGACTGTTTTTTGTCACTTGTACCTAATAAGTATCTAGAAGATAAAATTAATTTTGCAATAAAGAATGAAGAAGAGCTTAACGATAACGCTTCCCCTGCACTTTACGATATTCGCCGTAAAATAGCAGGTAAACAGGCAAAGCTACGCGAAAACCTTGAAAAAATTATAAAAGGACCTACTGCCAAATATTTACAAGAAGCTATTATTACCCAACGTGATGAACGCTTTGTAGTGCCTGTAAAGGCGGAATATAAGGGACAGGTAAACGGTATCGTTCACGATACCTCTGCTACGGGTGCTACTATATTTGTAGAGCCTATGAGCGTGGTTGAAACCAATAACGAAATTCGCGTTTTAAAGCTTCGCGAAAGTGAAGAAATTGACCGCATTTTAGCCGAGCTTTCAAGTGAAGCAGGCGGCTTTTGTGACAGTATAATCCCGTCTTATGAAGCCTTGGTAAAGCTTAATTTAATATTTGCAAAAGCGCGTTTGGCCTATAAAATGAGAGCGGCTATGCCGAAAATTAATAAGGATGGATATACTTATCTTAAAAACGCGCGCCATCCGCTTATTAACTATAAAACTGTAGTACCTATTACTGTAGAGCTTGGTAAGGATTATAACACCTTGGTTATAACAGGTCCTAATACGGGCGGTAAAACCGTAACCCTTAAAACAATAGGACTTTTAACACTTATGACAATGTGCGGTCTTATGATACCTTGTGATGACGGTAGTCAGGTTGCAATATATAGCTCGGTTTTTGCTGATATTGGTGATGAACAAAGCATTGAACAGTCGCTTTCAACCTTTTCTTCGCATATGGTCAACATTATTTCAATTTTAAAGCAAGCCGATGATGATTCGCTAGTTCTTTTTGATGAGCTTTGCGCCGGTACCGACCCTATTGAAGGCGCTGCCCTTGCAAAAGCAATATTAATGCGGCTTTCTGCCTTTGGCAGCCGTGTTGCCGCAACTACACATTACCCCGAGCTTAAGTCTTACGCTATTGATGCTGTTGGTGTGGAAAATGCATCTTGTGAATTTGATGTCGCAACACTTAAGCCTACATACCGCCTTATTGTTGGTATGCCGGGGCGTTCTAACGCGTTTGCAATTTCGGGCAAGCTAGGTCTTGACAGCAGTATTATAGAAACCGCAAAGCAACAAATTAATGAAGAAGATTTACGCTTTGAAAAGGTGGTTGCATCCTTAGAAAAGGCAAGAAAAAAAGCCGAGCGCGAGCACCAAACCGCGAGAAAGCTTAGAGCCGAAATTAGTGAAACCAAAAAGAAAATTGATATGCGCGAGCACGAGCTATCGCTTAAAACCGAAAAGCTTATGGCGGATACTCGCGAAAAGGCTAATGTAATAATAGAAAATGCAAGGTATAAATCTTCACTTCTTTTAAACGAACTTGAAGAAATGAAAAAAGCCATAAATGCCGAAAACTCGGCAAAAATGGCAGAAAAGGCAAGGGGTATGTTTAAAAATACCCTAAAAGAGCTTGAAGATGAAGCCAACCCTGTTGTTAGTCATAATGTTTCAGGCGAAAAGGTGACAACCCTTTCTAAAGGGGATATTGTGATTATTGCCGATATTAACCGCGACGCTACGGTTATTGATGTAAATAGTGATAAAAAGCAGGCTTATGTGATGTCGGGCTCTATAAAAATGTGGACCGATTTTGAAAACTTGCGCTTTAAGTCTAAAAATGCGCCCACTACCGAAATTAAGAAAACGCGAAATGTTTCGGGGCTTACATCCCGAAAAGACAGGGTGATTTCGGGCGAGATAAACCTTATAGGAAAAGCCAGCGATGAAGCTATTATGGAGCTTGATAATTATATCGACACCGCAATACTTTCAGGTCTTGAAACTATTCGCATTATTCACGGTAAGGGAACAGGTATTTTACGTAAAAATATTCAAGCGCATCTTCGCCGCCATAAAAATATTGAATCCTTCCGTTTGGGTACCTTTGGCGAAGGTGAAAACGGTGTTACTATAGCAACACTTAAAGGTTAAGGTGATAATATGCAAAAGATTATAAACGGTAAAGAAAGCTATAAGCAAATAGGTAATGTACTAAAAGAAAAGAACGTTAAAAAGTTTATGCTTGTGTGCAGACCTTCATTTTTTAAGCTAGGGTTAAAGGATTATTTTGATAGTATTGATATTCCTTGTGTTTATTTTACCGATTTCACAGTAAACCCTAAGTATGAAGAAATTTGTCTTGGTGTTGATATTTTCGGCAGTGAAGCTTGTGATGCTATTGTTGCGGTAGGCGGCGGTAGTGCTATTGATGTTGCAAAATGCATAAAGGTATTTTCTACTATGCCTAAGGGCGAAATTTATTACAAGCAACCGCTTAAAAATAATAATATTCCGCTTATTGCCGTGCCTACAACCGCAGGTACGGGTAGTGAATCTACACGATTTTCGGTATTTTACCACTACGGCGAAAAGCAATCAATAGGCCCCGACTTTTTAGTACCCCAGTACGCGTTTTTAGATGCAACGCTACTTTATTCCTTGCCCGAATACCAAAAGAAATGCACGCTTTTGGATGCTTTGTGTCAGGCAATAGAGTCGTGGTGGTCAGTACATTCTACAAAAGAAAGTATAGAGTATGCAAAAATTGCCGTAGAAAAAATTATTGCAAATTATAAGGGATATATTTTCGGTAATGACCCAGGGGCTACAGAAGAAATTATGCTAGGCTCAAATTACGCAGGCAGGGCAATAAATATTACATCTACCACTTCCGCACACGCTATGAGCTATAAAATGACAACCCTTTACTGTATTCCGCACGGTCACGCGGTGGGTGTGGGACTTCCGCATATTTGGGAGTTTATGAATAACAATACCGATAAATGTATTGATAAGCGCGGAAAAGAGCATATTGTTAAGATATTCGGTGATATTGCGGTATCTTTAGGCGGTAAAACCGCCGAAGACGGTGTTGCAATTTTCAAATCGCTGTTATCTGAAATAGAAATTGAAGGACCTAAGGCTTCAAAGGAAGAACTAAAGATTTTGGCTTCATCAGTTAATACAGGTAGACTTAAAAACAACCCCGTAGAGCTTACATACGAAACACTTTATAATTTATATAGCTTAATCACAAAAAACGATGCCGACTAGGCATCGTTTTTTATACCAATAAATTAAATAAAGCGCATACCGATATGCTTAATATTGTGGGCAGTAGTACCGAAAGTATAGTCCAACCAATGCTTCCCGTCTCCTTTTTTATTGTAAGTATAGTTGTGGCGCAGGGCCAATGGAAAAGGGAAAATAGTATTACCGATATTGCGGTGTTTATCGTCCATCCGTTTGCTATAAATAATTCGCGCATAGCAACAAGGGAAGAGGATTCTGTAAGAAAGCCGTTATTGAGATATGCCATAATAATTATAGGCATTACAATTTCGTTTGCGGGTAGTCCCAATATAAAGGCGAGCAAAATTACACCGTCAAGACCTAAAAATTTGCCAAAAGGGTCTAAAAACGTAGCGCAGTGTGTAAGAAGCGAAGCGCCGTTTACAAAAATATTTGCCATAAGCCATATAAAAAGTCCTGCAGGGGCGGCTACTGATATGGCTCTACCTAAAACGAAGAGTGTTCTATCAAAAATCGAGCGTACTATAACCTTAGTGATTTGCGGTTTGCGGTAGGGTGGAAGCTCTAATGTATAGGATGACGGCGTTCCCTTTAAAACTGTTAATGACAAAAATTTCGTTATAATAAATGTGGAAATTACCCCTAAAACAATAACCGCTAAAAGCATTAGCGCCGAAAGTAGTGATTGGTTTTCACCAAAACATAAAAACATAGTTATTATAGCAATTATTGTGGGGAATCTACCGTTACAAGGCACAAGGTTATTAGTAAGTATAGCGAGTAGGCGCTCGCGTTTAGAGTCTATAATTCGGCACCCTGTAACACCAACCGCATTACAGCCAAAACCCATACACATTGTAAGCGCTTGTTTGCCGCAAGCATTACAGCTTTTAAAGGGTTTATCAAGGTTAAAGGCAATACGCGGCAAATAGCCCGAGTCTTCAAGCAAAGTGAAAAGCGGAAAGAATATCGCCATAGGCGGTAGCATTACCGATACCACCCACGAAAGTGTTCTGAAAACGCCTAATATTAGGCAATTGTGAAGCCAATCGGGTGCACCTAAAAAGGTGACAAAAATACTTAGTTTACTTTCTAAAAACGAAAAAAAGTTAGAAAGTAGCTGTGACGGGTAATTGGCAAGGCTAATGGTTATCCAAAAAATGAGCCCCAAAAACAAAAGCATAATAGGAAAGCCTAAAATACGGCTTGTAAAAATGCGGTCAAGCTTGCGGTCTAGTGAGTTGCTTTTTTCGGGCTTTTCTATAACCGACTGTGTAATTCTTTCCGCTTTTTTTACAATAGTATTTACGATTAATTCTTCCAAATTTTCTTGAGTTACGCCTTTATCCGAAAGAAACGCTTTGGCTTCTTGTAATGCCGATTTTATATCTTCATTTTCTAAAAGCTTGGTACCAAAGTGTATTTCAATTTGTTCTTGCAGGGTTTTGTCTTCTTCTAATAATTTAAGCGATAACCAACGGGGGTTTATGGTATCACCTGTATGTTCTTTAATTTTGGGCTCTAAAATATCCAAAGCAGTTTCTAACGCTTTAGGGTATTTTATTTTTAAGTAGTTTTCATTTTGGTGGTTTTGGTCGAGTGTATTAATAAGTGATAAAATACTTTTCTTTTTATGCCCTACAGTACCTACAACACTTACGCCTAACTGATGGCTTAATTTTTCTAAATTTACGGTTATCTTTTTGGCTTTTGCTTGGTCTAAAAGATTAACGCAAACTATAACATTTTTGCAAATCTCCATAGTTTGCAAAACTAAATTAAGGTTACGCTCAAGGCAGGTGGCATCGCACACTACCACCACCGCTTGCGGAGCTTTAAAACACAAAAAATTACGCGCAATTTCTTCTTCAGGCGAGTGCGCCATTAAGGAATAAGTGCCCGGTATATCCACAAAGGTATAATTGAATTTTGGACTTCTATAGTAACCCACCGCATTATCTACCGTTTTGCCTGCCCAGTTGCCTGTGTGCTGCTTCATACCCGTAAGGGAGTTAAAAATCGTGGATTTTCCAACATTTGGGTTGCCCGCTAATGCAACGGTTATATTATCACTCATACTACCAAATCCTTAATTAAAATATTAGTGCAGTCTGCTTTTCTTAGCGCTATTACCGCATCGCGAATTAAAAAGGCTTTAGGGTCGCCTAAGGGACTGACCCCCACACATTCTACGGCGGTGTTTTCTATAAGTCCAATATCCAAAAGCCGCCTTTTTATATTTCCGTTTTCATATACTTTATCTATAAGGCATTTTTGCCCAACCTTAAGATTAAAAAGATTCATATAATCGCACCTCTACATTACATACTATTCTAAAGCTTAAAGTTTGGCATAAACAAAATTTAAGCAGCATATTATTTACAAACAAGCCTTATTTTTGGAGGAAGATTTTATGAAAACAAGTAACATATATAACGATATTGCAAAGCGTTCGGGCGGAGATATTTATATTGGAATAGTGGGTCCTGTAAGAACGGGTAAATCTACCTTTATTAAGCAGTTTATGGATAAATTGGTACTACCTAATATGGAGGGCGACTATTTGCGCGAGCGAGCAATTGATGAGCTGCCACAATCATCTTCGGGTAGAACAATAATGACTACCGAGCCTAAGTTTATACCCGAAAAGGGCGCCGAAATTTGTATAGATAACAGTGCTAAAATGAATGTGCGGCTTATTGACTGTGTAGGTTATATTGTGCCGAGTGCGTTAGGGTATATTGAAGGTTCGGAGCCTAGAATGGTAATGACACCTTGGTTTAGTGAGCCTGTACCTTTTAATATGGCGGCCGAAGTAGGCACCCAAAAGGTAATAAACGAGCATTCTACAATAGGTCTTGTAATAACTACCGATGGTAGTATTAGTGATATTCCGCGTGAAGAATATGCCGAAGCGGAAAAACGCGTTATTGAAGAGCTAAAGGAAATAAATAAACCGTTTATAGTGCTCTTAAACTGTATGTATCCCGAATCGGCAGAGGCTACAAACACCGCTAAAGAGTTATCACTAAAATACGGTGTGCCTGTAACACCCATTAACTGCTTAGAGCTTTCGGATGATGATATTAAGGATATTTTAAGCAAAATTTTATTCGAGTTTCCTGTAAACGAAATAAGCGTTAGCTACCCTAGGTGGATTAACAATTTACCTCTTTCACATCCGCTTCGTAATGAACTTTTAAAGGCTATAAAGACTTCACTTTCGGGAGTTAAGCATATAAGGGATATTGCCACCTTTTCGGATGCCTTTAAAAATTGCGAGAGTGTAGAGTCGGCAATAGTCGACAACATAAACTTAGGTGACGGTTGTGCAGAAGTCTCGGTTACAGTAAACCAAAGCCTATTTTATAAGATATTAAGTGAAACTACGGGTATTAGTGTGGAAGATGAGCAGGAGCTTATGGAAACCCTTTCGCGCCTTGCTAAAGCCGAAAAGGAATACAGCAAGGTTAAAAACGCTTTGGAAGAAGTAGAAGCAACAGGCTACGGTATTATAATGCCGGATATTGAAGAGTTAGAACTTGAAGAACCCGAAATTGTAAAGCAGGGCGGTCGCTACGGCGTAAGGCTTAAAGCATCGGCACCGTCAATACACCTTATGAAAGCCAATATTTCAACCGAAGTAAGCCCGATTGTAGGAAGTGAAAAGCAGTCCGAAGACCTTATTATGTACCTGCTTAGCGGCTTTGAGGAAGACCCTGTGAAAATTTGGGATTCCAATATATTCGGCAAATCCTTGCACGAGCTTGTTAACGAAGGTCTTCACGCCAAGCTTTCAAAAATGCCTATCGATGCCAGAATGCGAGTACAGGAAACAATTGAGCGTGTTATTAACGAAGGCTGCAACGGACTTGTTTGCATTCTTTTATAATGCGTAATTCGTAATGCGCAATTCGTAATTGTTTGCGATTAATCTATATAGATATATTGTAGGGGCAAGACTCCGGATTGTCCTTTAAACAATATCTTTAATAATGGACAGTCGGGGACGCCTGTCCCTACAGGAACTCAATATAGACACTTCTTCCGTTGTCATTTCGAGCGAATGCGAGAAATCTAAAAAAGACCCTTCGGCTACGCTCAGGGTGACAAAGAAAATGAATGATGAATAATGAAAAAATGAATAATTAATGCCTATGGCACGGATATATATGTTTTATAATTTAAATAGATATAACAAAAGCCACGGATTTTCCGTGGCTTTAATTACGCATTCTGCATTATTATTTAATTGAACCTAAAGAAGTTTCTTTTTGAATAACGTCATGTGCGCCGCCTTCAACAATACTTGTAGCTGATACCAATGTAAGCTTTGCTTTTTGTTGTAGTTCAGGTATTGTAAGCGCGCCGCAGTTACACATAGTGGATTTAACCTTAGCAAGTGAAAGGCTTACGTTATCCTTTAATGTACCTGCATAGGGAACATAAGAGTCAACGCCTTCTTCGAAGGAGAGCTTCTTATCGCCGCCTAGGTCGTAACGTTGCCAGTTACGAGCACGGTTAGAGCCTTCACCCCAATATTCCTTATAATAGTTACCGTTTATATTGATTTTATTTGTCGGGCTTTCATCAAAACGAGCAAAGTAACGACCAAGCATCATAAAGTCAGCACCCATAGCCAAAGCTAAGGTCATGTGGTGGTCGTGAACTATACCACCGTCAGAGCAAACAGGAATATAAACTCCTGTCTTTTCAAAATATTCGTCACGGGCTTTGCAAACATCAATAAGTGCGGTAGCCTGTCCGCGACCAATACCCTTAGTCTCACGGGTGATACATATAGAACCGCCGCCTATACCAACCTTAATAAAGTCGGCGCCTGCTTCTGCTAAGAACATAAAGCCGTCGCGGTCTACAACGTTACCTGCGCCTACCTTAACGCTATCGCCATACTTTTCACGAATGAAAGCGATTGTGCGTGACTGCCATTCCGAGAACCCTTCAGAAGAGTCGATACAAAGAACATCGGCACCTGCTTCAATTAAAGCTGGAACACGCTCAGCATAGTCGCGTGTATTGATACCTGCGCCTACAACGTAACGCTTGTCTTTATCTAAAAGCTCGTTAGGATTAGATTTGTGTGCATCGTAGTCCTTACGGAAAACGAAATACATTAAATTGCCGTTTTTATCAACTATTGGTAAAGAATTGAGCTTGTTATCCCAAATAATGTCGTTAGCCATTTTAAGAGTTGTGTCTTCATCAGCAACAATAAGCTTTTCGAGCGGAGTCATAAACTCTTTAACCTTAAGTTCTGTGCTCATACGGCTTACACGGTAGTCACGGCTTGTAACAATACCTAAAAGCTTACCGTTGGCAGTTCCGTCGGAAGTAACGGCAACAGTGGAATAACCGTTCTTTTCCTTAAGTGCTAAGATATCAGCCAAAGTGTCTTCAGGAGTAACATTAGATGCACTTACAACAAAGCCTGCTTTATAAGATTTAGCGCGTGCTACCATTGCAGCTTCATCTTCAATAGACTGTGAACCGTAGATGAAGGAAACACCGCCTTCGCGAGCTAATGCTACCGCCAAGCGTTCACCTGAAACCGACTGCATTATGGCAGAGGTCATAGGAATGTTCATAGAAATAGCAGGCTCTTCGCCTTTTTTGAACTTAACGAGCGGAGTTTTTAAAGAAACATTTGCAGGTATGCAACTACTGTCAGAATATCCCGGTACTAAGAGATATTCGTTAAAGGTGTGCGATACTTCGCTGAAATAATAAGCCATAAATACAGTCTCCTTTTACTTAAAAAAATATATTATATTGATTATATTACTTTTACATTTAAAAGTCAATTAAAAAAATTTAAAAAAACACTTGAAATTTCTTTATAATGTGGTATAATCACTATATTGTTGTTAAATTGAATACTAGAAGAAGTTTGCAGAAGCTATAAGCGACTGTGAGCGGATAGGACTTTGGAGAATTCTGACAAGGGTCACCTTGAGCAGATGCCGAAGGGGCAAGGCGGTTTAACCGTTAATCTCTCAGGCAAAAGGACAAAGGGGTTATAACTTTTTAATTTTGCCAAGTCCTTTTAGGATTTGGCTTTTTTAAATTTATTTAAAGGAGAGAAGATTTTATGTTAGATAAAATCGCAGAAATCAACGGCAGTATAAATGGCGTTGTATGGGGCATATTTGGTTTAGCTTTACTTATTGGTACAGGTATTATCGTTACACTTTGTACAAAGGTATTCCAAATTTCGCACTTAGGTCACTGGTGGAAAAACACAATCGGTAGTCTTTTTAAGAAGGACGTTATCGGTCACACAAAGGAAAAGGGTACAATTTCTCCCTTCCAGGCACTTTGTACAGCTTTGGCAGCTACTGTAGGTACAGGTAACATCGCAGGTGTTGCTGCCGCTCTTTGCTTAGGCGGTGCAGGTGCGGTTTTCTGGATGTGGGTTGCTGCATTCTTTGGTATGATGACCAACTTTGCTGAAAATGCTTTAGGTATTTACTATCGCCGCAAGAACGAAAACGGCGAATGGTCGGGCGGCGCAATGTATTATTTGCGCGATGGTCTTGGCTCTAAAAAAGGCTGCAAGTGGATTGGTAGAGTTTTAGCAGTACTTTTCTGTATCTTTACAATGCTTGCTTCCTTCGGTATTGGTAGTATGGGTCAGGTTAATAAGATTGTTGCCAATGTTGCTGCTGCTTTCGATGTTAGGGCTCTTTCTTCTATTGAAGTGCTTGGCGGCGTTTCACTTTACAACATTATAATAGGTGTTGTAATTATGGCACTTACCGCTCTTATTACACTTGGTGGTCTTAAGAGAATTGCCAATGTTGCAGAAAAAATCGTTCCGTTTATGGTAGTACTTTTTGTTGTTGGTAGCCTTGTAATCATTGGCATTAACTATGATGCTATCATTCCTGCATTTAAAGCTATTTTTGTAAATGCATTCAAACCTCAAGCTTTTGTTGGCGGTGGTATCGGTGGCGTTATCGTTGCTATGACCAACGGCTTTAAGCGTGGCGTTTTCTCGAACGAAGCAGGTCTTGGTTCTTCGGTTATGGTACACTCCAATTCAAGTGTTAAGGAACCTGTTAAGCAGGGTATGTGGGGTATATTTGAAGTATTTGCCGACACAATGGTTGTTTGCACTATGACTGCTTTGGTTGTTCTTACTTCGGGCGGCCTTAAGGGTGGCGTTTTCAATGTAGAAACAGGTGAAGTTGCCGCAGGTCTTTCGGATGCTACTTTAGTAGGTGGCGCATTTAATGAAGTGTTTAGTTGGGGCAATTTAGGTCAACGCTTTGTTGCAATAGCTATGTTCTTGTTTGCGTTCACAACCGTTCTTGGTTGGTCACACTACGGCTCTAAGGCTTGGGAATATCTCTTTGGCGCAAAGACAACCTTTATTTTCCGTATTATACATGTTATTACCGTTATCTTTGGCGCAGTGCTTACTTCAAGTCTTGCATGGGATATTTCCGATACATTTAACGGTCTTATGATGGTACCTAACCTTATCGGTGTATTGGTTCTTACTCCATTAGTTATGAAAATTGTTAAAAACTATGTTGACCGCAAGATTCGTAAAAAAGATGTTAAGCCAATGATTTCTTATAAAGACGATTTAGTTGAAGAAGAAAAAGAAGTTGTAGAAGCGTAAATTTTAAATCCCGACTGAAAGGTCGGGATTTTCTTTTGCTTGTAAAACCTGAAATTTTATGGTATTATTTTTGTATTATATATGTATAAGGGATTTATGTTATGAAAACTGATGTAATTATAATCGGTGGCGGTGCCGCAGGTTTATGTGCCGCTATTGTAATAAAACAATTAGCGCCTCAAAAAAACGTTCGCATTTTTGAAGGCTTACCACGCGTTGGTAAAAAGCTTATAACTACAGGTAACGGCAGGTGCAATATTTCTAATAAAAATATTAGTTTAGACCGTTATCACGGCGAGCATAAGGAATTTTGTGAATACGCTTTAGAAAAATACAATTTATCGGTTTGCGAAAAGTTCTTTTATAATATTGGTGTTCCTTTTATATATGAAGGAGATAAGGCGTACCCTGCTTCCTTGCAGGCAGGCTCAGTTGTAGATTGTCTTCGCTTTGCGGCTGAAGAGTTGGGTGTTATTATCCATACCGATATAAAGGTAACAGACATAAATACAATGGGTAAGGATTATAAAGTAATCTCTAATAAGTTGGGCTTCGTAACCGAGAATGTAATAATTGCTACAGGCGGTCTTGCAGGTGGCGAAAAATTGGGATGTGATGGCGAGATGCTTGACATTCTTAAAAAAGCAGGTTTTAAAACTGTTAAGCCGCAACCATCCATTGTACAAATCAAAACCCAAAACGATATCACTAAACAACTTAAAGGCATTAAGCTTGATGCCAATGTAAGCGTTTTAAAAAGTGGCGAAGTGTTAAGACAAGATTTTGGGGAGGTTCTATTTACCGATTATGGTCTTTCGGGACCGCCTATAATGCAGGTATCGCGCGAAGTTTCTAAAAACGGCGCTGATTTAATTAGCCTTGATATTATGCCTAATACCACACCCGAAGAACTATGTTCTATAATTGAAGACAGGGCAAATCGTTTTGCTAACCGTCCTTTAGAAGAATTCTTTACGGGTATGTTTAACAAACGTATAGGTCAGGTTATTTTAAAAACGGCAGGCTTTAAGCTTTCGGATAAAGCAAGTGCTTTGTGTGGTAAGGCCTTTAAGATTGCTAATATTATTAAGAATATGCAGTTTGCTGTTACGGGAACCACAGGTTTCCAAAATGCGCAAGTGACTGCAGGCGGACTTGATACCACACAGTTTAACCCAAAAACTATGGAAAGTAATGATTGCAAAAATTTATATTGTATAGGTGAAATTTTGGATATTGATGGCGACTGCGGTGGCTTTAATTTGCAATGGGCGTGGAGCAGTGCTATGGCGGCTGCAAATGCGATTGGTGAAAAGTAATGATTTTAGTAAATAATCTAAAGCTTTCGCTTGATACCGATTTTAATTCGTTAAAATCAACTGTTGAAAAGCTTTTAGGTGTTAAAACCGATAATGTATATTTATATAGAAAATCGGTTGATGCAAGAAAAAAAGACAATGTGCATTTTTGTTGTTCGATTTTGGTGGAAACAGCCAACGAGCAAAAGCTTTTGAGAAAATGTAAAAACGCACAAGTATATACAAATAAGGAATACATCTGGCAAAAGGCAAGCAAAGAACCAAAAAAACGACCTGTAGTTGTAGGGTTTGGCCCTTGTGGTATGTTCTGCGCACTGGCGTTGGCGCGTGCAGGGCTAAAACCTTTAGTTATTGAACGCGGAAACGATATTGATACTCGCCAAAAGGATGTCGAAAAATTTTTAAACGGCGGAACGCTTAATCCTGAATCGAATGTTCAGTTTGGTGAAGGCGGAGCGGGTACTTTTTCTGACGGTAAGCTTAATACGGGTATTAAGGACCCGCGTTGTCGTGCTGTTTTAAAGGAATTTGTTTTACACGGTGCAAAGGAAAATATTTTAACCGATGCAAAACCGCATATCGGCACCGATGTTTTGGTGGATATTGTGAAGAATATCCGTAAAGAGATTATCGAGCTTGGCGGTACTGTTCTTTTTGGTAGTAAACTTCAAAATATTTCCTTATATAATAATGTAGTAAAATCTATAACCGTAAATGACAAGGAAATGGATTGTGATACTGTGGTATTGGCTACAGGACATTCCGCACGTGATGTTTTTGCCTTTTTACGTGACGGCGGTGTTGCTATGGAGAAAAAGCCTTTCTCTGTAGGTGTTCGTATTGAACATTTGCAAGAAGATATTAATAAGGCTTTATACGGTAACTTTTATAATCATCCCGCGTTATCGGCCGCTGACTATAAGCTTGCAGTTCATTTAGAAAACGGTAGGGGAGTATACACGTTTTGTATGTGTCCTGGCGGAGAAGTTATAAACGCTTCAAGTGAAGAAATCGGACTTGCGGTAAATGGTATGAGTTACTCCTTGCGTGATGGTGATAATGCTAATAGCGCTTTGCTTGTGGGAGTTAATCCTGAAGATTTCCCAAGCGATGATATTTTGGCCGGTTGTGAACTGCAAAGAATAATTGAGCAAAAAGCATATAATATATGTAAAGGGGCTGTACCTTTGACAACCGTTGGTGAGTTTGTTTTTGGTAAAGCACCAAATATCACAAAGGTTAAGCCAAGTGTTAAGCCTTCATATGCTTTTGCAGATTTGCGAAAGATTTTTCCAAGCTTTGTAACCGATAGCCTAAAGCAAGGTATTTTAGAATTTGATAAAAAGATAAAAGGCTTTGCGGATGAAAGCGCAGTACTTACAGCACCTGAAACTCGTAGCTCGTCCCCTGTGAGAATTTTGCGAGGCGAAAATTTACAAAGTGTAAATGCTTATGGGCTTTATCCTGCAGGTGAGGGCGCAGGCTATGCAGGTGGCATTATGTCAGCGGCGGTAGATGGCATAAAAGTTGCAGAGATTATAATAAATACACAAAATCTTTTATAATTTTAGACTCTTTAGTGCATTTTTTTACAATTTAAAAAAAGTTTTAAAAAAACTTAAAAAAAGTGTTGACAAAAGGGAAAGTGTGTGGTATTATAATCGGGCGCCCTGAAAAGCGGGGAGCAAAACGGACCTTGAAAATTAAACAACGACAATAATAAGGACCCGACAATTCTCGAGAGAAATTGAGAGAAAGTCAAGTACTTTAAAAGTATTGAAGGACAGAACAAATGCGTCAGCATTGTTCGATGAATGAGCATTAAGCTTATCTAGAAGATTTTAACACTACGGTGTTAAGAATATATTTTTTAGAGAGTTTGATCCTGGCTCAGGACGAACGCTGGCGGCGTGCCTAACACATGCAAGTCGA
>JAZSCF010000107.1:0-6339 GCA_045602785.1 Acutalibacteraceae bacterium
GCTAACAAGGCTTATAAGGAGGCTGCTCGCTACGGTGCTGCCCGCGAGGTAGCTTCTTCTAAGGATAAGACCTTCTCTTACATCCCCAAGACCACAGCTGCTGATTTCGACCCCGAGGGTGATTACGTTCACATTTGTATGAACAACACCATTTACGGTACTAAGTATAATCAGTTACCCGATACAGGCGATGTTCCGCTAATTGCAGATATTTCAAGCTGCATTTTGTCAGAGCCTATAGATGTTACCAAGTTTGGTATGCTTTATGCAGGCGCTCAAAAGAACGTTGCTCCCGCAGGCGTTACTATTGTTATTATCCGTAAGGATTTAATCGGCAATGCTATGGATATTACTCCTACAATGCTTAACTATGTAACCCACGCCGAAAACGGCTCTATGTTCAATACTCCCCCCTGCTACTCAATTTATATTGCAGGTCTTACATTCAAATGGATTAAGAAAATGGGCGGTCTTGAAAAAATGAAGGAACTCAACGAAAAGAAGGCTAAAATCCTTTACGATTTCCTTGATAATAGCAAGCTCTTTAAGGGTACTGTTGTTCCTGAAGACC
Organism: Acutalibacteraceae bacterium; assembly: GCA_045602785.1. Taxonomy (GTDB): domain Bacteria; phylum Bacillota; class Clostridia; order Oscillospirales; family Acutalibacteraceae; genus UBA737. The sequence goes on from JAZSCF010000107.1 coordinate 572, forward strand.
GTTCACTTATGAATGTTCCTTTTGTAACAGGTAATGATGAATTAGACGCTAAGTTTGTTGCAGAAAGTAAGAAAGCAGGCTTTGTTAACCTTAAAGGTCACCGTTCTGTTGGCGGTATGCGTGCTTCTATCTACAACGCAATGCCAATTGAAGGCGTTGAAAAGCTTGTAGCGTTTATGAAAAAGTTTGAAGAGGAGAATATCTAATGTATAAGATTAAAACATACAATAAAATTTCGAAATCGGGCCTTTCCAATTTCGATGATAAGTATACTGTAGGCGACGAAGTTGAAAATGCCGATGGTGCGATTGTTCGCTCTGCCGCTTTACATGACGTTGAATTCCCTAAGTCCTTACAGGCTATTGCCCGTGCAGGTGCAGGTACTAACAATATTCCGATTGACCGCTGCAGCGAGCAGGGTATCGTTGTTTTCAACACCCCAGGTGCTAACGCTAACGCTGTTAAGGAATTAGTTATTGCCGGTCTTTTTATCTCTTCACGCCGCGTAATTTCAGGTATTGAATGGGCTAAAACCTTAAAGGGCAACGGTGACGAAGTTGGCAAGCTTGTTGAAAAAGGCAAGTCTGCTTTCGCAGGTCCTGAAATTAAAGGCAAAAAGCTTGGCGTTATCGGTCTTGGTGCAATCGGTGTTATGGTTGCTAATGCCGCTAACTCTTTAGGTATGAAGGTTCACGGCTATGACCCCTATTTATCGGTTAAATCTGCTTGGAACTTAAACCACAATGCAGTTTATATAAGCGATATTAACGAAATTTTTGCTGAATGTGACTATATTACAATCCATGTTCCGCTTACCGATTCTACCAAGAATCTTATTAACAAGGATACCATCGCTAAAATGAAGGATGGCGTTCGCATTCTTAACTTCTCACGCGCTGCTTTGGTTAATAGTACCGACCTTAAGGCCGCTTTAGAAGCAGGCAAGGTAGCAGCTTATGTTACCGACTTCCCAACCGAAGATGTTTTAGATGTTGACGGCATTATTGCTATCCCCCACCTTGGCGCTTCTACTCCCGAATCGGAAGAAAACTGCGCTACAATGGCCGCTAAAGAGCTTATTGACTACATCGAAAACGGTAACATCGTAAATTCGGTTAACCTACCCGAAACAGCAATGCCACGTAGCGGCAAAAACCGCGTTTGCGTAATCCATAAGAATATTCCTACCATTCTTACCAAGATTACAGGTGTAATTTCCGATGATAATATAAACATCGAAAATCTTCTTAATAAATCTCGCGGCGATTATGCATACACAATGCTTGATATTGATGATGCTGATATAGCAACACTTCAAACCGAAATTGAAGCTATTGAAGGCATTATCCGTGTTCGCATTATCTAATTAATTTTTAGGGACAGTCCGACAGGCCTGTCCCTACTTTACTTTTAGTTAATAATATGATATAATTATTTAGTTAGGCGGTGAAAAGGCTTGAAAAATGTTGTAATTATAGGTGGCGGTGCTGCAGGACTTATAGCGGCGGTTACAAGTGCCGATAAGGGCAATAATGTTACCCTTATTGAAAAAAATGCCAAGGTTGGCAGAAAACTTATGATAACCGGCAAAGGCAGATGTAATGTTTGCAATAACTGCGATATAGATACCCTTATAAACAACATTCCAAAGAACGCTAAATTTTTATATTCCGCCTTTTCTACACTTTCTCCTAAAGACCTAATGGAGTTTTTTGAAAATAGAAAAGTGCCCTTAAAAACCGAGCGTGGAAACAGGGTTTTTCCCGTTTCCGATAAAGCGGTGGATATTGTGGATGCTTTATATAATGCCGTAATAAAAAGCGGTGCTAAAATAATAAACTCTACCGCCGAAAAGCTTATAACAAGCGAAAATAAGGTCATGGGCGTAAAAATTCAAAACGGCGATATTCTACCTGCCGATAGCGTTATTTTAGCCACAGGCGGTATGTCCTACCCACTAACAGGCTCTACCGGTGACGGATACAAAATGGCAACTGACCTTGGCCACAGCGTAACCGAGCTAAAACCGTCACTCGTACCGCTTACCATTCATGAAGGCTTTTGTACACATCTTTCAGGACTAAGCCTTAAAAACGTTACACTTAGTATTTTTGAAGATGGCAAGAAAAAGCCCTTGTTTTCCGAGCTTGGCGAAATGCTTTTCACCCATTTTGGTATATCGGGTCCCTTAGTGCTTTCGGCTTCATCGCATATACGTTATATGGGCAAAAAGCAATACACCGCTTTTATAGATTTAAAGCCTGCGCTTTCTAAAGAACAACTTGACAACCGCGTTTTAAGAGATTTTAGTGAAGAGCAAAACAAAAACTTTGCAAACTCTTTAGATAAATTGTTGCCTAAAAGCCTTATCCCCGTTATTATTAAATTATCGGGTATTCCAAATGATTTAAAGGTTAACCAAATAACCAAAGAACAACGCTTAAAGCTTGTTGATATTATCAAGGCTTTACCACTTCATATAACAGGCTTTAGACCCATTGAAGAAGCCATTATAACTTCGGGTGGAATTTCGGTTAAAGAAATAGACCCTAAAACTATGGAATCAAAGCTTGTAAGCGGTCTTTACTTCGCAGGTGAAATTATTGATGTTGTTGCCTACACAGGCGGATTAAATTTACAAATCGCATTTTCAACCGGCTATACAGCAGGTATAAATGCTTAAAAAGGAGAAATATTATGATTTCAGTAGCAATTGACGGCCCTGCAGGTGCAGGTAAAAGCACATTATCGCGCAAAACTGCCGAAAAATTAGGCTTTATTTATGTTGATACAGGTGCACTTTACCGTACTGTTGGTCTTAAATTTTCAAGAATGGGCGCCGATACACAGCTTAACTGTGATATTGAAGGTATTCTATCAAAAACCACAGTTGATATTCGTTTTGTAAACGGCGAGCAAAGAGTATTTTTAGACGGCGAAGATGTATCCGAAGCGATAAGAACTCCCGCCGCTTCTATGATGGCTTCTGCCGTTTCGGCAAAACCGCCTGTACGCGCGTTCTTACTTGAAATGCAAAGAAAATTAGCAAAAGAAAATAATGTTATAATGGATGGCAGAGATATAGGTACCGTAGTATTACCCGATGCCACCGTTAAAATTTACCTTACCGCATCTGCAGAAGTACGTGCTAAACGCCGTTATGACGAACTACTGCAAAAGGGTACTACCGTTACTTTCAAGGAAGTTTATGATGATATGGTACAGCGTGACTATAACGATATGCACCGTGAAATAGCACCATTAAAGCAGGCTGACGATGCCATTTTAGCTGATACTTCGGGCTTCGAATTTGAAGAATCTTTAGCACTTTTACTTAAAATCATAAAGGAAAACACAGATATATGAAAATAACACTTGCCAAAACGGCAGGCTTTTGCTTTGGAGTAAACGCAGCGGTACAAACCGTTTACGACCTTTTAGAAGAAAATAAAAAGGTTTGCACGTTAGGTCCCATAATCCATAACCCCCAATTAGTAGCCGAACTAGAAGCCAAGGGCGTAAGGATTGTGAACTCACCCGAAGAAGTATCGCAGGGTGAAACCTTGGTTATCCGCTCACACGGGGTGGAAAAATCGGTACTGGATTTATGCGATAGTCTTAACGTTAATTATGTAAATGCAACCTGTCCGTTTGTTGCAAAAATTCATAAAATAGTAGCCGAATATTCAGCTAACGGCTATGTGACCATAATCGCAGGTGATAGAAACCACCAAGAAGTTAAGGGCATTATAGGTCACACCACTGGTGAATACCACGTAATAGCCGACACCGAAGAATTGGACAATTTGCTCAAAAATAATCCAAATTTAGCATCAGAAAATGTCACATTAGTTTCGCAAACAACTTTTAATGCAAAAATATGGAAAAAAGTTCAAAAAAATTTAAAAAAAGTATGTACAAATGCGAAAATTTTTGATACAATGTGTAATGCAACTTCCTTGCGTCAGGAGGAAGCTCATACCCTTTCGCTTGAAAGCGATTGTGTAATAGTTATTGGTGGAAAACACAGTTCTAACACCGCCAAACTTTACGATGTATGTAAGCTTAACTGCGAAAAAACTTTTCTTATTGAAACAGCAAGCGAATTACCGCTTGAAGTTTTAAAGGAATGTAAAAGCATTGGAGTTGTTGCAGGTGCATCTACACCTGCCGGTATAATAAAGGAGGCCATAAAAACCATGTCGGAAAATTTACAACCGAAAGACGAGCAGTTAGAAGAAACTGTAGAAAAAACATTTGAAGAAATGACAGATGAGGAAGCATTTGAAGCATCCTTAAGCAACCTTACAGGTGACCAAAAAGTAGTAGGTACCGTTGTTGCTGTTAACTCAACAGAAGTTACAGTAGATATCGGCAGAGGTGTTACAGGTTACATAACCGCTGCTGAATTCTCAAACGATGCTAACGTAGACCTTGTAAACGAAGTTAAGGTTAACGACCAAATCAACCTTATCATTATGAAAATAAATGACCAAGAAGGCACCGCAATGCTTTCTAAGCGCCGTTATGACGCTATTGCAGGTTGGGACAAAATTAAAGAAGCAAAAGACTCTGCTGAAATCTTAACAGGTACTGTTAAGGATATCATTAAGGGTGGCGTTGTTGTTTACGCAAACAATGTTCGCGTATTTATCCCCGCTTCTCAGGCAACCCTTTCAAGAAACGATTCTTTAGAAGAATTAAAGGGTAAGGAAGTTTCTTTCCGTATTATTGAAATCGGCCGTGGCAGAAGAGCTATCGGTTCTATCCGCAGCGTTCTTCGTGAACAAAGAAAAGAAGCTGAAGAAAAGATTTGGGCTGATATCGAAATCGGCGACCGTTACAACGGTACCGTTAAGTCTTTAACAGGCTACGGCGCATTTGTTGACATCGGCGGCGTTGACGGTATGGTTCACATTTCCGAGCTTTCTTGGGCTCGCATTAAGAACCCTGCTGAAGTTGTTTCAGTTGGCGATGTTATCGAAGTTTATATTAAAGACCTTGATAAAGAAAAGAAGAGAATTTCTTTAGGCTATAAAAAAGCAGAAGATAACCCTTGGACTATCTTCCAGAACAACTACAATGTTGACGATGTTGTTAAGGCTACTATCGTTAGCATGACCACTTACGGCGCATTCGCTCGCATCATCCCCGGTGTTGACGGTCTTGTTCACATTTCACAAATTGCTAACAAGCACGTTGCTAAGCCACAGGATGAATTAAAGATTGGTCAAGAAGTTGATGCAAAGATTACCGCTATTGACCTTGAACAAAAACGCGTAAGCCTTTCTATCCGTGCTTTACTTCCTGAAGAAGTAGCTGAAGAAGTTGCCGAAGCTCCTGCAGAAGAAGCAGTAGAAGCTCCCGTAGCTGAAGAAGTAGCAGAAGAAGCAGCTGAATAATTAAAACAAAATTCAAGAGTATTCAAGTTTTTAGCTTGAATACTCTTTTTTATTTCATAATCATACAACCATCAATACATTTCCAATTATTATTTTCATCTCGGCATATACCTAAGCATTCACAATTACGACAGTATCTTGGAACATATTTCAATTTTTTTCGCTCGCGCTTATTAGCGAATAGCCACTCTAAAAAATTATCGAAAGCCCATATATGCGGTTTGAAGTAATAGCCCATTTTATCACCAACTAAATAAAAAAGCACACCCCGAAGGGTGCGCCGAAAAAGTGTATCCCTCGGATAGACTACCACATCACACCGAAACTATTTACCCACATAGGAGAATAGAGAGAACACCTTTTACC
>JAZSCF010000108.1:0-7708 GCA_045602785.1 Acutalibacteraceae bacterium
ACAAAAAGTCACATAAACAATTTGTCATTTCTCATAATTAATTGAAATTTAAAATAATGTTGCTTTTCCAATGTGTTCATTATATAATACAAATAAAATTACAATATAAAGGAGAATATTATGAGTGCAATTTTAGATTTCTTTACAGGCACACTTAATACTGTTGCGTGGATTTATATTCTTTTGCCTTGCGTTATACTTGGCGGATTGTTCTTTACAATTCGTAACAGAGGCATACAGTTTTCCAAATTTGGATATGCAATAAAAAACACTATTGGCAAGGTTTTTAAAAAGCAAGCCGCCGAAAAAGGTGCCGTAACGCCCTTTCAGGCAGTAACCACAGCGCTTGCAGCAACCGTTGGAACAGGCAACATAATTGGAACCAGTCAAGCTATCGCTTTAGGCGGCTACGGCGCATTATTTTGGCTTTGGATAGCAGCACTTTTGGGAATGATTATTAAGTATTGTGAAGTTACACTTTCCATTCATTTTAGAGAAAAAAATTCTAAAGGTGATTGGGTTGGCGGCCCTATGTATTACATCACCAACGGTATGGGTAAAAAATGGAAATGGCTTGCTGTTTTATTTGCCGCATTCGCAATCCTTGCTTCTTTCGGCATTGGAAATTTATCTCAAGCCAACAGCATCTCTTCCTCTATTAATAACGCAATCGTAACCTTTATCCCCTCTACCGCAGGTAGTCAAGCAACCATTTGTCTTATAATAGGTATTGTTCTCGCAATAATTTGCGGCGTGGCGCTTATTGGCGGAATAAAAAGAATAGGTAAAATCACCGAACTTCTTGTTCCGTTTATGAGTATCTTCTACATAATTTCTACTCTTATTGTAATTGGTATGCATTTTGGAAATATTGGAGTTGCATTCAAAAATATATTTATTGGCGCATTTACTCCGAAGGCTGTTTGCGGTGCCGCTTGCGGTATTGCTATTAAAGACGCTCTTGTTTGGGGATTAAAGCGAAGCGCATTCTCTAACGAGGCTGGTCTTGGCTCGGCAGGTATTGCCCACGCAGCAGCCGATACAAAAGGACCCGTTCAACAGGGACTTTACGGCATTTTTGAAGTTTTCGCCGATACACTTGTAATTTGCACCTTAACCGGTCTCACTATTATTACAAGCGGTATTGATATTGAATTTGGGGAATCTGTAAGCTCTGAGCTTATAACCGGTGCTTTTGCAACTGTTTTTGGTGATAAAGTTGCTTCTTTATTTGTTGCTATTGCACTTTTCCTATTCGCACTTTCAACATTGCTCGGTTGGGCTCTTTACGGTTCACGTTGTGTTGAATATTTATTCGGCGTAAAAGTATCAAAGATTTATCAAATTATTTTCTCCCTAATAATTATTGTAGGTACCACAACCTCGCTTGAAGTAGTGTGGAATCTTGCCGATACCTTTAACGGCTTAATGGCAATACCTAACTTTATTGCTTTGTTCACCCTGTCGGGCGTAGTGGCAAAACTAACAAAAGAGCACTTTGCAAAAGACTTCCATAAACTTAAATAATCTACTTTTCCACCAAATATTTGGATTACTACACTAAGCTTTACTCTCCTTATATTATAAATAAATATTCACCCGCCTAGTGCAATATAAAAAAGGCAGACACATGGAAAACCATACATCTACCCTCTTTATGTAAAAAACAACATAAGATATAAACTACAAAAGGGTTAACTTTAAAAGCTAACCCTTTTTAATTATTTATTATTCTTTGATTGTGCTACAAGCTCATAGGTTTGGTCGCATATTGCTGCTACTTGCGGTGAATGGCTTACAAGGATTACGCATCTTCCCTCTTCAGTTAATTTGCGTAAAATTTGCATAATTTCATCCTGTGTATCGCCGTCAAGATTACCTGTAGGCTCATCCGCAAGGATAATATCTGGGTTATGCGAAAGGGCGCGCGCAATTGCTACACGCTGCTGCTGACCGCCCGAAAGTTTTAAAACTCTACGGTTGGCTTCATCGTTGTCAAGCCCCACACTATTTAAAAGTTCTAACGCTCTTTCGCGCTTTTTAATTCCCTTAACCCTTGCAATATCCATTGAAAGTACAACATTCTCAAGAGCAGTAAATTTGGTTATAAGATTATAGCTTTGGAACACAACGCCTATGCACTTACTTCTGAATTTATATTTATTTATATTTTTAATATCCTTGCCGTTATAAAGTATTGTACCGCTATCTGGGTTTGCAAGACCTGATAAAATTGAAAGTAGGGTTGTTTTTCCTGCACCCGATTTACCCATAATACAGTACATTTTTCCCTTTTCAAAATCGAGAGAAAGGTCTTTAAGCACAGGTGTTTTTCCGTAAGAAAAGCATACATTGTTTAATGATAAAACTGACACTTTATTGTCCTCCTTTAATCTCGATTAGCTAGTATTTTAAGCGGTTCGTATCTCATAACGAACAGTACTCCAACCGCACCTGCCACAAGGGTTAGAAGCACCGCTATACCAAGCATTTGCAGTACTACTGTAAGGTTCATAGCCGAGTTGATTTCACTTACATAATTTGCAGCCTTTTGACCTAATATATTTTCAACACCCGAGAAATTTCCGCGGTCACTTGGTGGTGTCATATTACCATTACTAACGTTAGGTCTCTCTCCACGACCAAAGTTTTGCTCTACTTTTACAGATTCACTTTGAGCCGATTCTATTTGATTTTCTAAAAGCGCATTTGTTACGGGAACAGCACTCGCGCCACCCACAATTACACCTAACAATACTGCAACCAAAGTAACTGCAAAAGCTTCTATTAAAAACTGCTTGGCAACATTAATTTTTTTCATTCCTATTGCCATTAAAACACCAATTTCGTACTTGCGCTCGCGCACATTAAATACATTAATTACAATTAAAATAATTGCGCCTATAACCAATATTACAATTAAAAACCAGCCTGCCATTGTGCTTAAGGTGTTAAGCGGTACAAGACTATTTTCGAATGCGGCAACATCTTGAGATGATATTGTATAGTTATCTTCAAGACCTAATTCGCGCGCTTGTGCTTCAAAATTATTATAGCTTTCAACATCGCTGAAAATATAGGTAGGAGAAATTGTACCGTTAACCGCCGTTTCGTATTCACGGCCTGTGTTTTCATCGGTTACAGTAGTAGACACCTTTTCAGAAGCGGTTAAAATGCTATTTAGCGCGGTATAACTCATATAAATTTTATTAGCAGGGTCGCTTCCCGGCATTCTTTGGAACCCATCATTCGAACTTGAATCCTTATAAATACCCACTACATAAAGGGTGTATTCCTCATCTTCATCGTTAGGGTTGGTAAGCTTAATGGCCCTACCTATTCCCAAATCGTTAAATGCCGCAAGCTCTTCAGAAATTATGCAGTCATAATTTTTTGTGCCTTCTTCAAAAACCGAGCCTTTGGTTATAGCAGTTGTGCCGTTTACAAAATCGGTCATTGCTTCATCGCAGTTGTATCCAACAACGGTAAAATCGCCGCTACTCATACGTTTTCCGCCAAGACCACCAAATCCGCCCATGCCACCAAAAGAACCGTTAGGGCGGTTTTTATTAGAGTTAGTGCTACTCTCGGTTTCGCTTTCGGTTTCTGTAGTTACGGGAGAAAAATCATCATTTCCGTTAAAGGAAGCGGTCATAGAATAATAAAAATCCTTTACCGACTCCGCCTTAGCGTATTTTTTATAGTCGCTTAGAGAAAGGTCACTCGTTTCGCCTATTTTTTCAGCAAACTGTTCTTTATCAAAGCCGTCTTCCTGCCCCCTCATTTCGCCCATCATAGCTTGGCGGTCAAAGGATATTGTAGCGGTTACCGTCATATTAGAAAGTGTTTCTTCCTTGGTGTTTTGCGCCGCTTGGCGAATAGACAAGCCAACACAAGCCGAAACCGCAATTACAAAGACAATAATTCCTATTAATATATTCCGCCCAAGAGAACGACCAATGCATTTAAAGGCATTTTTTATAATGTACATAATTTTTTCCTTTCAATCAGTTTTACATAATTCTACCAAAATTTTTTGAAATAATTTTTTATTGTTTTTAAACATTTTGTAAACAAAAAATCCCAAAGCAGATAAAAGTCATCAACTTTGGGATAAGATTTTATAATGTAAAAAATTAAATTTCAGGGTCGAAACAAGGCATAAGTTCAAGCTTAAAACGGCTATTTTTATACATTCTATCAATTCTTTCCTTAGTCGCTAAATCTTCACAAACACCTGTGCGAATATATTTATCAAGCACCTCATAGCTAAAGCCAAGGTTTTCTTCGTCGGTCTTTCCGCAAAGACCGTCGATAGGTGTTTTTTCAATAAGGTTAATTGGAAGACCCAATGCCCTACCAAGCTCCTTGATTTCGGCAACGGTAAGCTTTGAAAGGGGGCTAAAGTCACCTGCAGCATCGCCGTATCTTGTTGAATAGCCAACATAATCCTCGGAAAGATTGCAGGTATTTGCTACACGGCCGTTATGGGATTGACTTACGGCATAAAGGGTTGCCATACGGATTCTTGGCGGAAGATTTGTTCTGGTTTGCGCGCTAATTTCTAAATCCTTTGGCATTGCCTTGTATATTGCATCCATTGTCTCCTTAATGTTTATAGTATAATTTTTTATACCAAGATGCTCTACAAGCTGTATTGCACAGTCAATATCGTGCTGCACACCGCAAGGCATAAGCACACCAATAACCCTATCTTTACCGAGCGCTTCAACACAAAGTGCCGCCACAACCGAGCTATCCTTACCACCTGAAATGCCAACTATTGCGCTGCAGTCTTTTCCGTTATTCTCGAAAAAATCACGTATCCAAGCAATACAATCATTCTTAATTTTTTCAATGTTAAGCATTTTTTACACCTGCATTTTATAGTTTTTATTTTAATATTTGTATTATATCACATACCTAAGCGTTTTTCTACGAATTTTTGAAAAAATATAAACAAATCCCAGAAAGTGCGTTGCACTTTCGGGGATATTTTAAGCAAACATATTAAACAGCATTTGCTATAAACTTAATTACTTAAGCTTCTTAATAATGTCGTTTTGCTCTTGAACCCACTTCTGGTTGATACCATTGTTAGAGTCGATAAAGTTCTTAACCTGAGCGCCTGTGCAGTTCTGGATAGACTTGACTTCGCCTTGGCCAACTACGTTTTCGGATTCATAACCATAGTTAATAACCTTGTTGGGCTGGTTCATACACCAGTTATAAACTTCGAGGTTCTGCTTGTTACCGAAGTAGGTATCCAATGTGTAGTTAGCACCGTCGAGGAAGTATCTTAAGAAGTAAGGTACTGCTTCAACGTTCTTAGCACCCTTAGGAATACCGTAAGCTTCGATTTCACCGTAACCTTGATAGTATTTCTTAAGTTCTTTGTGTTCAGGAATTGGTACAAAGTAGAGAGTTTTGTTAGCCTTAAGATCACCGAAGTAGGAGTTCTTATTTCTAGCATGTACTGTAGTACCTACATAGAATGGGCAGCCTGCAGCATCGAAGAGTTCTTCACGACCGCGGCCTAAGAACTGATCTTTGTTATAAAGGTCGCCAAGTTCTTGGTGAACCTTTAACCACTTAGAAGAGCCCCAGTTACTGGTCATCTTCTTGCCATCGTATTCAAGGTTGGTTATACCGTAAGAAGAAACGTATGAAGGCATATGTCCTTCACCAACAGCACCGAATGCCATACCGTCATCCTTAGCGTCTTCGCACATTTCAAGGAATTTATCCCAAGTCCACTTACCAGCTTTCCAAAGCTTATATGGGTCTTCATAGTTGTACTTGTCGATGATAGCCTTGTTGTAGAACATTACATATACACCTGAAATATGGGTGTTCTGTAATGTAGTACCGTAAACCTTACCATTAAAGGTTAAGTTCTTCATCATTGTCTGATCCCAAGCTTCGTCCTTAAAGTCGTACTTAGAAACAGAAATAGGCTGCATATTTTGGATGAAGCTAAGGCTTGCATAACCAATACGAGCCATATCAGGAATATTTTCACCTGAAGCAATTAATGCCGGGAGCTTTGTAAAGTATGTAGAATAAGAAACTGTGTTCCAGGTAACCTGAATACCTGTTTGCTTTTTAAAGGCATCCATAACAGCGGGAGCACCTGTGTATTCGGTAGCTGGGTTCCAGTTGTACATTGTAAGCTTTGTGCCACGAAGCTTTTTAGGCATTCCTGCTAAAACATCTTTCCAAGACTTACCGCCAATTTTGTTTTCATCAGGAAGGGTAGTAGTAGTAACCTTACCGGTAGAGCTTGTGTCAGTTGAAGAGGTTTTTCCGCCTGAGCTTGTGTTCGAATTGTCTTTAACACTCGAATTATTTGAAGTAACGTTAGACTGAGTAGAAGTAGTAGAAGAGGTTTCGCTAGAGGTTACTTCATCTTGAGTTTCTGCATCAGCAAAGAAGTCTTCAGAAACGGTTTGTTCAGATGAAACTTCTTTACCCTTATCACCGCAACCTGCTACAGCAAAAAGCATACAAATAACCATAGCGAGTGCGAAAAGGGATTTTAATGTGATTTTCATATTTTTCTTTCCTTTCTAAAATATATTTTAACCGCTTTTGCGGGAAATTCCAGTCAGCAACGCCGTTTATATATTTTATCTAAAGCAACATTTTAGACAATATATTCAAAAAGGTTACCAATTGGTTAATATATTATATCATATATCCATACATTTTTCCACCCCTTTTTTTAAAAAATTCAATTACTAAAAAAACAAACCCCCAAAAATGCTGTTTTAAAGCACTTTTGGGAGTTTAATAATCACTTAATAAAACTTAAATTATTTAAGTTTATTTAATATTTTGTTTTGTTCGTCAACCCACTTTTGGTTGATGCGGCTATTGGTATCGATAAAGTTTTTAACCTGTGCACCTGTGCACTTTTCAATAGTTTTAACTTCGCCTATACCTGCTACATCTTCGGTTTCATAACCCCAGTTAACAACCTTATTAGGTTGATTCATACACCAGTTGTAAACTTCAAGGTTTTGCTTATTACCAAAGTAGGTATCCAATGTGTAGTTAGCACCGTCAAGGAAGTATCTTAAGAAGTAAGGTACTGCTTCAGGGTTATTAGCGCCCTTAGGTATACCGTAAGCTTCAATTTCACCATAACCTTGATAGTATTTCTTTTGTTCGGGATGTTCAGGTAGTGGAACAAAGTAAAGTGTCTTGTTAGCCTTAACGTCACCGAAGTAGGGGTTCTTGTTTCTTGCGTGTACTGTAGTACCTACATAGAATGGGCAACCTGCAGCATTAAAGAGTTCTGCCTGACCACGACCTAATAAGCCTTGCTTGTTGTAAAGGTCACCAAGCTCTTGGTGAATCTTTAACCATTCAGGGCTATTCCAGTTACTTGCCATCATCTTACCGTTGTAGTAAAGGTTGGTTACACCATATGTAGAAACGTATGCTGGCATATGTCCTTCACCAACGCAACCGAAGTTCATACCGTCGTCCTTAGCGTCTTCGCACATTTCAAGGAACTTATCCCAAGTCCACTTGCCTGCTTTCCAAAGCTTATAGGGGTCTTCATAGTTGTATTTATCGATTACAGCCTTGTTGTAGAACATTACATATACACCCGAAATATGTGTATTGCGTAATGTTGTACCATAGGTCTTGCCGCCGAAGGTCAAGGTCTTCATCATATTTTCGTCCCAAGCTTCGTCCT
>JAZSCF010000109.1:0-8698 GCA_045602785.1 Acutalibacteraceae bacterium
TGACAGTTTTCTTTGTCATTTGAGCGTATGCGAGAAATCTTTTTTGACACAAGAAAAAGCGGTCAGCTTGCGCCAACCGCCCTTTGTGAAAACAATTTTTAGAAAGTAGTGTTAACACGGGAGAACCGTCCCCTTGTGTTGCTTCTATAACACAAACGGCGAATAATGTCAACAAAAAAGGAGACAAGAGAACCGTCCCCCTGTCTCCTCCTATTTTGTTATATTCACTGCTAATATAATATTTTTTATTGAAAAAAATGTTATTAAAACACAAAATATTGCCGCAACAGATAAGTTGAAATTTGATTGTAAATAATTTAATATACTTAAAATATTAAAAAATAGCATGAATAAAATAGAAGAACCGATAACTGTTATTTTAAAGCGTTTTTTTAGTAATATATCAGCAGTTTGTTTTCTCGAATTAATAACTAAGTCATCATATCTAATAACACTATTAAAATCCAATATAATATAAGGAGCTTTTTGAGATAATAGTTCAAATTCAATCTCAAATATAGAAAAAGATTTTTTAAATTCTTCTTCTCTATGTTCTAGAAACATAATTTCCCAAATATAAAAAATAGGATTAAAAATGTTTAAGTAACAAAAAAGTAAATTATATAAAGTCTTCCTTTTAAGATGTAAAATATGTTTACCTTTTATCAAATTCAGTGCAATGTACGATTCATCGGTATGTGAATTTTTAAAAGTATAATCCAATCCATCAATATTACAAATAATTCTTTCATTATTACCTAAATACTTTATTAACAAAAATTATACACCCCTTATTTATATTATACAGTAATATACCCATCAAACTTTTTATCTAACAAATCAAACATCAAAGCTATTATACCGCCCCATGTTAGCAAACTTGTCAATACATCGAAAAGACGAGTTTTAAATAATTTATTCAAAAGAGATACTGCTTTATCTTTTGTCCATTCTTTGGCAAATTCTTTTCCAATTCTTCCGAATGTAACTAAAACTTTTCTCAAAGCAGTTAATGCTTTATTAAAAAATCCGCGTATAAAAACAGGTATTATTTTCTTTTGAAGGAAAGTTAAAGCTGCTTTCCTTGTAAAAGGTGTACGAGCCAACAACCATATCGTCGCACTAAAAGATATATAACCTAACATCATAGCATGATTCAATAAAGTAAATAATACATCTAACGCCGTAGCAACAACCCATGTTTTTACTTTTAAATATCCAGATTGGTCGCTCTCATTCACACAATCATTCCCACAATAAGCAAACAAGTTATGCCCAATTGCGCCTTGTTGCATTACCGCAAACTCCACTTGGTCCCCATTCAAAAACCTACCAACCACCGGGTCGTAGTAACGGGATTGTAGATAGTAAAGCCCTGTTTCAGAGTCATAGTAATAACCACGGTAACGGAATGGGTTAATTCTTGCAATAACTCCGTTTATTGCGCGGGTTATAGTGCATTTACCCCATGCGTCATAGCTGTAGCGCACTACAACGTTTGCATTTTGGTCGGTAATACCAATAATATCGCCCTGTAGGTTCTTTTGGAAGTAGAAAGGCTCGCCATTGTAAACAATACCGCAAACGCTGTCTTCGTTGTCAAAAACGGTTTCAAGGGTATTATCTAACCAAGTTTCCTTTAATATTTTACCACCGTCAAGGTAAAAATCGTGTCGAATTCCGTCAATGGTTTTAGAAGTTCTAATACCGTTAGCGTTATAGGTGTAAACGCTATTGTCAAAGGATTTTAACTGTCTACCCTTTTCCCAGAATAAAATATGGTCTAAATACTTAAGCGGATTGCCCTGCGCATCATAAGTAATTTCCTTACCGTCATAATGTGAAAGACGGTCTTTCCAAATGCCGTTGTACCCATAATCTATGCCGTTTTTGTGGAGTATATTACCATATCTATCGTATATCATCGAGTTAATTAACTGACCGTTTTTGGTCTCAGTTAATAACTGCCCTAGTGCATCGTAGGTATATCTGGTAATGCCGTCAACACTGTCGGTAACCTTAGTAATACGCTCTTCGGCATCGTATTCGTAATCAATGGTTCTGCCGTCTGAGAATGTAATCTCGCTTACAAGCTGAGTTGTGGGGGTAGATTTTAATAGCTTGTTGTCCTTGTGTTCATCTGTAACAGCGCCGTTTAGGTAATCAAACTGACGGGATACAAAGCCCGAGCCTAACTGTAGCTCATCAAATTCTTTTCTGCCGAACACATCGTTTTTAGAAGTGCTTACAAAGCTATGCTCGCCCACCGTAGTTTTAACAAGCTGTGATTCATTTTCGGTAGCAGTATATGTAATAACCTGTTCCTTACCATCAGGCGAAATTATACGCTTTTTGGTAAGTGTACCTTCGTTGTCGTAATAGTAGCGGATTGTGGATATTACGGTTTTAGAGTTGATTAAATTATAATAATCATCAAATGTAATTTCACTCTCAACCGCTTGCTCAATACGACCGTTATCGTATGTATAATTATACAATTTTTTAGCAAGCTTGTCAACTGTTCTTACAATTTCGCCCTGCGCGTTATAGCCGTATTGGTAGTATGCTATCTCATTTTTATCTTTATCTACCCAAGTTTCACTTATCATATTACCTTGTCCGTCATAGTAAGCGGACATTTTATCGCCGTTAGCGTAGGTCATACTGTTTATTCTACCGCCGCGTGTGTAGGTGTATTTTATAAGGTCGCCGTCTTCCTTACCGTCAATACCAATGCTTTCAAGGTTGCGGAAAGCGTTATACTTAAGCAGATACTTCAAACCGTCACCGCGAACAATTTCGGTAAGGTCATCATAGGAATTGTAGGAGTAAGAAACTGTTCCAATTTCTTTATTTTTAGCATTTTTGCTTGTGACCTTGGTTGTTCTGCCCGACTGGTCGTATTCGTAGACGGTTTTATTGCCTAAGCGGTCGGTAACTTCCTTGTTTTGCGAAGTTGTTTTATCTACAACATACTGTGTAGTATACCCACGCGCATCGGTTTCTTTTACAAGGTTATTACCTTCTTCATCATAACCAAACGAACGGTAGATTGTACCAAATTCACCTTCGGTAAAGGTGGTTTCGGTTAAAGTATTGCCGAAAGCATCCACAAGCTCATTGAAAGCATTAAATTCTTCAGTTTCTTCCGCTTGATTTTGGTTATCTTCGGTTGTGGTACCGCTCTCATCTGTATAATCTTCTTCTACTGCAAAATCTTCTTCTTTAAGCCCTGTTTCAATTTGAGTCCGGATAAGCTCGATATCATCAAAATATGCATCATCGTAGTTATAATCGTAATCGCAAAATACTTGGATATTTAATACTTCCTTAAAAGCTTCCTTTGCGAACTCAACTGATGTATACTGCCAATCACTTGTATATGGGCAGAAATCTGCTGTTATTGGGGTTTCGTTTGTAGTACCGTCGGCATAGTTAACTACCGCGCGCAAACGGAAGGTGGGGTTTTCTTCTGCGCCGTCGTGTGTAGGCAACGCGTACCCCTTTGCCCAACCTGAAAGCTTAAAGGTTTCACGGGTTGATTCAGCACTCTTAACTGTTACAACTTGTCCGGCATATTTTTTTGTGTTAACATCACCCATTATTTTAAGTGAACTGAACGAACTAGATCCACCTTCAAAATAATATTCGGCACCATTTAAGGTCCAACTACCTTCTATATTAAAGCTACTGTCTGAAATATGGTTATAAGAGTTAGGAGCCGCGCCATATTCAAACTGCGGCGCATAAACTTCAACTACACCTGCGCCGTCAAGCATAATTGCGGCACAAAAACCGGTGTCGCCACCATTAAAGGTCGCACTTACACGAACAAACTCATCATCAGGAATTTTTAACTTTTCGCTATTTACTAATGCCGCAGTTTCGCTTGATTGATAAATACTTAAATATGCGCCATCATCTTCACCCTCGAAGCCCGATACCACACGCATATATGCCGAGAATGTAAAATCTCCATCAGGCATATAGCTGCACTGATAAATACCGTTACGAACAGCGCCACTGTTATTTGAAGTAATTTTTAAATAATGTTTACCGTATTTAACTTTGTCTTCTGCTTTTATAAGCTCAAAAGTAAGATTTCCCGAATTTGCGGATTCTTGATACCAATCCTTTGAAACATCTTCAAAATTATGTCCTACCAAACAGTTACTTACAGTTGTAACACCACCGCCGTTTTCAAGCAGAACATTATTATCCCCAAAACTGTTAGTAGTAAAATATTCACTTACAATTTCACCATTATTGTCAAATACATAAACTGTGTTTCCCGAGTTTTCATTTGAATGTACAACAGTTCTGCCTGCCGACTGCGAATAGGTATAAGTTTTTGTAATACCTGTTTGCGATACACCGTCTTTATATCCGTACTCTTCAACCTTTATTACCGAGTAATTATTAAAGGTATATGCCATCTTTTGAACTGCTACTCCGTTATCATATAGGGTAATCGCGGTAGGTTTTTTGCTTGTATATGTAATTTGTGCCGATTTACCGTTTGGATAATTTACCGCTGTAAGTAAATCACTTGCATAAGTATATGTTATTTGTGTGCCATCAGGCGCAGTTATCGATGTTAAATAACCGTTATCATCATACAAGAAACTAAACTCTCGGTTTACCGCATCCTTAACAGTTGTAATTCTGTCATCAGTATAAATAATTTCTATTGAATTATTATTGTCATCAGTAATTTTAATAAGTCTGCCATCTCCATCAAACAAGTATTTATCGCCGTTATCTAGAATACGGGTGCTTACGTTATACTCTAGCTCGCCGTCTTCTTCGCTTGTTTTATAAATATCTTCATTGGTTTGCTTAAAGTAAATTTCTTCACCGTTTTCGCCTGTGTAAACATAGTAATTCTCATCATCATTTTTACACATACTTTGCATAATATTAAGCTTATAACCTAAGCCTAACTTCATAGCACCAAATTCTGCAGTATTAAGACCAATACTGCTTTTTGCAGTATACTGTTGATTAAATAACAAGCTATTATACAAGTGCTTAATAGTTACAGGCATTCTATTGCCGCCCCAAGCAAAATCTTCACTTTCAAACATAAGGTTGCCGTACTGTAAATCAATACTGCCTTGTCCGAAACGACCCAACTCGTGAGAGTCACTGCGGTAATTAGTATTAACCCCATAGTTTGATTCGCAAGAGACAGTAACTTTCGGCGGATAATCACTGTTTTTTCCGTAAACAGTGATGTAACTGTTATCCTGTGAACTATTATTTATAGCTTTAACCCATATATAACGATAACAATCTTCTTCAACTGCTTTTTCAAATAATTCTGTAACATCAAAGGTATACGCAACTACTCCGTCACCGTTTGCTTGACTAATTTTTACGCAATCGATCAAATCTCCACATTCTACTATAGAACAACCAGGATATATGGTTTCATTATAATCAAATGCTCCTAATTTAAAGTAATTTTCAGTAACGCCTACAGATGACTTTTGATACAAGGTAAGCTCTGCTTTTTTAAAACGTTTGTTTTTTATCAAATTACTAGTATTATACGCATTACAATCTATACATAACGAGTTGTTTACTATTTTGGATGTGTATGAACCTGTTTCACCGCCATCATTATCGTAAGAAACTGCCAACATAAGTGAACCCATTTCAGTAGCGCTAAGACGTATATAATATGTTTGACCAAAATCTAACGATACCGAAGTTTGTTGACTACCTGTTACATCACTTGCAACAAATTTACCGTTTATATCGTAAATAAACTTATTAGGTGTTGTTTCACTTCCTGAATAAATAATAATATTATAATTACCTTTTCCGTTATTTTTATGAGCCGAGCTTGCATTTGTACGTATTTTGTACCAACTCTCAAAGCCTTCTCCAATGCCGGTATGTATAAATGTGTTAAGCTCAACTTCTTGTGCAGTTAACATTTCATTATAAAAGGCATTGTTTGTGCTATTTGGCGCAGTAAACTGAATAGTGTTATCAATATTCGTTTTAATTGCACCTATTGTATAATTTTTAGGTTCTATATAAAAATCATCACCTATAAAATTATAAAACCACATATTGTCACATGACACCGTAATTTGTCTTTCACTTGTTTTTAATGTGTTGTTATTTGTTTCACTCATAATAGAGCCTCCTTTTAATTTTCATTTTTCTTTTAAAACATACTTATTTGCTGGAATTTACTTTTCAAGCTCGGGCAAGCCTTTAATTGACACTAACAGCGACACCAAGCCTGATAGCAATGATGCCGATAGTACCAGCCGCCAATCCACTTGCGAGATTACCGCCGATGTGCCAATGGTAGCGATTGCGGTTTCAGCCACAGTTTTAATTGCGCGTACTCCCGCCGCCTTAAGCCATTTTAAAAACTTTTGCTTCATTATTTCACCTCCAATATCTTTTGCCATGTTGTAAGTCCAACGCTGCCGTCTATAATAAGCTTATTTTTCTTTTGATATTCTTTTACAGCCTTTTGCGTTTTACTACCAAATTTTCCGTCCGCCTTAACCCCTACTGCTTTCTGCACAATTTCGGTAAGGTTTTTATATTTATATGTAAGTCTTTTTTTGCATACCGCCGATTTTGCAACGCTCACACACTCGTCACCCCATACCCCGTCAGCACCGTATTTTTTAAAAGCAAATCCATCCTTAATTGCTGCTTTTTGCCAATCTAAAATCTTATTGTTTTTGCTTGTTTGCGGTGTACTTGATTTAGTTGCGACTTTTTTAAGCTTTGCCTTGCTTACAATAACTTCTACACAAGCATCTGCTACATTTTGGGCGAATTTTTCGGTAAGAATTATCGGAACATCGGTTTTCGAGTCCATAAAACCACATTCTAACAACACGCAGGGCATATTGCTTTCCCTACATTCGTGCAAATTGGCTTTTTTAACACCTTGTGCGCGGTTGCCCTTTAAGTTGGTTTTAGCCACCACCGCCTTATATAACGCCTTTTGCCAATCATTGCTTTCGCTTCCTGCTTTGGTATAAATATAAGCTTCTATACCGCCGCCCGATTTACCGTTTATACCTGCGTTGTGGTGAATTGATAAATAAAAATCCGCCAAAAAGGTATTTGCCGCATCGGTGCGCTTTTTAAGCGCTATATCCTTTTGCCCCGTTCTGTCATCAAGTCGCAGGATTTTAACCCCATCAAACTCTTCTAACTTTTCTTCAATCTTCTCGCAAATACGGCTGTTTAAATACCATTCACGCGTAGAGTTCTTATCCAGCTTTTTAAGACACCTCTTTCCCGCTGTATTCATTCCGTGACCTGCATTTAGTGCTAATTTAAACATAGTTTTTTCTCCTTTTAATGATTATAATAAGCCCTTAAAACTTCAAAGGCTCTGTTTTTAATACTGTTTACTGCCTGCCTTGTAGTACCCATCATTTTTGATATTTCTACATCGTTATAACCGTATATGTACTTGCTTTTTAATACCATTTTTTGTTTTGGTGTTAATAACGCAAACGCATCAGGCAGCATTATTTTTTCTTCCCTATAGTCTTCCAATTCACATGAAAGCTCTAATAACGGCAAGGTTTTTTGTATTCTTTCAATTTGCTTTTTTAAAAGGTCTAAATATCGGTTTCTTATTGATACTGCTATATATTTTTGAATAGAGTAAGAACCGTCACTTTCAAACCTTCTTAAATCTAATTTATGCAGCAGTTCGATTAAAAACAAATCTAGCTCCGCACCTGTTTCTTCGTAATCCACCCTTGCGGCATATAGCCTTATTAGTCTTTCAAAAACCTTATAGATGAATATAAAAGATTCGGTATCCCCTTTTTTAAAATTGAGTATCAGTTGTTTTAAAATTTCGTTGCACATTTTCAACATCCTTTCGCTTTTAGTAACGGTAGGATAAAAATTTGTAAACATACATTTTAAAAATTTTCAAAATTTACCGCTTCTAAATCCACTATATTGTTTTGAGTGGCTCGAAATTTGTTGAAAAAACAAGATAACCCCACTTTTCAGTAAAAAAATGGGGTTATTATAGATTTCTGCTTAAATTTTGTTATAAAAAAAAGAAAACCCCGACATTTAGTCGAGGTTTAAAAATAGCATATTAAATTTTAATTATCCCTTAAATAAATCGTTCGGTAATTGCGGTGCCTGTAAACACTTAAAACCAAACCTATTCCCAAGAACAAGCACAAAAGCGATGTACCACCCGCCGAGAAGAACGGCAAAGTAATACCTATTACAGGTGTAATTGACATACACATACCAACATTTATAACTGTTTGGGCAAAAAGCATTGAAAATACGCCGATTGCGATGTATTTGCCTTCCTTTTTAACGCAGGTGCGAGCTACAGTAAGGCACCTTATAAAGATTGCAACAAGCAATATTAAAACCACAATACAACCTAAAAAGCCAAGCTCTTCACCTATAGTTACAAATATAAAGTCGTTATGACCTTCAGGAATACCTGCTTTTCCTAATTGAGTACGGGTTCCTTGTAAGTAACCTTCGCCAAAAAAGCCGCCGTTTGAAAGTGCCATTCTTCCACAATACTGTTGCCAACCAACGCCCTTGATATCACCGTCAATATCAAACATATTTAAAATACGCTCGCGGTGTTCATCATTTAAAACTAAGAAATACGCTATAGGTGATGCTACCAAAAATGCAGAAAATGCACCTACAAAAT